>NZ_BBAJ01000018.1 GCF_001311195.1 Lacticaseibacillus camelliae DSM 22697 = JCM 13995
AAAATTGAGGCACTTTATTCTGTGCAATCCTACCCTTTCTCAAGCCACTTTGGATAAATTTCAAAAGAGCCACGATTTTGGGTACGGGCTTCAGTATTTACCGAGCAGCTCTTTGGGTACCAGTTACTCAGTTGGGCTAATAGACGATCGCGATGGGTATTACCAATTTGGAAAAGGTGATCGTAGCGCCATGATCGTCTCTGCTGAGCAGGCGCAGTTAGCCAAGTTTGCTAACAACCCGCTGCTCGGTGCCGCATTTGACAGTGCGAACATCCCAGTGACGTGGCGACCAAGCGAGCTTATTTTAAATCCTGTCCAATATAAAAACTTATATCTCGGTGCACTTGGTGAGTTTGTGGGGCGTGTACTGCTTGAGCATGAATTCGGTGTCCAACTCAATCCGCTCAGTGATCCTAGTCTGTTTGAATTATTTGACTTTGAGATCGGTGATCAGGTGATGGTAGACTTCAAAAATTGGCGAGGGCGACATGACCCTTCTGCTGGTCACGAGCGGGACAAGGTTCTGAGTAAACTGGCGTCAGTCCGAGAAAAGACAGGGCATGAGTGGCGCGCAATGATAATTAATGTTAATCCCGGCGTGAACGGTAAGATCACAATCAATGGCGGGCGAGCAGGTTCGACTGGCGGTAGTCAGGGCGCTCGCATCTTGGAAGTCCCTGGGATGCTGGATAAGGATGGTCAGGTGGTTCTCACTGCCGCGCAACGCAAGCTGATTGGGGGCTTTTTACTTGAATGATCAAGAAATGATTTATACGAACCAGTTGGCTGGCAATTTGAGTTATGCAGCTTTGTCCGGAGACTTTCAGCTGGGGCTTCTGTCAGCTAAGGGCCGCGAAGACGAGCTTGGCCAGCAGCGGAAAGCGTTGCTTGGAATGCACGTATTGTCGTACACTTTCATTCCCGGCATCGGCTACCTTGGGGTATTCAAAGCAGGCGAGGTCCTGCGGATACCGTCAGCGACAACATTTGAGCGACTTAGTTTTGAAGAAAGGCCAGCGGACCACATTTATGCCAACAATATTCTTCAACTGCTTCTCAACCTCGTTAGTCTTGAGCCGGTTCCTCTGACTGACTCAAATCTGAGCGGTTATTTGTATTTGACTCGCGGGGAGTGGCAATTTGGCCGAGATAAAGACGGACAGTTTGCGTTGGAGGCGAAGATTGATCAGGCACAAACGCTTGAACTGAGAGTGGTGTCGTTTTTCAACGAGGCGCTGATGCCCAAGAAAGGTACCCACCAGGCTTCACATTGGGTTTGGAACCGCATCAATAACACAATTGAACGTTATACGGGCCAAAGATCAAGTTCTAGTACGATTTTGGTAAGGGGTAATCCCAGCGACAGGCGCAACGCTTTGAGTTTTCTAAATTTTCAGGAACTTCAGGGTTTTGAGTCAAGTAAGGTTGGTATCAGCAAGCGGCTGGTCGATAATTTGAATTTGCAGTTCAAGCGGTACATCCGAACCCCTTTTAGCTTTTTGGCCATGCCGGAGGTTGCGCACATTCGCCGCAAATTGCCAAAGGTTGATACAACCTGGGCGCAGTTTGCGGGACAGACGCTCAACATCTATCCGGCGAGCGATGAGGCCTTGTGTTCTGAACTGGCCAAGCGACTAGCCGACGTGATGAAGGCAAGTGAAACGCTCAAACAATTGCGAGTTGAGATTGCACTGACAGCAACAGCACAATCTGGTTTTAATCTGCAGGTCGTGCGAGATGCACGTGCCAATGAGACAATTTCAGAACAGTATGAGCCGGCCAGTCGAGATCAAGTCATTCAACATGTTACTGTTGAGAACTTTGGCCAGCTTAATCCCAAGGGTGAGCTGGAGTGGCCGACCTTTGCCTACAAAACTGACGAAAATACCGGCAAATCTGGACACAAACAGAAAGATCCAGCGGAACAACCTGAAATATTGAAGTTGGCGCAGGAGTTGCTGATTCGAAAGGACCTTCTTGATGGGAAGCTCAACATGGTGGCGCCTGCGCTGTTGGCGAGTGCCAGTCGGTTTTGTTTCTATCGTTTTACTCGCCTTGAACCGTCCAAAGAGGACTCAAAGATCTTGGTGACCTCGCTTAAAATCACCCCAGAGGGCCAGCTGCTTTTTAATCAAAAGCAGGTAAATATAGCAGAACGTGAGGATCATGCGCATCTGCCAAGGTTTGTGGCATGGTGGCTTCCCAACTTGGGAATTCATATTTGCCATCGGCCTGGCGTTTCATCGAATGTGCTTTCGAGATAGACGGAAGATTGTACTTTGTTCGGCGATTGGCGACAACGACCCTGCCGAATGTAGAGCACTTAAGTGAGTTACTCGCGGTGACTGACCCAGAAAGAAAGGTTAACGCCGACCTGCTGGTTCATTGTCTGAACCAACTGCGCGAGCAAGCGGGTTTGGATTCTGACAAGATTGATCAGTTGTTGTCGATCCTGGCTAGTGAGCATGGCGTAGTGGCACTGGGACAAATTATAGAGATTATTCGAAAGGCCGGGATTCAGTTTCGAAGCAAAGGATGGCAGGCGATTGCTGCGGCCGTGCAGTCTCAGTTGGGTTACACCTTCTTCTCGTCAACGCGAGGTGCAGACAGTGCTGGCATGTTGAGTGGGTTGAGCGAGATTCGGCTCCTCGAGACTTTGAACAGCTATGCTTACACTGTCGGCGAACGTCAGGGACTAAAGACCAAGATTGAGCGTGCGGTACATCTTCGCGAAATCCGTGGAGTAGGAGCTCCGCAGGCCGCAATTCCAGAGTTTTTCAGTGACTTTGCGCAGATGTTGACAGTTGGTTTTGTCCGCACTGGTGAGTACACCGTCTTGCCATTCCCAATCAAATATCTGCGGGAGTATGAGGACCTGATATTGCATCAGCGGAAGTTTGCCGGTCGGGGGACAAAATCCTAGAGCTACTGATTAGTTGCCTCATCTAAGGTGTAGTTGACGGCGACTTTTGGGGGATAGAAACAAATTACTGATATACAAATTTCACTGGTCAGGCCAGAGAACGCTGGCCAATCGGTGTTGATAATTGCTCCAAGAGTCACATGACCGGATAGGGTGCTGGTACCGTATCCGGCTTTTCATTGTATGGCAAAGGAAGCCACATTACTCGCGCGGCGGCCAGAGAATAGTCGTGATCTGCAGGCTGAGACAAAAAACACTGACGCCTAATTAGACGTCCACACTTGAGTAAATACATGGATTACAGCTTTTCAAAGTAAAATACTTAGCCGATTATAGTCCGATACCTGGAAAATTCTTTTTGACTTCTTCTATAAATTCCGGACTAGGGTCAACGTCCAGTTCTTTTAATGAATCAAAGAAATCTGACTTGGTTGGCAAAGTTCCAGACATTTTTTTGGGATATTGCCAGCATCGAGAGGATAAGGTTCTCTTTGTCACTGGTTTTAACATAGATTGGGTTTTCTTCGGACATTGTCGCTTCTCCTTTATGTGATTCGCCTGAACATGCTGCCTTAATACTGAGAATGATTCGAGTGAGTGTTTCATGGAATGAGAAGACCTTGGCCGTCTACATCTTGGCTAATTTAATCAAGGGTATTCTACAACGACTGGTTGCCTTCCACCATGCTTGTACCAGGCTTTCTCATTACCAACTCCAACAAAGGCTTTGAAATTGGTGAACCTACATTTGGACGAATTTCGATGTAATGTCTTGTAACGGCATCTGTTACAGCCTCGTCACACAAAAACTAGAATATTACAATAATACAAATGATTCGAAATTTGTAATGCTGCTGTATTCGCTCTGTGACCTTGACCCGTTAGTATAGTCACTGTTGAATCGTTACTGGACAAACACATAGGAGTGAATAATTATCAAAAACTCACATTTAGCATGGCTCTTTACAACGGCAGCAGTACTTGGCACGGCAGTAGTGTTGGGGCAAACCAACTCTGTCAGTGCGGCTACCACCGGCGAGTACGTGGTTAAAGCGGGTGACACACTTTCTGCGATTGCCGCAGCAAATAACACAAATGCGGACAAGCTGGCCACGGCCAACAAACTCGCTAACAAGAACGTCATCATGGTCGGCCAAAAGCTGACGCTGGCCATTGCAGCGCAAGCACAGGCCACAACAGCTTCTACCTATACAGTTAAGGCTGGCGACACGCTTTCAGACATCGCAGCCAGCACCGGCGTTAGCCAAGCCACTTTGATCAGCCTGAACGGCATTCAAAATGCTAACGTGCTGATGGTCGGTCAGGTGCTGAAGCTCACTGGCGCGCCAGTTGTTGCGCAAGCACAAACTGCAGCGCCAGCCGTACAAGCGGCACCAGCGCAGCCGGCCCCAGCCGCAACGGCTGCTTCTGCTAAGCAGACACCAGCAGCGCCTGCACAACAGGCTGCTCCTGCAAAGCAGGCGCCAGCGCAGTCGGCACCGGCAAAGACTTACACTGCACCGAAGACCTACACGGCACCAAAGACTTACACTGCACCGCGTTACAGCGCACCTAAGTACGTGGCCCCTAAGACTCGGACGACGCAGCGGACGACAACCTATCGCAGCACTGCGACCGGCAGTGAAGCGGCTGCTAAGGCTGCAATTGCCCAGCGCGAATCGGGCGGTTCGTACTCCGCTCGTAACGGTCAGTACATTGGCAAGTACCAACTCAGTTCCTCATACCTGAACGGCGACTACTCAGCTGCCAACCAGGAAAAGGTTGCTGATCAGTACGTTGCCAGCCGTTACGGCAGCTGGTCCAACGCCCTGGCACACTCCAATGCCCAGGTTGGTACTAAAATTTAACCAGTCAGGATGGCCGAGACGTTAACGCGTCTCGGCTTTTGCTTGCTCACAAAAATGGTATGCCAACAATCGAGGGGCCTCGTCACTTACCATCAAGTTTCAAAGTGTAGTGGGCCTTGTGCAGCATTCTGTCACCAATAAGCAGAATTCGTAACGGCCGAGAACGCAGAAGAAGAGTAAAAAAATGAGCCACGAGGCCCATTTTTGAGTGATTGGTGTCAGGCGATTACTGCCTGCCAGTTACTTGTCGTCGTTATCCTGATCATGCCCGGTTTCCCAGTCAGGATCAAGATCGGCGCCTGCCCAGCCGTCGGGCGAATCCGGTGACACGCCCGTGCCCATGGCCTCGTCCTCGGTCTGCTGATCCTGGCTCCACTTGCTGTAGTCAGGGGAGTCATCATCGGGCTCGTCAGCCGTTTCTTCCTTATCCTCGGCAGCGGCCAGCCGGTCTTCGTCAGCCTCTTCAGCCTTTTCCTCGGCATCGTAGTCTTCGAGTGGGGCAAAGTCGCGGTCATCGGATTCCTCAGGCACGGCGAAGTCGGGCATCTGCTTAATATCTTCGGCGGCTTGCGCCAGGCCGTCTGCGATGCCACGCGTCGCGGCCTTGCTGAGTACACGGTTGATGTAAGCCGTAATCTCTGGCATTTGGGCATCGAGCGCCGCTTGCTCGGCCTTGGTCAGCTGCCTGTTTCGGCTATGGTTGTGCTTGCGTTTACTTCTTGGTTTGCTCATGAGCGATGTGCTTCTTTCTGCAGTGGGAGTCCGCCTGCGACGGTGATGCTGAAACGACAATCATTGGCATCATTATAAATCAACCGCGGCGCCCGGGCCTCGGCCGTGAGCCTCAATTCTACAATACGCGCTCTCGGCAGCGCAGCGCCTGGTGCTATACTGGATGCACGACTAGGGTTTGGTCGAATGACCTCTGGGAGGTAACTATGACTTCGCAATATGATGATCCAGCATTTTTCTCGGCATATGCCAAAATGCCCCGCAGCCAGGCAGGCCTCAAAGGCGCAGGCGAGTGGCCAGACTTCAAGCGGCTGTTACCCGACCTCGCGGGCCTGCGCGTGCTCGACATGGGCTGCGGTTACGGCTGGCAGTGCCGATACGCGGCGAGCCGCGGGGCGGCCAGTGTCCTCGGCATCGACAGCTCGAAGCGGATGCTTGAAGCAGCCAGAGCGCGGACGACCGATGCCAAAATCACTTATGAGTTGGCAGATCTGACCACTTTTCAGCGGCCAGCCGGCAGTTTCGACTTGGTGATCAGTTCGCTGGCTTTTCATTACGTGGCCGACCTCGCGACGCTGATGGCGCACATTAACACGATGCTGAGTCCTGGCGGCACGCTGCTGTTCACCATCGAGCACCCGTTGTACACGGCGGAAGGCCACGAGCAGTGGGTGAAGACAGGGGATGGCGCAGCGGTCTGGCCGGTCGATCATTACTTCGATGAGGGGCAGCGCATGACGACTTTTCTGGGGCAGCAGGTGCCGAAATATCATCACACTCTGGCCACCATCTTAAATAGTCTGCTCCAAAATGGTCTGGCCATCACCGGGGTAAGTGAGCCGCGCGGCAGCCAGGCCGACATCGCGGCCGGTGAGTCTTGGACGCGGGCGCCGATGATGCTGATCGTCCGCGGGACCAAAGACTGATTGAATCGTCATCGCTTCGCCAAGGTTCAAGTGAAAAAATCAAAATCGAATCTTGGCCCTGGCCATTTTTGCAAAACCCACACGACATATCATTTAATATGCGCGGTGGCTCGTTCTGAGCCGTCTGCGATTAGGCTTCTGCGCGGTTGAACCAAATATTGCTCACATTGGCACAGCCTAAAGCGTCGCATATTGCGCCGGTATCGCGTGTTTTAGGTGCGGCGAGGCAAGACGCGGCAGTCTGCGCCTATTTTTTAATATGTCGTGTGGGTTTTTTCAAAAGTCAGCCCCCAGCGCGCGGAATCTTTGTCATTCGGCCCGGTTTTGATCGTCAGCGGAAAAAAATAGGAACGAGCCGAGTGGGCCGAAACTTAGCTCGCCTGGCTCGGTCGGCAGCGCGAAAAGTCCAATCGCGGGCCGGCTTTTGCTGTGTTAAAATCGACGTACTGACACAAAAGGGGCAAGCACATGGCGAGACGGAAGATGCCGAGTATTATGTGGACGCGCGGCGAGCGCATCGTGCGCGATGGGAACGTGGAGATCACCGCGGTCAATCAGGGACAAGAAATCGAGGCGACCGTGTACGGGACCAAGCCGTACACGGTGATTTTAGGCGCGGACACGGATGACGATTACTGCAGTTGCCCTTATTTTCCCGGGCACGGCTACTGCAAGCACATCGCGGCGGTGGAGATTTATTTTCGCGACCAAAATGAAGACGTCGAGGACGTGATCGACGAAGGCGACATGCCGCTCAGCCAACCGGTGTTCAAGTGGGCGGCCAAGCCAGAGCCGCAGTCCAGCGGCAAGCGGTTCATGCAACAGCGCGCGATCGAGGCCGCGCCGCTGTTTCATGGGCCGAACAGTAAAGAAGCTGCGATTCCGCTGGCGCTGAAGGTCACCCTTGGCGTGGCCAGCGTCGAGACGGAGACGTGGGACACGGAGCTGCGCTTTTTCCTTGAGCTGCACATCTCGGCGCGCGAGGGCGGCGGGCATTTTTACGTGGTCTCAGACCTCTGGCGCTTTTTTTGACGCCTATGCGGACGAGGGCCGCTTTGACACGAACGGTAAGGCGAGCTACGTGTTGGCACATGACGCGTTTGAGAAGCCCGAGCGCGATCTCCTGGACGCGATGGCCAGCTCTTACAGCAGTCAAAAGGACCATGACGTGAACAACGCCGCCGCGGCGCGCGAACTGATTCTGCCGCCGGGTTATGTGAGCGATGCGGCCGAGTCGTTTGGCGCGCTGACGAATTTCGAGTTTGTGCCGTACCGCGACCGCTCGTTTCCGCAGGTCGTGATCGCACCGTTCACCCCGACTGCGGGGTTGTTTAACATGACCATCAAACAGAACCATGACGGCTTTCAGGTGGCGCTGGTCGCCGATGCCGGCTGGTGATTCAAGGCGACCAGATGCTGGTGCGGGATGACCACTGTTATCAGCTGACTGCGGCGCAGATGCACCTGGTGAACCAGCTGGTGGGCGATTTCAGCAGTCCGCTCAGTCCGTTGAGCGGTCAGCAAAAGTTGACCTTCCGAACCGATGAAGCCGGCTCATTGCGCACGCTGGCGGACGCGTTTGCCAAAATTGGCAAGGTGACAGGCGCGGAGCTGGTCGCCGCACCGGCCATGACGCCGCACTTTGCGCTGGACCGCGACCTGAACGCGATCACTCTGGATCTCACTTTTGATTATGATGGCAAGGAGATTCCCGCTGGCGCGCCGGCGACGTTAAATCAGCCGCGCGACTCGGTCAAGGAGCGCCAGGCGGTCGATTACCTGACCAGCCTGGGGTTCAAGCCGAGCAAAACGCTTTGGCGGCTGGCGGTGCCGGACGCTGAGACGATGTACGATTTCTACCAGCAGCTCCTGCCGAACCTGCGCGAAAACGGCAAAGTGACGGTCAGCCCGGCGGTGGAAGCGATGGTCCAGGACGGCAAGACGCTGGCGCCAAAGGTCGATGTCAGTGAAAAAAACGGGCTGCTGTCGATTTCATTTTCGATGAACGGTGTTCAGTCCGGCGAAGTCGACCAAATGCTGACCCAGATCGACGTTGAGCGGCCTTACATGACGCGCAAAGACGGTTCGCTGGTGATCTTGGACGAGCCGCTGCGCCGCGTGGCCAAGGCGCTGGCCAACCTGCGCCACGGTCAGCTGCACCACGGCAAGGTCGAGGTGCCGGCCGCCCAAACGCTCGCCGTGCAGGCCGCGCTGGGCAAAAGCGCCGACTTCGATGACCAGGTCAAACGCCTGGCGCAGGACCTGACGCACCCGGAGCAATTCAAAAACGACAACCCGCTGGCCGTGAACGCCGAACTGCGCCCGTACCAGAAGGCGGGCGTACAGTGGCTGGAAATGCTGAACGCGCACGGGTTTGGTGGCATTTTGGCCGATGAAATGGGCCTGGGCAAAACGCTGGAGATGATCGCCTTTTTGACGCATCACCTGCAGGCCGGCAAGCCGAGTCTGATCGTGGCGCCGGCATCGCTGCTATACAACTGGCAGTCCGAGTGCGCAAAATTTGCGCCAGACCTCCGGGTGGCTGTGGTTGATGGCACCAAGCCCGAGCGCACGACGATGATCGAAGCGGACGGCTACGACATTCTGATCGCCAGCTACAACAGTGTGCAGCGTGATGCGGCCGAGTACGCCAAGGGGCCGCTGAACTACGTGGTGCTGGACGAGGCGCAGTTTGTCAAAAACAGCGCGACCAAGACGCACCAGAGTTTGCGCAAGCTGAAGCCGCGCGCGACTTACGCGCTGTCTGGCACGCCGATTGAAAACCGCACGGGCGAGCTGTGGGCGATTTTTGCGCTGGTGCTGCCAGGGCTGTTGCCTAGTAAAAAAAGTCTTCGAGAAAATGGCCCCGGATGAGGTGGCGCTGCGCGTGGCCCCGTTCATCCTGCGGCGCGAGAAGAAGACGGTGCTGAAGGACTTGCCGCCGCTGGTCGAAACCAATCTGACCAACGAAATGACCAAGGCGCAAAAGACCGTGTACCTGGCCCAGCTGGAACAGATGCAGGTCAAGGTCCGGGGGCTGTCCAGCCAGGGCCTGGTGAAAAACAAGCTGGCCATTCTGGCCGGGCTGACGCGGCTGCGCCAGCTGTGCGACACGCCGGCACTCTACGTGGCCGGGTATCACGGCGGGTCTGGGAAGTTGGACCAGCTGGAGGATCTGCTGACAGAGGCCGCGGAAAACGGCCGCCGCGTGCTGATTTTTTTCCCAATTCACGGGGATGCTGGCCAAGATCCAGACGCGGATGAAGGAGTTGAAACTCAAGGACTTTTTGCTTGAAGGGGACACCCCGCCGAAGAAGCGGTTGGCCATGGTCGACGCGTTTAACGCCGGCGAGCGGCCGTTCTTCCTGATCTCGCTGAAGGCCGGCGGGACCGGCTTGAACCTGACCGCCGCCGACATGGTGATCCTGGTCGACTTGTGGTGGAACCCCGCGGTCGAGGACCAGGCCATTGCCCGGGCCCACCGCATCGGCCAGCACCACCAGGTCGATGTTTACCGCCTGATCACGAAGGGAACCATCGAGGAACAAATCGTCAAACTGCAGACGCAGAAACGCGACCTGGTCGACCAGATCCTCAGCGGCACCGAGAACAAGGCGATGCTGAGCGATGCCGAGATCCGGCAGATTCTGGGGATCGAGAGTTAGCTCTAAACTGAATCATTTTCGAACGGACGACAGCTGAGGAAGCTGTCGTTTTTTTTATGCCTCGGGCGAGGCTGCTGGTGTGGCTTTGTCAGGCATTTGCTTAATGAGAAAAAGGCACAACCATTAAAGAACTTTTTCTAATATTCCTGCCATAAATGTGGAATACTAGCTGACTGAAAGCTGATGTACAGGCCAGCATTTAAAATATTTGTTCTCAATTCATTGACAAGTGTATTTTACGGACATATACTAATGAAAATGCAATCTTTCTTTAATAAAAGTTGGATTGGTCAGGCCAGGAGCGGTGATGAACCGGCTGACCCAATTGAACAAGTGGGAGGTGACCATGCGCTGAGCCTGCGGGCCTGGTGGAGTCGGTATGAAAACATTAATTTTACTGGGAAGACTTGGGAAGTTAACCATGAGGTTGGAGGACTTTGTGAATGAAACGACGAAACAAACGCAACGCAATCCTGATTGCGTTGACGATGACGGCATTGCTGGCGGCGTGTGGCAACAGCGGGTCTTCTAGCAGTGCCGATAAGAACGATACTTATAGCTACGTGTTTGGGACTGACCCGGATACTTTTGACTATTCGATCACTAGCCGGACGACGAACACAGACCACCTGGCGAACTTTGAGGAGCCGCTGATGAAGACAAACCGCTACGGCCAAATCGTGCCTGGGCTGGCGCAGTCCTACAAGGTCACAAACGGCGGCAAGACATACACGTACAAGCTGCGCAAGGACGCCAAATGGGTCGACAGCGAAGGCAACACCTACGCGAAGGTCAAGCCGCAGGACTTCATTACCGGGATCAAGCATGACGTCGCCGGCAAGTCGGAAGGCCTGTACGTGATCCAGAATTCAATCGTGGGCCTGAATGATTACGCCAGCGGCAAGACCAAGGACTTTTCTAAAGTTGGCGTGAAGGTGGTCGGCAAAGACAAGATTCGCTTCAACTTGACCCAGCCGGAGCCGTACTGGAATTCTAAGCTGCAGTATGGGCTGCTTGAACCGATCAACGGCAAATTCCTTAAGCAGCAGGGCAAGAAGTACGGTCAGCCAAAAGCCAGCGCCATTTTGTACGATGGCCCGTACCGCTTGACCAATTTCACGTCCAAGTCGGTCATCGAGTACACGGCCAACGACAAGTACTGGGATAAGAAGAACGTGCACGTGAAGCACGTGAAGTACACGTTCAACGACGGCTCCAACCCCGACGCGCTGTATAAATCGTTTGAAAAAGGCGACTACACGCAGGCGCGGGTTTACCCAAACCTGCCAGGCTACAAGCAAGTCCAAAAGCAGAACGGCAAAAACATTGTTTGGTCGCGCCAGGACGCCGGTACATTCAACATCACAATGAATCTCAACCGCCAGTCGTACAACAACACCGACAAAAAAAACGGCCAAGCAGCGTGAGGACACAAGAAAGGCCCTGCTGAATCAGGACTTCCGCTTGGCAATTCAGTACGCGATGGATCGCACCGCGTATAACGCTCAGGCCACCGGCGGCGCTGGGGCCAAGCGGTCACTGCGCAACGAAATGACCCCGCCCTCTTTCGTGCAGGCGGATGGCAAGGACTATGGGACATACGTGCAGGCAGACCTGCGCGCCTTGAATCCGGCAGTTTACGGCAAGATCAAGATGGCTGACGCGCAGGATGGGACCTACAATCCAGCGCTCGCCAAGCGTTTGTTCGCAAAGGCGAAGACGGCACTGACGGCGCAAGGCGTGTCCTTCCCAATTAAGCTGGACTTCCCGCAGGGGCAAAAGAGCGAGCTAGGGCTCAACGAGGTCAAGTCGTTTAAGCGCTCTGAGGAAACCACGCTGGGCGCCAAGAACGTCGAGATCGACATCATCGAGTTGAACGCTGACCGGTATAACGCGGCAACATACGCCGCCACGACTGGGAAGGCCTCTGACTTTGACCTCAGCAACGCGTCTGGGTGGAGTCCCGATTATCAGGATCCGTCAACCTACCTTGACATTTACAAGCCGTCCAATGGCAGCTTCCTGATCGGCTACGGGCTGGATCCCGCGTCGACCCGGTCGCAGTCGAACGAAGCGACCCAGAACAGCATCATCAAAGAGGTTGGTCTGGACAAGTACGAGAGCCTAGTCAATGCGGCCGAAAAAATCACGAACGATGACAATGCGCGGTATAAAGCCTTTGCCAAGGCCGAGGCGTACCTGCTGAGCATCGGCATCATGATCCCGGTCAACTCCGGCGGCGGGGCTCCATCAGTCACCAAGGTTCAGCCGTTCACCACGTCCTACTCGTGGACTGGCGCGGCGTCAGCCCGGCTCGACTACATGAAGCTGCAGTCTAAGCCCGTTACGACCAGTCAGTACAACAAGGCAATGGCGGCGTGGACCAAGAAACGCGCGGACATTGCTAAGAACAACGATTAACCTCCGCTTCACCATGAGTAGTTTGCAATTCGGAAGATCAGCCCACGCGGCTGATCTTTTTTTGAGACATTGCCGGAATTTCGACCACAAAGCCGGCTGGGTGGGGATGGTTGCGCTATACTGACGGCAATTGATCAATTTCGCGTCAAATCTGGAGGTAGGGTCATGAGCAAATTAGCACCACGCACGCGTTTCTTCTATTACGATGACTTGGCGGCGGCGCTGAGTTACAAAGAAGCCGCATCACCTTATACGCATTCGCTGAACGGGACCTGGCAGTTCTGCTACTTGCAGTCGCCGCGCGAAATCCCAGAGGCCTTCACGACCGGCGATTACGGCGCCATCGACTGGGCAACCATCAAGGTGCCGGGGCACATGGAGCTGCAAGGGTACGGCAAGCCGAATTACACCAACGTGGATTTTCCGATCCCGGTCGACCCGACCGCGATGCCTGCGGAAAATCCGACGGGTCTGTATTTCCGCCGGTTCACGTTCAAGCCGCAGCTGACGCGCCAGATCCTGCGCTTTGACGGCGTGGACTCGACGTTCAAGGTCTGGCTCAATGGCCAGCTGGTCGGGGATGGTCACGGCAGTCGGCTGATGACCGAGTTTGATGTCACCGATTTGCTGGTGGCCGGCGAGAACACCATCGCGGTGCAGGTGGGAAAATGGTCAAAGTACTCGTTTCTTGAGGATCAGGACCAGTGGTGGCTGAGCGGCATTTTTCGCGACGTCACGATTGTTGATGAAGGTCGGCTGGATGACCTGCAGCTCACGCCTCAATTTAAGGACGGCCAGTGGCAGGTCCAGGTCGCGATCGAGGCCGCGGCTGACCCGAAGCTGAGTGGCAAGGTGTACTTTGCCGGCGAGACGATTGCTGAAGCTGACTTGGCGAACGGTAAAACCACCATTGACATTCCGGACCCGCACGAGTGGACAGACGAAACGCCGAACCTGTACACGCTGGTCGTCCAGGACGAAACCGCCGGCGCCATGGTGCCGATGCGCTTCGGGCTGCGGCGCGTCGAGATGATCGATGACCAGATTTGCCTGAACGGGGTGCCGGTCCTGTTCAACGGCGTCAACCGCCACGAGTTCAATCCGGAAACCGGCCGCGCGCTGACGCAAGACTACATCCTCAGCGAGGTCACCCAGATCAAGCGCGCTGGCATCAACGCGATCCGCACCTCGCACTACCCGAACACGCCGTATTTTTACGACGTCTGCGATGAGCTGGGGCTGCTGGTGATCGATGAGTGCGACCTCGAGACCCACGGCATGTACGTGACTGAGATGCCCACCAACGATCCGTACTGGCGCGGCGAGTTTGTCAGCCGCGCTCAGCGGATGGTGCACCGCGATTTCAACCACCCGTGCGTCGTCATCTGGTCGCTGGGTAACGAAAGCGACTTCGGTGAAAATCACGTCGCCGAGGCGGCCGCGATTCGCGAGCTCGACGCCAGTCGCCTGATCCACTACGAAGGCGACCGCGACACAGTGGTCGCCGACATGTATTCGACGATGTACACCTCGGTCGAAGACATTGAAAAGCGCGCCGTGAAGCTAACGCATCAAAAGCCGCACATTCTGTGTGAGTACGGCCACGCGATGGGCAACGGTGCCGGCAGCCTGCAGGATTATCAAGATTTGTTCCATCTTTACAAGAGTGTGCAGGGCGGCTTCATCTGGGAGTGGAAGGACCACGGCCTGAAGCAGGACACCCCGGACGGGCCGAAGTACGTGTGGGGCGGCGCGTTCGGCGAGCCGGTCAACGACGCAACGTTCTGCATCGACGGGCTGGTGCGGCCGGACCGGGTGCCGTCGCCTGGGCTGCTGGAGTACGAGCACGTCATTCAGCCGTTCCAATTTTTCGCGGCCCAGAACCACGTCGTCGTCAAAAGCCTGTATCACTACCGAACAACGCATGACCTCGTGCTACGGTGGCAGTTGACGGTTGCCGGGGACAACGTGGCCAGCGGTAAGCTCGCGCTGCCGCCGTTAGCACCCGGCGCGCTTAGCCCCGTTTTTGCCCTAGACTTGCCTGAGATCATCGGCGCCGATGCGCTGCTGAACTTCGCCATTGAGACGACCACAAAGCTCGGGGTGTTTGAGGCCGGCGCCAAGTTGGCGTATGAACAGGTGGCTTACCAAGGCCTGCCGAATCTTGCCGACGCGCCGGCAGAAGTGAGCCAGACGCCGGCCACGGTGACGATCACCCGTGGTGCACTGACAGTCACAGTCGACCGCGGCACCGGCAATGTCACGCAGCTCAGCCAAGGCGGCCAGCCGCTGTTGGCCGGGGACATGGCGCTGACGCTGGATCGCCTGCCCATCAGCAACGACATGAACGTGGTGGCCGAGCGGCAAAAGAAGCGCATCACGACGCTGTTTGCGCGGTGTGAAGGCCTTCAGATCACGCAAAATGACGACACGGTGATGGTGGCGATTCGCCAGCGCATTGCGCCGCCGGCCATCAACTGGGGCATTGAGCTGGCCGTGACGGTCTGGGTCAGCGCGGCCGGTGTGACCATCCGCACCAAGGGCTGGTTCGACGGCGAGAAGCCGACGGAAGTGCCACGCATCGGGTACCAGCTGCCGCTGAAGACCACCGTTAAAACAGTTGACTGGTTCGGCCGGGGCACTGGCGAAAGCTATCCGGATAGTCTGGACGCAGCGCCGCTCGGCCGCTATCACCTCAGCCGCGATCAGTGGGGCTTCCCGTATGTGGTGCCGCAGGAATCCGGCAACCGCATGGGCGTGCGCTGGGCGACGATTGCGACGACGGCGGGGCCAGCGGTGCACGTGGCTGGCCTAGCGCCTGTTAACCTGAACGTCGTCGGTGGGGATGGTCTGCCGCTCGGCGATCAGACCACCGACCAGGTGCGTCTGGATGCCCGGGTTCAGGCGCTTGGCAGCAACAGCTGCGGGCCGCGGCCGCTGAAGCGGTATCGCTTGTACACGGATTCGTTCGACTTCACCGTGACGATGAGCCTGAAGGATTAGTTGTTGCTTGGCGACTCTGAGGGGAAAATTTTCCCGACATCGTCAAAATAATTATGTGAAAGCCATTGACGTAAGATGAGAATGTGATTAGTATAAGAGCTAATCAAATAGCACGTCCATAAACCGATGAGGTGGAGATCAAGACTATTGTGCACGCCCAGAGAGCGACCGGAGCTGTGAGTGTCGTCGAACGCAGATAGTTAAATGGACCACCGAGGGGCTGCCCAAAAACCGAGTGCTTTTTCTTGGTGAGTCAGGAAGCACGTCTGGCACGCGTCAGTTGCCGGCAGGGTGTTAGCCCTGTATAAGAGGGACTTTGAATCGACAATTTCGATCGAGTCCAATTAAGGTGGCACCGCGAGTGAAAGCTCGTCCTTAAACAGCATGACTGTTTATGGGCGAGCTTTTTGTATTCTCATAAAGGCGGCGAACAACATGATGTTCAAACGATGGCAAGGCCAACTTGGCAGACTGACACTTCAGGATTCCAACGAGGAGAAAAATCATGACATTACACGAAGCAATCAACAAATTAGTGAAGCACGAAGACCTGACCTTTGACGAAACCAAGGCCGCGCACGACGAGCTGACCTCTGGCATCGCGGACGCAACAATGATTGCCAGCTACCTGACCGCGATGGCGGCCAAAGGCGTGAAACCGCAGGAAATCGCCGGCGCGGCGGACTCGCTGCGCCGCAAGGCCTTGCCGTTTGACCCGCAGGCTAAGGTGCTGGAGGTCGTCGGCACTGGCGGCGATCACAGTGACTCCTTCAACATTTCCACCACCTCGATGTTCGTCATCGCAGCGGCCGGGGTGAAAATCGCCAAGCACGGCAACCGGGCGGCCTCGTCCAAGAGCGGGGCAGCCGATGTGCTCGAGGCGCTGGGCTTTGACATCAACGCGACACCGGAAAAGTCGGCGCAGCTGCTGAAGGCCTACAACTTCTGCTTCCTGTTCGCGCAAAAGTATCATCCGTCCATGCGCTTCGTTGGTCCGGCGCGCAAGGAACTCGGTTTCCCGACCATCTTTAACCTGATCGGGCCGCTGGCCAATCCTGCCCGGCCGACCTACGAACTGCTGGGGGTTTACAGCGAGGACTTGATGCAGCCAATGGCCGAGGCCATCAGCCAGCTCGGCGTCACTTCCGGCATGGTGATCCACGGCGAGGACGGGCTGGACGAGGTCACAGTGACCGGCCCAACCGATGCGATTCGCATTCGGGATGGTCAGTTTGAAAAGCTGACGTTGAACCTGCGGATTACGGCATCAAGATCGCGAATAAACAGGAACTGGTGGGCGGCACGCCGGCACAAAACGCGCAGATCACGCGGGATGTGCTGGCCGGCCGCGATACGGGCGCCAAGCGCGACGCCGTGATCTTTAACGCCGGCGTGGCGCTGAGTCTGACGGGCGCGGCCCCAACGATTCAGGCCGGCATCGATCTGGCGCGCAAGACCATTGAGTCAGGCGCCGCCATCAAGCGGCTGGATGATGCGTTGGCAGTTGATCACGTTGAGGTGAGTGCATGATTTTGGACGACTTGGTGGCCGCGACCCAAAAGCGGCTGATTCGCGAAAAAGCTGACATCAGTCCGGCGGCCATGCATGACCAGGCGCTGGCAACTCCGGCACCACAGGCGGCCGCGCTTTTGCCGGCGCGCCTGCACCAGCATTTTGGCATTATTGCCGAGTGCAAGCAGGCCTCGCCGAGCAAGGGGCAGATTGCCACCAGCTTCCCGGTGACACAGATCGCAAGCGAGTACGAGGCAGCAGGGGTCGACGCCATTTCGGTGCTGACCGAGCCGGATTATTTTCACGGCCAGCTGGCAGATCTCAAGGCCGTCACGCAAACCGTGAAGACGCCGGTGCTGCGCAAGGACTTCACCATCGACCGTTACATGATCGACCAGGCGCGGGCCAGCGGCGCGACCATGGTGCTGCTGATTGCGGCGATTTTGCCGGGGCAGCAGCTGACCGACTTGTACGACTACACCCTGAAAATGGGGCTGCTGCCGCTGGTCGAGTGCCACTCGGAGGATGAAATCAGCCGCGCGCTGCCGCTTCACCCGCAGCTGATGGGCGTCAACAATCGCGACCTGCGCGACTTCAGCGTTGATTTTCAAAACAGCATTCGCCGGCGCAAGCTGATCCCGCAGGACATTGCGGTGATTGCCGAAAGCGGCGTGACCAAGCCCAGCCAGCTGCAGGAGCTGCAGGCCGGCGGGCTCAATGGCACGCTGATCGGCGAAACATTCATGAAGGCGCAGGACCGCGTCGCGACCATTCGCGAGTACCGCCGCGCCGTCGAGAAGGTCCAAGCATGACCGCGGTGAAGGTGTGCGGCCTGATGACCGAAGCCGATGTGGACCTGGTCAATCGGGTCCGCCGGATTACGCGGGGTTTGTCCTGGCGGCAGGGCGCCATCAGGTCAGCCCGCAGCGGGCAATGGCGCTGGCGGCGGGTTTGACCGCCGGAATCACGCCGGTGGCGGTGGTCGTTGAACCGGACACCGCGGCGCTGGCTACGCTTTTTCCCATCATCACCACGGTGCAGCTGCACCGGCCGGCTGATTCCGGGCTGGTCGCCACGCTTCACGCGCTGGGGTTTGACGTGTTCGCACGGGTGAATGCCGCGCAGCCGACCACGACCGCCGATTATGCCTGATGGATGCCGGCGACGGCTCCGGCCAGACGCTGGACTGGCATCACCTGCCGAGTGCAAATCAGCCGCTGATGCTGGCGGGAGGCCTGGATGCCGACAACGTCCAGGACGCCATTACCTGCGCGCATCCGGCCATTGTCGATGCGTCAAGCCGTCTAGAAACTAACGGCCGCAAGGATGCGGCGAAGGTGCAAGCCTTCGTTGCCGCGGTCCGCGAGACAGAAAGGAACTTTTCAGATGTTAAAAGATAAGGATACTGATAAAAAAAGACAACCGCTTCGGAGAATTCGGCGGCCAGTACGTGCCGGAGACCTTGATGTCCGAGCTGGAAAAACTGACCAAGGCCTTCGAGGACTGCAAGACGGACCCCGCCTTTCAAAAGGAGTTCCACGACCTGCTGAATAATTACGCCAACCGGCCATCGCTGCTGTACTACGCGAAGAACATGACCGAGGACCTCGGCGGCGCGAAGATCTACCTCAAGCGCGAGGATTTGAATCACACCGGCGCCCACAAGATCAACAACGTGCTCGGCCAGGTCCTGCTGGCTAAGAAGCTGGGCAAGACCCGGCTGATCGCCGAAACCGGCGCCGGCCAGCACGGCGTGGCCACCGCCACGGCGGCTGCGTTGTTCGGCATGGACTGCGAGATTTTCATGGGCAAGGAAGACACCGAGCGCCAGCGCCTGAATGTTTACCGGATGGAGCTGCTGGGCGCGAAGGTGCGGCCAATCACGTCGGGTCAGGGGCTGCTCAAGGACGCCGTTAACGCGGCGCTGCAGGACTGGGCGGCACATCCCGATGACACTTACTATCTGATCGGTTCCGCTATGGGCCCGGCGCCGTATCCGGCAATGGTCAAGGAGTTCCAAAGCGTCATTTCCAAAGAGTCCAAGCAGCAGATCATGGACGTGGAAGGTAAACTGCCTGATGCCATCGTCGCCTGTGTCGGCGGCGGCTCCAACGCGATCGGCTCGTTTGCCGAGTACATCGATGATCCATCGGTCAAGCTGTACGGCGTTGAGGCGGCCGGCAAGGGGATTCACTCCGGCAAGACCGCCGCGACCATGGAGCTTGGCACCCCAGGCATTTTTCACGGCATGAAGTCGGTCTTCCTGCAGAACGATGAAGGCCAGATCGACAAGGTGTACACGATTTCTGCCGGCCTGGATTACCCAGGCATCGGGCCTGAGCACGCGGCGCTGGCTGCCAGCGGCCGCGCCAAGTATGTCGGTATCACCGACGACGAGGCGGTGGCGGCCTTTGAGTACATCGCCAAGGAGGAAGGCATCATCGCCGCGATCGAAAGCTGCCATGCGGTGGCTTACGTCCAAAAGCTCGCGCCGACCATGCCGAAGGATTCAACCATTATTTGCACGTTGTCCGGGCGCGGCGATAAAGACGTGGCCAGCATCGCGAAGTACCGGGGGGTAAAGGGCATTGAGTAAATTACGAGACGTTTTTAAAAATGGTCACAAGGCATTCATTCCGTTCGTGACGGCAGGCGACCCGTCGGCTGACAGTACCGTCAGCCAGGTCCTGGCACTCGCCGCCGCCGGTGCGGACATCGTCGAACTCGGCGTGCCGTTTTCCGATCCCATTGCCGACGGGCCGGTGATCCAGGCGGCCGGGCTGCGCGCCTTTGCCGGTGGCATCACGGTCAACGGCGTGTTCGACATCGTTGCGAAAATCCGCGAAACCTCGCAGGTGCCGCTGGTGTTTCTGACCTATGCGAACATCCCGTTCAAGTACGGCTACGAAAAGTTCACCGCACGCTGCGAGGAGCTCGGCGTCTACGGCTTAGTCATTCCCGACCTGCCTGCCGAGGAGGCCGGCGAGATCCTGCCATACACGGAAAAGCACCACGTCGACCTGATCCCGCTGATCAGCCCGGCCTCGGGCAGCCGGCTGGAGAAGCTGGTTCAGCACGCAACGGGCTTCATTTACATCGTGTCCGCGCTTGGCGTCACCGGTCAGCGCAACGATTTTGCGCTGAACCTGCCTGACCTGATTGCCAGCCTGCGCAAGGTGACCGACGCGCCGCTGTGCATCGGCTTTGGGGTCCACACCCCAGAGCAGGCCAAGACCCTGGCCAAGGAAGCGGACGGCGTCATCGTCGGTTCCGCCATCGTCCAAATGGTCGCCGACAACGCCGACCCGGCGCCGGTCATTGGCAAGTACACCAAGGAAATGGTCGCTGCAGTCGAATCCGCCGAATAACTGGCGTAAGACTGAGCAATTTGAACTGACCTCGCGATATTTTGAACCGGCCTGAAGCAGGTGCGCAAACACCCGCTTCAGGCTTTTTGAGTGCGCACAAAAAATCCTCGGTTGCCCGAGGATTTTGATCACTGATTGTGATTCGCCAGTTACGCCTTACAAAGTGGCCGCTTGACGGACCGTTTCCGGGACGTCAGGCGAGGTGGCAAAGCCGTTCAGCCAGTTGCGGTTGATGTTGCTGGCGCGCTTTTGGTACCAGGTCTTGGCAGGTTGTGCCTCTGCCTTGGCAGCGCGTGCGAGTTTTTGAATCACGATCGCATCCAGCTGGGCGACCTGCGCTGAAGAGCTATTTCTCCGCGCCAGCAGGTACGTGTTCAGGCCAATGCAGTTAAGTTCCGTGCGTCCCGGCAGCGAGTCGATCAGTGCCTGAACGGCCTCGGCCCCGGTTGCAACTTCCATCAAGTTTCCATCATTAAAAACTAACATAGTTCATTCCTCCACTCTTGAATTAAAAGAAGGCCGTACACAAATGCACGACCTCCCGAGTGAGTTGATCTGCATCCGTCTATGGTGGGGCACGTTGCCTTGCGGTACGTTGCCGGTTGGTCACAGTGCATAGCCACTACCAACACTCTTGATACATACGTTCTTCTTTGTTTCTATTATACGAGATTTGATCTGAAAAAGGAATACCGGATGGCCCGGAGGAACTAGTAAGGCGCCAACTCGGTGGCCCTTTTGCACTGACTCATCCTGGCGGTGCCGATGCATACTCAGCACTAGGACTCTGGACGTGAGAAGGGGGATCGTGTCTTGCTTCAAAAAAACTTATAAACTAGATAAACTATTTTTCTATGCAGGAAGCAAAACATTTGCTAAACTAGGATTAATGACAGCGCAATCACTCACCGCAAAGGAGTCTGACAATGATCAAACGCGTCCTTATTACCGTAGTTGCTCTCACGACCCTAGGGCTGGCCGCTTGCGGCCACGATGATGACGATCACGAAGCCAAAGACAAAAGCAGCCAGACAACGAAATCAAGCCAGTCGACCAAGTCCAGCCGGTCTTCCAGCAGCAAGGTTGCCCAAACGCTGCCTAAACAGACGCTGGATCAGGCCTGGGACGTTTTCGTGAAGGCTCATCCGGATGCCCAGGTGACGGCGGTGAAGCTCGATCGCGAAACCGGGACCTACCGATATGAAATCACCGGCAACGTCGGGACGACCGAGCACGAAATGACGATCAATGGCGACACCGGCGAAACGATTCAGGACGAGGAGGACTCGACCGACGACAACGACCCGGTCATCAAGCGCGCCGGGCTGAAACCGCTGAAGGACATCACGCGGCCGCCACCAAGAAGCTCGCTGGCAGCACCGCCACCGAGTGGGATCTGGACACCGATAACGGCCAGGTACAGTGGGAGGTTTCGCTGCAGCACGACAGCGGCGAACACGTGGTTCACGTTGACGCGTACAGCGGAGTTGCGTCAGCCGCGGTGGCCGACGATTAGGCGCCCGTAAAGTTTTTTTCTTGGCAGGCCCGCCGAACGTTTACAAAGGCGGGCTTTTCGCGTATCATAACTAAAGTATGCAATACGAATAACAGAAAATAGTCGGAGGGATATCATGGCTGCAAACTGGGAAAAGAAAGGCGACACGGAAGGTGTTTTGACCTTCGAAATCGCGCAAGATAAAATCAAAAAGGGGTTGGACCAAGCGTTCAACCGCGTTAAGAAGAACCTGAACGTGCCAGGCTTCCGTAAGGGCCACGTTTCACGTACCGTGTTCGATCACATGTACGGCGAGTCCGCACTGTACGAGGACGCACTGAACATCGTGATGCCTAGCGAGTACGACGCCGCGGTTAAGGAAGCCGGTATCGACCCGGTCGACCAGCCAAAAGTCGACATCGATTCAATGGACGAAGGCAAGCCTTGGGTCCTCAAGGCCACCGTTACCGTTGCCCCAGAAGTTAAACTGGGCGACTACAAGGGTCTTGAAGTTGACAAGCAGGACACTACCGTCACTGACGAAGATGTTCAAAAGGAGCTTGAAGACAAGCAGAAGAGCCAGGCTGAACTCGTACTCAAGGAAGACGGCAAGGCTGAAAAGGGCGACACGGTCACAATCGACTATGTCGGCACCGTTGACGGCAAGGAATTCGATGGCGGCTCTGCCAAGAACTACTCGCTCGAACTGGGCTCTAACTCCTTCATTCCTGGCTTTGAAGATCAGCTGATCGGCCACAAAGCCGGCGATGAAGTCACCGTCAAGGTCACCTTCCCGGATGACTACCAAGCTAAGGAACTTCAGGCAAGGACGCCGAATTCAAGACGACCCTCCACGAAGTTAAGAGCAAGGAACTGCCTAAGCTGGATGACGACTTTGCCAAGGACTTGGACGACGAAGACGTTGACACGCTTGAAGAACTGAAGCTGAAGATCAAGTCTGACCTGCAGGAAAAGAAGGACGACGCCGCTAAGGACGCCATCCAGGAGCAGGCCATTGCTGAGGCTGTTGCGAACGCCACGATCCCGGCGATTCCACAGGCCATGATCGACACCGAAGTCGACAACCAAATGAACCAGTACATGAGCTCCATGCAGCAACAGGGCATCTCCCCGCAGATGTACTACCAGCTGACTGGCACCTCCGAAGACGACCTGAAGAAGCAGTTTGCGGCCAACGCCGAGAGCCGCGTCAAGACGAACTTGGTCCTTGAAGCGGTCGTCAAGGCTGAAAAGATCGAGCCGACTGACGACCAGGTCAAGGCTGAAATTAAGCGCCTGGCTGGCGAATACAACATGGAAGAGAAGGCCGTTCGCAAGGCCCTCACCGATGACATGCTGAAGCACGACATTGGCGTTCAGGACGCGATCACCCTGATCACGGACAACGTCAAGGAAGTGGCCCCGAAGGCCGAAAAGAAGTCGACCAAGAAAGCTGCTAAGAAGGACGATGCCAAGGCAGACAAAAAGGCTGACGCAAAGGATGCCAAAGACGCCAAGTAATGAGATTGTTGGCGGTGCACCTCTCGCATAGCGGGGGGTGCTTTTTCTATCTGAGGAGGCTAGCCCATGATTCGAATCGCGCGTTTAATTGTACGCTTGGCCGGCGGGCCAGGCAGACGGCCCTTGCTGATCATGCTGAGTGGTTTGGCGCTGGTGTTGTTGTCGCGTCGGCGCAGGATGAATGAAAAAGCTCGCGGTCTGGTCTTCACCATCGGCCTGGCCGCCATTGTGGCTGGTCTGCTGTTCTTGGTGTTGGGTGTCAGCTGAAGCGTCACGGGCAGTTGGCTGAGCGCTTTTTTTTCCGGGGAATATATCGACAATGGCGAATTAATGACAGCGCTTGTCAAGGCGCGTATGCTGGAGTCAAGAAAACGGGAGGTGACGTCATGGCTAAACCAGTCAGTGCCGAGGTGCAGCGTCAAGCTGACAACAAGTACTACCGTGCGGGCTTTTTGCGCTCGGGGATCGGGTTCTTCGCAAACTACGTCAATTTCACCGGCCGTTCCAGTCGCAGTGAGTACTGGTGGGTCGCGCTGTGGCGGCTGCTCATTGCCGGGCTCGTGATTGCATTGGGGTGGCTGATCCTCGGCGTTGATCACGGGATCACCAAGTTATTTAGCGGGGATATGTTGCGACTCAGCAGTTTGATCGCGTTGATCGCGGTGTTCATGATTTACGGGGTGGCCATCATCGTGCCGGGACTGTCAATGGAAGTGCGTCGGTTTCGCGACGCCGGGTGGTCCTGGTGGTGGCTGGTTGGCTTTTACGCGGCGGGGTCGCTGGGTGGCATTTTGCTGCCAAACGGTGAGTTGAACGATCAGCCATGGGCCACGGCAATCGGCATCGCGCTGATCGTGGTGGCGGCGCTTTTCGAGTTGGTGATCGATTTGCTGCCAAGCAAAAACCCGCCTGTGGCCATAGATTCGACCGTGACCAATTAAATGAAGCGCGGCGCTTGCAGGGGGGCTTGCGCTTATGCTATGCTTGCGCGAGTGCAACTAGGCATGATGCCTGAGTTTGGTATCATGGAGTTATTAAGAAGGGGTTGAAAGTTAATGTTTGACAACGTTGAAACCACCGGGCCTGTGACCTGCTCGTTCTGCGGCAAGTCGCAGGATCAGGTGAAAAAGATCGTTGCTGGCCCTGGCGTTTACATCTGCAATGAATGTATCGACCTGTGCAAGGAGATTATCGACGAGGAGTTCAAGCAGGATGCCGCTGACAACATGCTTGAAGTACCGAAGCCGGTCGAGATCCTCAAGGTCTTAAACGACTATGTGATCGGCCAAGACGCTGCGAAAAAAGCACTGGCGGTCGCAGTTTACAACCACTACAAGCGCGTGAACCAGATGAATGTGGCCGAAAAAGGCGACACGGAGTTGCAAAAGTCCAACATCGCGCTGATCGGGCCGACTGGGTCAGGGAAAACGTTCCTGGCTCAGACCTTGGCGCGCATTTTGAACGTGCCGTTTGCCATCGCGGACGCCACGACCTTGACCGAAGCGGGCTACGTGGGTGAAGACGTTGAAAACATCTTGCTCAAGCTCCTGCAAAACGCCGACTACGATGTCGAGCGTGCGGAAAAAGGCATTGTTTACATCGATGAAATCGACAAGATCGCCAAGAAGGCTGAAAATGTTTCCATCACTCGTGATGTTTCCGGCGAAGGCGTCAGCAGGCCCTGCTGAAGATCTTGGAAGGCACGATCGCCAACGTGCCGCCGCAGGGTGGCCGCAAGCACCCGCAGCAGGAGTTCATCCAGATCGACACAACGAACATCCTGTTCATCGTCGGTGGGGCCTTCGATGGCATCGAGACCATCGTCAAGAACCGCCTCGGTGAAAAGACCATCGGCTTCGGCAAGAATTCTGATGAGTCCAAGGCGGTCGAAGGCAAGTCGCTGATGCAGCAGGTCGTGCCAGAAGACCTGATGAAGTTCGGGATCATTCCTGAATTCATCGGCCGGATCCCAATCATCGCCTCGCTGGAGAAGCTGACCGAAGACGACTTGGTCCGCATCCTGACCGAGCCAAAGAATGCGTTGGTCAAGCAGTACCAGAAGCTGCTGTCCCTGGACAACACCGAGCTCGAGTTCACAACTGGTGCGTTGCACGCGATTGCCCACAAGGCGATCGAGCGCGACACCGGGGCCCGTGGCTTGCGGTCCATCATTGAAGCTGTCATGCAGGACATGATGTTCACCTTGCCATCCGAGCCAGATGTGACCAAGGCCGTTGTGACTAAGGCCGCTGTCGAAGGCACCGGCAAGCCGGAACTGATTAAAGAAAAAGACCAAAAGGCGTCCTAAGCAGGCGCGTGCCCGCAGCGAGTCTCTCGTTGCGGGCATTTTTTTTATGAGGAGTGAGCGGAAATGATGACTTGGTGGTTGAAAGCTTTACTGGTGCTGATTGGGGTCGAGCACCTTGGAATCGCGGGGCTTGAAATGCGTGGCGCCCCTGCCAAGCAAGCCAGTGTCTTCGGGCTGCCACTTGATTTCGTGAAACAGTCCCATGCGCAAATTGCGCTGGCCAACCAAGGCGTCTACAACCTGATGCTGGGGGCGGCGATGCTGGCGAGTGCCTTCACGATAACAGGGCCGTCGTTTTTGACCGTTGCCTTGATTCTCCTGGTCTTCCTGCTGGTAGTCGGTGTGTACGGTGGGCTTACCGTCACGCGGAAGATTTTCCTGGTGCAGGTGCTGCCGGCCGTGATTGGGTTGGCGCTGATTCTGGCTTCCTTGATGGGCTAAATTCGTTTCAACTTCAAAATTCGGCGCACGAAAAAGGCTCCAAACTGATCTGGCGAAATTTAAACCAGACGAGTTTGGGGCCATTTTTGGGTCAGGCCATCATTTTCCGGGCCTTGGCGCGGCCAACGATGCCGTCAATGATCTGCTGCAGGCTGACTTTGGCCATTTCGGCTTCGGCCGCCTGCTGGACCTGGTCGTAAACCTCATTCAAGGTCTCTTGAATGTTGCCGCCGATTGGGCACTGCGGGTTGGTCTTCTCATCGACGTGCAACAGCGCCGTGGGGTCCACTGCGCGGTAAACGTCCAGCAGGCTGATCTCAGCGGCCGGCCGGGCGAGGGCGGGCTGCACCATGCCCGGATGGCTGGTGAGCAGGCCGCCCTTGACCAGCATGGCCATCAGGCGCCGCACCACACTGGGGTTGGCCTCAATGCTGGCAGCAATTTTCTTACTCGACAGGTCCCAGCCGGCGCCAATCTGGACATAGGCCAGCACGTGGACGGCGTCACTTAGCTTGTGGGAGTATTGCATTGCTTGTCACCTCGCTCGTTCAAAATAACAGCTAGGCCTTATTTTAGCACTTCTTTGACGGCGTCAGACAGTGGGGTCAGCGCGTGGCCAAGTACGTCCGGCAGATCAGTCGAGTTTTCATCCAGCACGCCTGCCTTGATCATTGCCATACCGCCGGCGAAAATGCCGGTCAGTTTTGCGGGGACCCCGGTTGCCGCGAGTGCCGCCTGGTAGTCGGCATCGTTCAGGCTCTTGATTTCAAACTGGCCGCTGATGGCCTCGGCCAATTCCCGGTAGGTGCGGGCCGGACCGGCAAATTCATAGACCGACTTGGTGTCAGTCGCCGCCAGCACATCGGCTGCGGCTTCGGCGTACTCGCGCTCAAGGGCCAGCCGACCTTGCCCTCACCGGCGGCATAGAGAAAGTCCTGACCGGCCGCGGCGGCCTTCAACCGGGGCATTTCATTTTCCAGGTACCAGTTGTTCCGCAAGAAGCTGTGCTTGATGCCGGCATCCAAGATGGCTTGCTCGGTCGCGTGATGGTCGGCAGCCAGGGCCGCGGTGGATACGTCTGCGTGAGGAAAGCTGGTGTAGGCGATGTAGTTCACGCCGGCGCGCTTGGCGGCCGTCACCACATTCTGGTGCTGCTGGCTTCGGGACACCGCGCCGCCTGGGACGGAGGAAATAAAGAGCAGGCGGTCAACGTTCTTCAGGGCCTGGGTCATTTGGTCGACGTCCGTGTAGTCGGCTTGGCGGATCGTGATGCCGGCGGGGTCGAGCGTTTTCGCCTTTTCGGTGTTGCGCGCCAACGCCACAATGTCGCTGGTAGAAATTTTGGCTGCGAGATACTGTAATGCCCGCTGACCGAAGCGGCCAGTGGCGCCTGTTACTGCATATGTTGTCATCAATGAAGAGCTCCTTAGTTGAATATTCTTTCCTGTGCAGATTAACGTAACATGTTGTCTTAAAAAACACAAGGAACAATTCGCTGGTTGCGATGATTTGGTTCGCCTTTTCAAACGTCACCAAACCGTAACCGGACCGATGAGCCCAATTGTTCTGCTGGTATGCTAAACTGAATGGCAGAGTGTTACAGGAGGTAGTTTATGAAAGTCAACAATGTCAGCCTGACCATTAGCGCGGTCAGCGCGGCGCAGTACCCGGACACCGGGTACCCGGAGATCGTGTTTGTCGGCCGCAGCAACGTCGGCAAGTCCAGTCTGATCAACAAGCTGATCGACCGCAAAAGCATGGCGCGCACCAGCGCGGTGCCAGGCAAGACCCAGACGCTGAATTTTTACAACATCGAGGACCTGCTGTACTTCGTCGACGTGCCAGGCTACGGCTACGCGAAGGTCTCCAAAAAAGACCGCGAGCGCTTCGCCGGCATGATCGAGGAGTACCTGAGCACGCGCAAGCCGTTCCGCGGGGCGGTGCAGCTGGTGGACGCGCGGCACACGCCCAGTGAGGACGACGTGTCCATGTACCAGTACCTGAAGTACTTCAACGTGGATGTGCTGGTGGTCGGCACCAAGGTCGATAAAACCAGCAAGGCCAAGCGGCAAACCATCATGCGGGACATTAAGCAGACGCTGGATCTGAACCAGACGGACCAGCTCGTGATGTTCTCCGCGACGACGGGCGAGGGCAAGGACGCCGTGTGGGACTGGCTGACGAAGCAAACGGGAATCGGAGGCAGTGAACAATGAACTTGAATGAGTATCAGCAAAAGGCCAACAAAACGCTGGCCGGCAACGAGCACGTGTTGACGAACCTGACGTTGGGGCTCGCCTCGGATTCCGGTCTGGTGGTCGACCGCATCAAGCGGTACGCCTTTCAGGGCCAGGACCTCGAGCCGGACAAGCTGAAAGATGAGCTTGGCGACGTGCTGTGGTACCTGTCTCAAATCGCGCTCTGGGCGGACATTCCGCTGGACGATGTGGCCAAGGCCAACCTGGCGACGTTGGCTAAAAAGTACCCAGAAGCCAAGCTTTAACCAAATTGCGGCCGCGGTGTTTGCCCTGGTCGCTTTTTAATGTTGATGGTGAGGCATCCTGGGAGCGCGAGCAATGAATATTTACTTAATTACAATGATCCTATTGGTCACCGGGTTTGCCGGGGGCCTGCTGTCGTCCATCGCGGGGATGGCGTCGTTGGTGATGTACCCGGTGTTGATCGCGCTGGGCGTGCCGCCGGTGTCCGCCGACGTTACGAACACGGCCGCGATGATTTTTACCGGGGTTGGGGCCGGTATTTCATCGGCGCGGGAGTTAAAGGCCAATCGCAATTTGATGTTTGCAGTCACCGGCTATGCGCTGATTGGCGGCATCTTGGGCACCGTGATTTTGGCAATCGCGCCGGGGCGCCACCTTTGAAAAAGTGGTGCCGTTTCTGATTGCCAGCGCTGGGGTCATGATGCTTTGGTCGGCGCGGGCCAAGACCAATGCGCACACGAAGGGCCACACTGTCACTGGCTGGAAGCTCGTCGAGCGCAATTTTCTGGTCTTTCTGGTCGGCATCTACATCGGTTACTTTGGCGCGGCGGCCGGCGTGATCATGCTGGCGATCCTATCGCTGACCTTGCCGGTATCCTTCGCCGAGGCCAATGCGCTGAAAAACTTCGCCACGCTGTTGACCAATATCGTGTCTCTGGTGATTTACGCCTTTACCACCAAGGTATACTGGCTCATGGTGATCCCGCTGGGCATTGGCATGTTTGGCGGAGGCTACATCGGGCCGATGGTCGTGCGGCACATTCCGCAGCGGGCCATTCGCATCACGATCGGCATTGCGGCCTTTGGGCTGGCGGCGTACTTCTTCTACACCGCATACATGGTATAAAAAAACGGCGCCGGGCTTCTTGCCCAGCGCCGTTTGCGGCTGCTTTGGTTAATTGACCGGCGTGATGGGTTCGCCGCGGCTGGACCGGATCACGTTATTGGCGCAGATCATGGCCATGGCGTCGCGCGCCTCGACCGTCGCGTTGCCGATGTGCGGCGTCAGAATCACGTTCTTCATCGTCTTCAGGCGCGGCTCGACTTGCGGCTCGTGCTCGTAGACGTCTAGCGCGGCACCGGCGATTTCGCCGGCGGCCAGCGCATCGGCCAGGGTGGCCTCATCGATGATCGGGCCGCGCGCCGCGTTGATCAGCAGCGCGGTGTTTTTCATGGCCTTAAACGTCTCAGCGTTGAACTGGTGAAAATTCTCGGCGGTCTGAGGCGCGTGCAGCGTGATGATGTCGGACTGGGAGACCAGCTCATCAAAGGGGACAAAAGGTCGCGCCCAGCGCCTGCTCACGGGCTGCCGGTAGCTGATGCCGCTGGGTGTACAGGATGTTCATGCCGAACGTAGCGGCGCGTTTGGCCACGGCCTGGCCGATGTGGCCGGCGCCGACAATGCCCAGCGTTTTGCCCGCCAGCTCGTGGCCGAGGAAAAACAGGGGCTGCCAGCCGTCAAAACCGGCCCCGCGCATCAGCTGGTCGCCTTCGACGATGCGGTGGGAGAGCGCCAGCATTAACCCCAGCGTGACCTCGGCGACCGCGGTGGTCGACACCGCCGGGGTGTTGGTGACGGGGGATGTGGCGCGCGCTGGCGGCGGCCACGTCGATGTTGTTGAAGCCGGCGCCGTAGTTGGCAATCAGCTTCAAGCGTTGCGCCTGGTCGATCACGGCTTTGGTGACCTGAGTCGACAGGGTCGCGATCAGAAAATCGGCATCGTGGGTGCCAGCGGCGAGGGCCTGCTCGCTGATCAACCCGGTACCCAGATATTGATCCACGGTGAAACCAGCCTGGGTCAGCGTGTCAGCCGCGGCCTTGGGGATGCGGTCGGAGATAAATACTTTTGGCATGTTACTCCCTCCATTCGCTTCGATTTTACCACGTCTTGGATTTGGCCCAACCCATTTGCCTTTGCGCGAGGGTAAAAAATAGACCGCGCGCGGCGGTCTGAGCGTTACTTCTTCGTTTTATCCTTGGCTGCCTTGGCCTTCTCGGCTTTTTCCTTGGCCTTGGGATCCGGGCCAGCCGCTTTGGCTGCTTCGGGAATGGTGGCGAACTTGTCGAACATTTCGCCCCAGTCGTTTTTGGTGTTTACTTTCAAGCCCATGCGCAGACACTCCCTTCGTTGCTGCTAGTATAGCATGTTTTATTTACCCGCGAAAAAATGAATTTATGCGTATATATATTGCATAAAAACTAATTAGCGTGTATAGTTAGTCTCAAGATATGAGTTCGGCGTCTTGCCGGCGAAGGGAAGTAGTCAATATGAGCGATTCACAGCCATTGATTCAAATCGATCATCTGGTGAAGAAGTTTGGGGACCAGGTCGTCCTGAATGATATTTCGGAAACCATCAACCAGGGCGATGTCATTGTCATCATCGGCGCGTCAGGCGGCGGCAAGTCGACGTTCCTGCGCAGCTTGAACCTGTTGAATAAGCCGACCAGCGGCTCGGTCAAGTTTGAGGGCACCGACCTCACGACCCTGAGCGAAAAAGATCTCGACAAGGTCCGCGAAAAAATGGGCATGGTGTTCCAGCAGTTCAACCTGTTCCCGAACATGACCGTGCTCGACAACATCAAGCTGGCGCCGATGAAGGTCAAGGCCGCCAATGACGAAGAGGCCACCAAGAAGGCCAAGGCGCTGCTTGATCAGGTCGGCCTGGACGACAAGGCGAATGAGTTCCAAGCAGCCTGTCTGGTGGGCAGATGCAGCGTGTCGCCATTGCGCGGGCGCTGGCCATGGAGCCGGACGTCATGCTGTTTGACGAACCGACCTCAGCACTTGATCCGGAAATGGTCGGCGAAGTCCTGAAAGTTATGGAGGACTTGGCCAAGTCCGGCATGACCATGGTCATTGTCACGCACGAAATGGGCTTTGCCCGTCAGGTGGCCAACGAGGTCTGGTTCATGGACCAAGCGTGATCGCCGAAAAGGGCAAGCCGGAAGACATTTTCAGTCACCCACAGGAAGACCGGACCAAGGAATTCCTGAGCAAGGTGCTCGCCCAGTAATTTTTGGCTATAGTATCGCCGCCCATCGGAGAGGTTTCCCAACCGGTGCGGCGGCTTTTTTTTGTACGACGAAAAAAACTCGCAATTACCAGTGCGTAATTGCGAGTTAGTGGGTTATTGTTGCTGACGGCCTAATTGATCTAAGGTGTCAAAGTCTGCTTGGCTTAATTCGATGTCTTGCGCGGCAATGTTGTCAACGACATGCTTGGTTGAGCTGGTGCCAGGAATCGGTAAGATCACATCAGAGCGCTTGAGCAGCCAAGCCAACGCGATTTGAGCTGGGCTGGCATTGTAGCGCTTGGCGATGGCTTGTAATTGCTCGCCTTGGGCCAGTTTACCGGTGGCCAACGGGAACCAGGGAATAAAAGCCAAGTGGTTGGCTTCGGCGTAGTTTAAGACGGCTTCGTCTTTGCGGTCGATCAGGTTATAACGATTCTGAACCGAAACAATTGGGACAATCTTCTGGGCCGCTTGAATTTGGGCAACCGATACTTGGCTCAGCCCAATGTGGCGGATTTTGCCTTCTTCTTGCATTTTAGCCAGTTCGCCGATTTGATCTGCCAGCGGGTAGTTGGGGTCGATGCGGTGCAGCTGCAGCAAGTCAATGTGATCCAAGCCTAAAGTCATCAAGTTTAATTCAACCTGTTGGCGCAAGTAGGCTGGCGCACCAAGCGGGATCCATTGGTTAGGGCCTTGGCGGGTGAAGCCGACTTTGGTGGCGACCATCACTTGGCTGTTGGGGCGCTGCTTGAGCGCTTCACGCAGATAAAGGTTGGCATACAGCGCCCATAAGCATCGGCGGTGTCGATGAAATTCACACCGTGGTCAATGGCGGTTTCAATCACGGCAACGGCGTTGTCAGGGTCAACAGAAGGCCCCCAGACGCCTTTGCCTGGCAATTGCATTGTGCCATAGCCAAGCCGGTTGACAGTTAATGTTTGATCGAAACTGAATGTTTTTTTGCATGTGCAGATTCCTTTCTTTGGTGAAGATTGAATGAGTTTAGTATGCGCGTTCACAAACAAAGATACAAACGAATAGTAAGTGTATTGTGCCTTGCGCGACGCGGGTGAGCCAGTGATTTTGCGTAAAAAAAATACGGCCCTAACCGGGGAGATTTCCCAACCGGTCAGGGCAGCTTTCCTTTTCTATTCGGCTTGTTCAGGCGCATGTGTCGGCTTCATGCCAATGACGTGCACGACGACCAGAATGGACAGGCCGCCCAACAGCCCGAACAGGATCGCCATGCCGATGCCCCCGAGCCACGCGGACAGGGTGACCGTGGCGCCGCACAGGATGTTGGCCATGGGATTGACGGCCGAAAAGGCGCCGGAGTATGTGCCAATTTTTTCCGGATCCATGAGGTCCGCCCGCAGCGTCTGGCTCGGCGGGACGACGATCATTTCCCCAATGGTCAGGATCACCGCGCAGGCCACCATCGGCCACAGCGTGTTGAACAGGCACGCCAGCGCAAAGCCGAGGGTTTGCAGCGCCATGCCGATGGTGTAGGCGCGGCGCAGTGACCAGGCTTGGGTGAGCCGCGTGAACAGCGACATGAAGGGGATGATGATGGCGGTGTTGATTAGGGTGATGCCGGAAAGCATGCGCTGGCCGTAGATCTCAAGCCCAAACAGCCGCACCGTGTGAAAATCCGCGCCGAGGTGCACGGCCAGGTAATAGCCAAGCTGGCCGGTGACGATGCCTGATAACACCATGCCGACGAGGTACCAGTCGTAGCGGTGGTCGGAAAGCACCCCGAGGTAGCCGCGCACGGCCTGCCACACCGAGCCGGAAAGGCTGTGGTCGGGGGTGAAGCTTTCGGTCATGAAGAACTGGATGATGATCAGGTTAATGATGGTGACGGCGATCATCCCCACCAGCAGCTCAAACAGGTAATCGCGGAAGAACCAGCCGCCCAGCGCGGCCCCAATCATGACGGAGATGTTGATGATCCAGTAAATCAGCGCGTACACATAGCGCCGGTTCTTCGGGGTCGACACGTCGATTACCATCGCCTCCTCAGCCGGGCTGGTGATGGCCCCGCCGACCTGGGCGATCAGAAACCCGAAGAAGGTCGGCACCGGGTAGCGGCCCAGCGGTGAGTTCATGGCAGCGGCGATGGCAAAGCCGAGCAGCGTCAGCAGGGATCCGGCGACCATGATCGGTTTGCGGCCGTGTACGTCGGCGAGGTGGCCGCCGTACAGCCCGGCGACAAAGCCAGGGCCGAGACGATGATGAGCAGGACCCCGGTGATGCTGGCACCGAAGTACTTGGCGTAGTAAATCGTCATGTTCGGCCCGACCGAGCTGGACAGCATGACTGCCAAAAACACCGTCAGCATGCGCAGTTTTAAGTTGTTGTTCAGTGCCATAAATTCTTTCATTTTTACCTCCGCCCAAACCTTACCAGTATACAAACCGCCGCGGCAAAAGAAAAGACCGCTGTGGGCGGTCTGGTTAATGCTTGCTAGTGATTTTGACGCCGGGGTGGTCGTGGGCTAGGCTTTGGCGCAGTGCGCCTTGCAGCTGGCTGCGCGACTCCCGGGCCAGCTTTTCGGCTGCGTCTTTACGCGACCGCTTCTTGTTGTGCTTGGGCATGTGTCTCATTCCTTGCTAAAAGTTAGTAGGACCAGTATAGCACGGCCGGCGGTAGGACGCCAGCCAGGCGGCAGCAGTGGCAGGCCACTTAGGACGAAAAGGCAGTGAGTTGTCAAAATTCAGTGGCGCATGATATAATCACGTTATTCGAAGATTTCTCACTCATGTGGGACACGAATGCCGCCTCCTTATGCGCAAGGAAGCGGTATTTTTTTCGAGGGCTTGGATGCAAACCGACGCGTGGGTTAGATGGCAGCTAGCTCATGCTCATTTGTCATCATCCAGCCAATGATCGACAAGCGAAGTCGCGACACCGACGAGGATCGGTGCAATGAGCACAACGAAGATTTCATGCATGTGGGACACCCCCTCTCGGAGCTAGTTGCCAATTTCTAATTACGCTGGTGCCAAGCTTTTCCCTCAATCGATTGTGCCCGGCTGACTTGTATTCTGTCAGTGACAAATTTACAATAGAACGGCAAAGATAAGAAGGGAGGCGAGTGCATGGCATCCGCTCACATTGAACACAAGCTGGCGCTGCTGCCGGATCTGCCCGGCAGTTACCAGATGAAGGACATCAACGGCAAGATCATTTACGTCGGCAAGGCCAAGAACCTGAAGAACCGCGTGCGCTCGTACTTCAAGAGCAGCCACGAAGGCAAGGTCGCCAAGATGGTCTCCGAAGTCGCGGACTTTGACTACATCGTCACGTCCAGCGACAAGGAAGCCTTCCTGCTTGAGATCACGCTGATCCAGAAGTGGCAGCCGTTTTACAACATCAAGCTGAAAAAAGGGACCGGTTACCCGTACATCAAGATCACCAACGAGCGCGACCCGAAAATCGAGCTGACCGGCGACGTCAAAAAGGACGGGGCCTACTACTTTGGGCCGTACCCGAACGTGTACGCCGCGCAGGAGACCATTCATTTTCTGGAAAAAGTCTACCCGCTGCGCCGCTGCAACGGCTTCCAGGGCCGGCCGTGCCTGTACTACCACATGGGGCAATGCCTCGGGGCATGCTGGCGGACGGTGCCCAAGGAAGAGTACGACAAGCAGATCACCAAGATCCGCAGCTTCCTGGATGGCAACACCGGCCGGGTCAAGCAGGAACTGACCAAGAAAATGGAAGACGCGGCCAAGAAGCTCGAGTTCGAGCGTGCCGCCGAGCTGCGCGACCAGCTGCACTACATCGAGGCCACGGTCGAAAAACAGAAGATCATTTCCAACGACAAGACCCAGCGCGACGTGTTCAACTTTTACATGGACAAGGGCTGGATGTCGGTCCAGATCTTCTTCATTCGCCAGGCGCGCCTGATGAAGCGCGAGTCGCGGCTGTTTGCCATCACCACGACGGCCAACGAGGAATTTGAAACCTTCATCATGCAGTTCTACAACCGCAAGAATAACGTGCTGCCCAAGGAGATCCTGGTGCCGGCGGGGCTCGACAATGATGTCCTGGCTCAGGTGCTGGGTGTGCCGGTGCGCACCCCACAGCGCGGCGAAAAGCGCTCGCTGATGGACCTGGCCAAGAAGAACGCGAAGATCAAGTTGGACGAAAAGTTCCGGCTGCTTGAGCTCGATAACCGCACGACCGTTGGGGCCCAGGAAGAGATTTTCAAGGCGTTGGGCCTGCCGTACGGGCACGTCATCGAGCGTTTGACCACAGCCACATTCAGGGGACCAACCCGGTGTCGGCCATGGTGCAGTTCGTCGACGGCCGCGCCGAGAAGAGCAACTACCGCAAGTACAAACTCGCTGAGGCGGAAGGCAACCACAGTGCTGACGAAGAGGCGAACACTCGCGAGGTCATTCGGCGCCGGTTCACGCGCCTGCTCAAGGAGCACAAGTCAATGCCGGACCTGATTCTGATGGATGGCGGGGAGCTCGAAATGAACGCCGTCAAGGACGTGCTGGAAAACGAGCTGAACCTGCACATTCCTGTTGCCGGCATGGTCAAAAACGACAAGCACCGCACGGCCCGCCTGCTTTACGGCGACTTGGACCAACCCATTGATCTCGATCCGCACTCGCAGGGCTTCTACCTGCTGACGCGGATCCAAGATGAGGTCCACCGCTTCGCCATCACGTTCCACCGCCAGCTGCGCAACAAGAACTCGCTGGCGTCCAAGCTGGAAATGATCCAAGGCGTTGGGCCCAAGACGCGCACGAAACTGCTGCGCCAGTTCAAGACCATTAATCACATCAAAGAAGCCAGTGTCGAGGACATTGAAAAGCTCGGCATCAGCAAGAAAGTGGCCCAGGCGATCAAGGTATCGCTGCAGGCCCAGTAAGTCGACCAGCAGTGGTCGGCTTTTTTCGTGGGTTTGGCGCAACAAAAGCGGCGCACGCGTCAGTTAACCGTATAATGAACATGGCTGTGGACACGTTAATCGTTAACGGGAATCAGGAGGTTGAGCAAATGAAATGGGGAATCATGGGCTTAGGCAAAATTGCGCGGGATTTTGCGGCGCAGATAAATGAGACGCGGCCGGTTTACGGCGTGGCGAGTCGGGACCCGGCGCGGACTGCGCAGTTTGCGGCCGCTTTTCAGGTTGAGCACCAGTACGCGTCTTACCAGGAGATGGCGGCAGACCCGCACATCGACTGCATTTACATTGCGACGGTGAATTCTCAGCACCTCAAGGACATTCGGTTGTGTCTGGAAGCCGGGAAGAACGTTTTGTGTGAAAAGGCGATTTGGCGCAACTACGCAGAGACCAAGGCGATGTACGACCTTGCCCGCCAGAAACACCTGATCCTCGCCGAGGCGATGACGATTTATCACATGCCGCTTTATCGTCAGCTGCGGCAGCTCATCGAGGCTGGGCAGATCGGTCAGCTCAAGATGATCCAAGCGAATATTGGCAGCGTGATGGCCGCGGACCCGAAGAATCGCTTTTTTGATCCAGCGCTTGGCGGCGGCGCCATGCAGGATATCGGGACGTACGCCCTGTCGTTCATTCGCTTTTTCAGCGGTGACACGCTGGGTCAGCCTCAGTACACGATGAAAAAGGCCCCGACCGGCGTCGACGAAATGTGGTCGATCGCGTTGGCGACGGATAAGGGGGTCCTTGCCAATGCCAACATGGCGTTTCGGGCCAACTTACCGCAGCGCGCACTGATCACTGGTGATGGTGGTTATATCGAGGTGCCCAACTTCTTGCGTGCCGATTCCGCGACGCTGGTGGGGGCGGATGGCACGCCTCGGGTCATTCAAGTGGGCCAAACCGCCCAGGCCATGGCCTATGAAGTTGCGGACTTTGAGCAAGCGGTGCAAACGCCGGCGACTGGGCTAGCCTTCAGCCAGGAAACGCTGGATGTGATCAAATTGATCGATCAGTTAATGACCGCCGCTCAGGTTTAATCCAGGACCGGCAAGACCTGTAAATTTAATGTGAGTTGCATCTGCGCGAGGATCCTTGGTGATTCCAGCTGCGATGCAGTCTCGAGGAATTGAAACGCTCGGCATTGGCAAAAAAGTGGGCCAGACGGTCTAGGTATCGCTGCAGACCCAGCAAGCCGGCCCATGACGGCCGGCTTTTTTTAGTCTGGCCGGTCACGCCGCCGCGGGAGAGTGAAGCCCCACCGGTAGAAGGGCCAGTCTCAGGCAAAAAAACAAGCCCACGCCGAAGAACTTTCCAGCGAGGACTTGTGGTGTGGCTTGATTTTTCGTGGACTGGCGGTGGTAACGGCTAGTCGGGATCGATGACCTGACCACGATTTTGGAACGCGCTTAAAGCGGTCCGGGCGATTGGGCCGACAATCAGCAGCTGCAGTGGCAGCGCCATGAACAGGTTAAATATCCAGGTGTGCAGATAGGTGAGGCCAATGTTGCCGCCAAAGTTGGCGGTGACGATCATGCCAAATGCGGACATCAGGCTGACCATCCCAGCAACCATCAGGACGGAAATCCAGACGCCGATGATTGCGGGCTTTTCTTCCATTTCGGGCTTGAAGATGCGATTGAAGAAAATCTTCTTCGCAATTGGGCCAACTAGACCTAGGTCAAGGACTAACGCCACGCCAAGCGCGACTGGGTAACCTTTGAGCACCTCGAGGACGTAACCGGCACTGAAACCATCGCTCATGGCGACGTTATAACCCGCCATGACGAAAACCATTAAACCGGCCATGATGAGACTGAAAAATACTTCTTCTTTAAAATTCTTAGGCACAGATAAAACTCCTTGGCTGTCAGCATAAAATTTTTGGTGGTAGAGTCAGCGCCAAACGCCTATACGGAACCAATTGACATAGTTGTCGCTTGCAGCAGAGTTTAACCATACCAGAATTTTTCAGCGGGTGTAAGAACTATTTTCAGAAAATACTCTCTGGTTATTGCCGCTGGTCGGATTACTTCTTCCTTATGTGCGGCTGATTTAAGACGCGATTTCTGTTTCTGTGCTTCCCTTTTTGCGTGTAAGCGCGTATCATAATGGCAAGACGGTTAGAAAACGATTAGTCTATAAGGGGAAGATGATATTATGATGAGTGCGGGGCTCGGTCTCAAGGGCCATTATCAGACGCGTCAGGTGGCGCACCCGGCCAGCAGCGAGCAGCGGCGGTTCAATGCGACGTTGCACGCGCGGGCCTTTGACCGCGTGGCCCAATCGGTGGGCGGCGGCAAGGTGGCACTTGGGGCTTTGGCACTTGCCGTGGTGCTCATGGGCGCTCTAAGCGCGACGCTTTAACGTTCGCGGAATGCAGAAACACGAAGACCCACCCAGCTGAAGACAGCCGGATGGGTCATTTTAGCGTGGGCTTAGTCATCCGCGGCGGACACGACGATGCGGCCTTCGTGGGGGCTTGGCAGCAGGTCGTGCGCCGCGGCAAAGCCGGCTGCGGTGAACGGGAAGAGCGTCCCAATCGGCAGTTTAAGCAGGCCGTCTGCAAACAACGGTACCAGTTCAGTGAGGATGGTGTGGTCGTTGGGCACTGCCAGCGGGTGAATGTGCGTGAACTGCACCGGCTTGTCGCTGTATGGCTCGCGGTGAGCAACGCTGATGATTTGGCCGCCGGGCCGGACCATTGCGACATCGTCCTGGCCGTTGATGCCGTTCAAGGCCACGTTGAAGACAATGTCCGCCCGGCCGTCCAGCGCCGCCACGTGGTTTTCCGTGTCGTAGGCAAAAAAATTCATCCGCGCCGGCCGTTAGAACCTGGTTGCGGTGATTGCCCGACGCCACGCCGATGACATGCACGTCTCGCGCTTTGGCGAGCTGCACGACCAGCAGGCCCACGCCACCGCTGGCGCCTTTGATGACCACGGTGTGGCCCGGCTGGAGCCTGGTGAAAACGGCCACGGCGCGGTAAGCAGTGATGCCCGGCGTGATCATCCCGGCGGCCTGCTCGAAGCTCAGCGCCCGAGGGAGCACCACGACGTCTCGGGCCGGGGCCCGCACCTGCGTTG
>NZ_BBAJ01000019.1 GCF_001311195.1 Lacticaseibacillus camelliae DSM 22697 = JCM 13995
AAGGGTACGACTGGCGACAAAGGCACGACCGGCGACAATGGCTTACCAAGTAATGCTAGTCAAGTTGGTATACCTGCCGATGGTATTCGTGAGTACACGATTAGCGTCGTAGCAGAACCGGTTTACCAGGAGTCAGAGTCTAAAGACCCAACAGGTGATCCAACCGGCGATCCAACTGGGAATCCTAAAGGCGATCCAACCGGTGACCCAACTGGGAATCCTACAGGTGATCCAACCGGTGACCCAACTGGGAATCCTACAGGTGATCCAACAGGGGATCCAACTGGGAATCCTACAGGTGACCCAACTGGGAATCCTACAGGCGATCCAACAGGCGATCCAACAGGTGACCCAACAGGTGATCCAACTGGGAATCCTACAGGTGATCCAACAGGTGATTTGACAGGTACGCCGAATGTCTCGACACATGCTGTGCCGAGTGGAGATGCCTCTCGAGGGTCAGAGGGCAACTCAACAATCCTGACTGAGGGTCCTGCCTCACTTCCAGGCGTTGGTCAAAAAGAATCGTATGCACTTGGCAACGGGGGCATTTCCGGTTCACAGACTTTACCAAAGACTGGCGAAACAGAGAATGGAAACATTGTTCTTGCGGGTGTTGGCTTAACGGTTTTGGACGCTTTGGCAGCATTCGAGTTAGCCAAGAAACGCCGCAACGCAAAAGACGATAGGCTGTACTAAGTTTAATAAATGCGAGCCTTGAACAAGCTGGTTGCCTCGGTTAATCTGGGGTGGTCAGCTTGTTCTCTATGTATGGTGAAGAGGTAATTACAGATGAAAAAGGTTTCGATTATTATTCCTTATCATAGTGAAACATACGCGCAAATTAGGCGTGCTTTTGCCAGTGTCACAATGCAAGTAGGGGTTTCATTTAACGATATTGAGGTTTTGCTAGTGGGTGATGGCGTGGCCCCGTTACCCAATGCACTTTTTCCCTCCCCCAAAGATTTATTGGTGCGGCAGCTCAATTACGAACCAAGTCGCGGCGCAGGGGTAGCCCGGCAAGCAGGCATTGACCACACCACAGGGCGTTACATTATGTTTATCGACGCTGACGATGAACTAATTGATGTGTTTGCGCTGAAGCATTTGATGGCGCCTATCTCGGTGCAAGATTATGACCTTGTGGTGGCGCGCTACACGAAGCAGCAACGAGGCCGCCAAGGCTTCAATTATGTGCTTTCTGCCAAACGTGACTGGAAGGCTGCGTACGGGAAGTTATACCAACGAGACTATCTCACACGCGTTGGGTTGCGATGGCACCCAGATTTACGTATTTTTGAGGATACCTATTTTGTCGGCTCTGCCTGCGAGCTTGCCCAGAATATCTATTATCTTGATCAATCGGTTTACGTCTGGTTATGGAATCCGAACTCAACAGTCCGTAAGAATGGCCACTCATTTGATCATCAATTGCACGTTTGGGCGCGCTCTAATCGCTACAGTTTGGCTGTACTACGTCAAAAAAAAGCCGAGCGTCTGGCCAAGAGACTTCTATCGCTATATGGCCGATTTGTATTACCGCCAGAACCAGCACACCCCTGCTGACCCAGTGAAATTTGCCGAGGAGCAGACCGCGTTACTAGTGGAAAACCGAACACTTTGGACTAATGAGGGAGAACAGCAAATACGTGATCTTGTTGCTCGTTTTCGGCAGCCTGGCGAATCGTACGCTGGGCAGTCCGCGGACGGCCTCGATGAGTATATGAAAGATCAGGATCATCTCCTGCGGGAAGCGTTCCTCCGTGAGGTGCAAAATGACTAGTCCATGGTTAAGTTTGATCATTCCATATAACTTGAATTATGGAACGGATTTTGAACGTGCACTGTCTTCTGTCTTTACACAGATAGGTGTAGACTTAAACCAACTCGAAGTAATCGCTGTCAATGATGGCGGGCCAGCGTTGAGTGAAGGTATCACGGAGCGGTGGCCGCTTCGTGAATATCTAATGACGGAGAGCAGGGGTGCCGGTGTTGCCCGCCAAACGGGGCTGAATCACGCCCATGGGGCATATGCAATGTTTTTGGATGCAGACGACATGCTGGCCAGCCCGATTGTTCTTCATGATTTTTTTAAGGCCAGTCGGGCGTCTCCGGACGTGATTGTCGCGCCGTTTTGGGGCGAGTCAAGGCTGGTGAGGGCGTAGACTATACGCTTCACGCCGCCTCCGACCACTCGGCGGTGTACGCTAAAGCATTTCGCATGGGTTATTTGAAAAGAATAGGCTTAACCTTTCACCCTTCGCTTCGAGTTTACGAAGATGTTTACTTTACTAGCCTGGCTTTGGATTTGACTACTAGCATCACTCGGTTGACTCGGCCGGCATATGTCTGGCGCTTAAATTGGCAATCTACAGGCCGCCGAGATCATTTTTCGATGGCATTCAATGATGCCGCATGGCTGCAATCTGGACGCTATCGGCTTCAGTTCATACAGTCCCATGCGGCTGATCGCTGGGGACATGACTTCTATGAGCTGATCAGCGGCCTTTATGTCCACGCAAAAAAGTATCCGCCGAGTGATTTAGCTGCGTTGAAGGATGAGGTGCGCAAGTTGATGGCAGAGAATCGCCAGTGGTGGCAGCTTCATGATGCACATGCACTGGTCCGCCGCCTTGCAATCGATAAGGCACAAGCACAGAACCTTAAATCATCTGATATTGACGATTATCTAGACTTTTTGGAGGAGCAGACATGAACAAGACGTTGAGCATCATCATTGCCATCGAATCAGCGAATGTAGAGGACCTAGTGGTACCACTTTCGTCGATCAACAATCAGCTGGGCGTAGATTTTAGCCAAGTTGAGGTCCTACTGATTGATAACGGTCGCTATCAGCTAGATGATTTGGAGCCCCTGCGCGTCTTCAATCACCTAAAGTTTCGGTACATTAAACCGGCGAAAATCTGGTCCTGGCCATTTGCTTTTGAGCAGGGCGTGATGCTGGCTACGGGCACTTATGTGGCCTTCATGGGGCCTAATATGCAGTTCAATTCGATTGATGTACTCCAACAGTTCTTTGCCACGCGTCGGCGCATCCTGAAGCCAGGTGGTCTCTGGACTGTTGATGCACCAGGAAATGAACCCAGATCGCAGCTTTAGCTATCGGGTCGAGTCTGCCTCACACTTTCTGGGTGGTCGCTTCATCAACCGCGCATTGATGATGCAAAGTCAGATCAAATTTGAAGACTTTGGCGCGTACACTGAGACACTCGTTGCGCAGCTGATCGATGCCGTCGCCCAATCGGCACTAAGCTTGGACAGCGCGGTGACTGTGCAGTTTCTTGGCCGAACGGTTTCGGATGTAGTGTTGCACCCGGCTCCTGAAAAACTGCAGCTGGATTGGATTCGTATGATGACGCGCTACTTGTTCAGATTGCGAACGCTTGCGCCAGAGCATTATATTCAGGCCCTTGCCACTACCATCGTTCGTTTCTATTCTCAGGCCGGACATGATTCAGCATGGTGGCGCAGATGGCTGAACTAACCGCTCAGAATGCCCCTGAATGGCCGCAAGTGCTTGCTTTCGTCAACAAACAGCGCGACCAGGATCAAGCGCCGGCAGCACCCTGGAACGCCGAACCATCAGCCTTTTCGAATTACTTGCAGCGGGTGTCGCCTTTAAGGGCATAGACTGAAACAAAAAAACAGCCACATTGCCTGGAGGCAACGGAACGATAGGCAATTATATCCTGGAGGGTCGTATGTTCTACTTTATTGGTAACACGCTGGGTACTCAGATCACTGGGATAGAAAGCGCTCAGCTCAAAAGACTGAAACTTTTTGCTCAATTTGGCGAGCGGCAAAACTTGTCACTGCAGACAGGCAGATGAATCGTGCAGAAACGGCGGTAAAATATGGCCTAAACGCCTCTAGTTACGTGAATTTGCTCGACTTTGTTTGTGGAATCCCCTTTGACTACCATGCACGCGTCACGTTGGCCAGTTTGGGGGTGGCTTCCCCTCATGTCCGTCGCAGGCTGAGTCCCAACGAGGTCGACTATTACGATGGTAATCAACTGGTGGAAACCATTTATCACAAATCACTGTCGGAACAGGTTCAACTGATCCGCTATTACGATGCCAAAGGACGCTACCGCATCGAAGAAGAATTTGATTCAAGAGGATTCGTTGGGGTTCGCCGCTTTTACGATGAGAACCAGCAGATGACTCACCGTGATTATCTTTCGCCGGCTGGGCGATTGTGTTTACGTGTGTTCATAAGTAATTCCCGGGATTCGTCTATTGCGGCCATTCAGGTCTTTGAACCGGACGGACGACTCATTCAACTCAGCGGGGAACAGACGCTGCGACGTTACTTTTTCGACAAGCTCAATCTGACAACAGAACGAAATGTTTTTGTCTCTGACCGAACGCGAAAGAATGGGTGGGCGTTGGAGCACATGACGACCAATGCGTTCAAGCTTTTTCACCTGCATAATGTGCATGCCCAAAATCTTCGCAGTGACCCGGCCTCCACGCGCTGGAATGAAAGTTACCGTCAAGCACTCAACAATTTAGATTTATGGCAAGGCGGCATCGTGTTGACTGATCAGCAACTGGCCGATGTGACCCGCACTTTGCCAAGATCTAAATTCTTCAAGGTTCCGGCCGTGGTGATTACCCAAGAAAGATTGAGTGCTCCGCATGTTTCGTTGAAGCAGCGGACCCCTGGCAAGATCGTTGCGGTGGCGAGAATTGATCGGCAGAAAAATCTCGAGGAATTGGTGCAGATTATTGCGCTGATTCATCAACAGCGGGCGGATGTCACCTTGGATATCTGGGGCTTGGTTCAAGACCGAGACTATCAAGCGAAAATCGAGTTTTTGATTCAACAATTGCACTTGACGCAGGTCGTCAAAATGCGGGGGTTCTCAGATAATATTGGGCAGGCCTATGACCAAGCGCAGCTGATGATTCTCACAAGCCGGGTTGAGGGGACGGTACTGGCTCTGGCGGAGGCACAATCACACGGCGTTCCTGTTATCTCATACGATTTCAAGTACGGGCCGCGTGAGTTTATTATCCCCGGAGAAAATGGTGCCATTGTCCCAGTGGGGGCCCGTCAAAATGCCGCTGAGCTGGCCCTGACGTGGCTCAACGACGCGGCAACTTGGCAGCAATATTCTGAGGGGGCCTACCGGGATTCTCGGCGTTATGATGCTGAGACGGTATTTGGCTACTGGCGGCACGTGAAAACACAATCCGCAATCTTTTACGGAAAGGAATAAGGCCGAGAGATGGATTATTTTGTCGAAACGACGCTCGATTCACCAGCTGAGCCAAGCGAGAAGGCTGCATTGGCGCGCCTTGATGTTTTCAACGCCTTGCACCGGTACGCTAGGCTTTACCTGACTGACTATTCCCCTGTTTGGGCTGGTATTGTGCCCGACAGTCAACGCAATCGCGTGACGGGGTTGTTCGATCAGGTCCAGCAGGCCGCTGCAGTCGCACCCAGACTGTTTTCCTTGCAGAACCTGGATGGCGTGCTCGGTCTTTATGATCGGCGGACTGCTTCGGCACAAAGACGTCTATATGAGTATACGGATGGCGATAGGGTGATTGCCGGCGTGCATCTTTTTGAAAATGGCGGTGTGGACACAGTGACTTTTGTGGGGACTGGCGGGGCCACACTGGAAGTTGATCAGTACGATGCCCGTGGTTTTCTATCGCGCCGACAGGTTCGTTATGCCAATCGGCTGGTAGCTGAAGAGTATCTCACTCCGCACGGTGAGGTGAGACTCGAGCTCACTTATGGCGCTACGGGTAGAGTTGAATTGGTCCGCGAGCCTGACAGTGGGGAGACTTTTTCAACCTTCCGAACCTGGCAGCGCCATCGCTGCGAGCAGGCGCTACGGAGCGCAGAAAACATAGTGTCTAGTGAGCAGATCGCGCTTGATTTGTTAAAGAATATTTCAGTGCGGAAGTTCTATTACCAGCCGGGGCAACTTGGCTGGGTTCGAAAGAGCCCTAGCCAGGCAAAAAGTCGCGTGGTCATTGACGAGTTCAGTGAGGAGCAGGAAACCATTATAACCGAGTGGGCGAAGGCACTTGGGTAATCGTCAAGAATCACGCGAGGGCTTTGGTGAGTTGGCCCAAGATGTTGTGAATGAAATGGGTTACTGCTTCATTGGGCATTTGTTGTCCGGACTATCAGTTAGGTGTTCCAGCAATTGGAGGTCACGCGAATGGTTGCGTATTTTGTCACCGGTATCTTGAAGAATCCCCCTTCAGCCCTTGACGAGGTGCTGTATGAACGGGTCAAAGTCTTTTCCAGTCTGGGCATTCAGGCAAAAATCGTCGCGGTTGGGTATGCCCCTGAATGGCTAGAGGCAGCGCAGACCTGTGGGGTCGCCGAAGGGCAGGTCATTGCGGTCTTTGATCGGCTGCAGGAGGTAGGAAATCTGCCAATTCAGCCCCTGCGGCTCGCTGATTATCATGAGTTGGATGATGCCGATCGGCAAGCACGTGATGGTCGATTGACGTATCTAAAGGATGGTCGGCGGTACGCAACGGTCGACCTCGGCGACGGTGACGAGGTTCGCGTAGTGAATTTCTATGACGCTGCCGATCAAGTTGAACGGTCTGAGATTTATGATCCACGAGGTTTAAGAGCCAAGTCCTGCGGTATACCAGCAAACGGTTGGACGAAGTAGACTATCTGACGCCGGCAGGCAACATTGCAATCGTTCAGGAATTCGGGGAGATTGTGCGCACCAGCGTTTTGGCTAGGCAACAAAGTTATGATAGTTTCGATGATTTTGCGACTGCCATGTTAATGGCATTTGTCCGCTCGGGAGACTTGGTTGTGGCCGAGCAGCCTGAGTATCAGGCCATTGTTGCGCAGCTACCGGTGACGATCCAACGTGGTTATGATTTAGCGGATGCTGCGATGGCGGTTACGCCACAGCCGACGGATCTAGTGTTAACGCGACAATTCCGACCAAACTTTCCGCAGGCCAAAGTGTTTGATGAAGGGGCGGCCGACGCACAGCTTCAAAAAGGCTGGCGGCGGTTGCTGACTGGACTCGGTATTTTGGCCAGTCAGTGATGGCGGCGATCGGCCGGGCTGTTGACCAGGCACGCTCGTTATTTGTGGGCGTGGTGCCATGCGCGTTTGCGTCTGACTAACAGGCGCAGGGGGAAAACGCGACTTGGCACAGTATTTCAAAATAGTGCAGTATTTATAAACAGGGCATTGGTGGGGAGTAAATCATGAGAGTGACGAAAAATGTGCTTGCGCGCACAGGCCTGTACGCGCTGGTAGCCTTGATCGCGGCGGGAATCGCAATTATCGGGTTAAAGTTGAATGGAATTGCACCTTTTGGGCCGCATACGATTCTGCGAATGGACATGAATCAGCAGTACGTCAGCTATTTCAGTTACCTGAAGCGCAATTTTGGCGACTGGCAGCATTTTCTGTACTCAAACAATATGACGCTTGGCGGCAACATGTTTGGGCTGATGACTTACTATCTGATGAGCCCATTTAATATCATTATTTTCATGTTTCCATACTCGCAGTTGCCGATTGCGCTCGCTTGGATCGCCGTGGCTAAAAATGCGGCCGCATCAGTGTCTATGCTTGTCTTAGTTCGTTACTTCATTCGCCGCTATCAGCTGCAGGTGGGTGTGCCACTGCAGATTTTACTGGCGATATCCTGGGGCTTTTCCGGCTGGATGCTGCACTTTTCAATGGATCTGATGTGGCAGGATACGGTCATTTTGCTGCCATTAGTGGTTCTCGGTGTGGAGCGCTACATTGAGCATACTCGCTGGGCATTCTACGCTGTGATGCTCGGTCTGTCTTTAATCATCAACTACTACATCGGCTACATGGTCGCGCTGTTCCTCGTTCACTATTTTATTCTCAGAATGGTGATTGAGTGGCGTATTCACAATTGGACGTTCAAGCGGATTATGTTGAAGTTAGGCTACTTTGGGGCAATTTCGCTCGTCACGGTCGGATTGGCCTGGGTCGTGATCTGGCCAACGCTGAAGACGCTGCAAGGGGTAAAAGGCACTCATCCCTACCATTTTAATTTCAATAATAGCTGGGTCCTCGATCGCCTCTTTAACAACTTTTTTAACATGACCTACACGAAGTACAGTTGGAACGCCTCTGCGCCGATGATATACACTGGCGTAATCGTGATGGGGTTACTGCTGGCTTTCCTGTGTGCCAAGCAGATACCAGGGGTGATCAGAGCAGCGACTGCTGGGATTCTCCTTCTATTAATTGCCGAGTCGTATTTTGATGGCACAAACGCTGCCTGGCATGGTTTTAACGAGCCAATTGGGTTTCTTCAGCGGTGGTCCTTTGTGTTTTCCTTCCTCTTCATTCTGATTGCGCTGTTTGTCTTAGGAATGATGCGACTGAGTAAGGTAGCCACGCGGCGTGTCTTCTTGGTCACTGTGCTCATCGGGGTCATGGTGGCGTTCAGGCAGCTAAGAATATTTGGCAAGATGGGAGATTACGGGTCTAATCAGTTTACTTCGTTGACGTTTACTTACAATGTCGGTGCAATGATTGCCGCGGCCTTAGCCTTGACACTCTATTTTTCTTTTCCTAAGTGGCGCCGCGTCACCGGATTGTTGGTTGCGGTCATTGGGCTGAGCGATCTGGCAGTGGCGACGGTGTGGAGCTATGGCCATCAGCAACCTTATTTCAACATGGCCAGGTATTCAACCGAGGTGCGTCACACGAATGCTGCGGTGGCGTGGATTCAAAAACATGATTCCAGTGACTTTTATCGTATGGAACTGAATTATCAACGTTCCCGGAGTGATCCAATGGAGTTCGGTTTCAATGGGCTGACTCATTTTAGTTCGAGCCAGCCCCGGGCAATCGACTATTTGATGCAGGAGATGGGTTATCTGCACAGCTCTCCTTGGACCTCCTATAATGGCGGTTCCACCCGGGCGGCTGACGATTTCTTCGGCATCAGGTATCTGGTTGAGGGCCCTTCAGGGGTCACCAACCGGGGCAGTAAGCTGGTGACTCAGGGACTGAAGAAACTTAAAACACTCAATGGGTATACGATCTACGAGAACCCCGCGGCGCAGCACATGGGCGTTGTGGCGCCGGATAAGACAACCCGCAAGCCTCGTGGTCGACTTACTTGTATATGGCCAATGCATACAATATCAGTTACGTCTATCGTGATATTACGGGAATCAAAGGCCTATATTTAAACCGCGGCGGGGTGAAAGAAACTGAGCGGAATCTAAAATCGCGGACTGTCGCGTTTACGATTCCTGGTGGAGGTATGAATCACCCGCTTTATCTTCAACTAGTGACTGATTCCCTTTACACGCTGTTGCCAGAGTCTGATCCTGATATTGATGTGTATGTGGATGGCCGGCGGGTCACCACGGATGGCACGGAAAATGAGAACGCGGTCATTCCGCTGGGCGCGTTTCCAGTCAATCAAACCTTAAAAGTGCAACTAAAGGTCCACGACTTTACGATGGTTGAGAAAAAAAAGGCGCATAAGAAAATCACGCATTTGCCTAAATATAACGTCAACGTGGGCTACGGCGAGGTATTTAAGGCTGTACAAAAAAAAGATGGCCACTCAGCCGGTAGCCATGCACCGGCTGACGACGACCCACTGGGATGGTTCCGTCACGGCTGCTGCCGCGCATCAATCGCTGATCATGACCCTGCCTTATGACACCGGGTGGCAGGTCACAGTCGACGGGAAGCCTGTGAAGGCACACAAGTACCTGGAAATGATGAAAATTAATCTGAATTCTGCAGGGAAACACCACGTCGACTTAGTTTATGATTTTCCTCAGTTGCGTCAGGGCCTGAAGGTTAGCCTGGCCGCTGGGGTCGGTCTGATTATTTTGCTGATCGTCCAGGCGTTCACGGTTTGGGGATGGCGTATCCGCAATCGGCGTTTGGAACGGGTGGCAGCAGCCAATGCGCCTTTGTTTGATCCACATCACTTCGATTATCGGTAGGAGGGCATCATGGGTATTTTTCATCAAAAATCAGCGTTCAAAGAGACCGCCAACTTTCCGGATTATTACTTTCTTGATCGCATCGCGCCGACTATTTCTGCCGACCGCGCGGCGCATCTGATGGCAGTGAAGGCAGTCCTTGGCGACAAACAGATTCCAGTCTTATCTGGCGGCTTAGATCCGCGGGCGGAGGATAATTTTGAGATTTATCGGGATAAAGGTCACTTTTTTTGCGGACAGCGCAGTGCACGAGAATTTTTTTTGCGGAACTGCATGGACACGCTCGCACTAAAGGGCTTGAGATGACCGCCCTACCGCTCAACGGTTACCTCGCGAGTTGGAGCCTTACGAGGATTATGGCGCGTAGTGCCACTGTGTATAATAATCGCCAAAATCAACCAGTTTATCGGGTTGACCGAGACGAGGCTGGGACGGTGACCGCCATCAATTATTACGCCGATGGGAAACCTGTCCGCGTTGACACGTACGATCACCACCACTGCCTGCTGATGTCCGAACAGTTCGGGGCCGTTGCTAATGCCACGCAGAGCGATGTGGCGGTGGATGCCGCAAGTGTCCACAGTCTTATGAGTCGGACCCTGTATTCCGAGGAAGGACGGCCTGTATTTTCGCAGACGTATTCACCGGCGCAGCTGTGGTTACTTGACGAACACGCCGTTCCAATTCGCCTTTTTAATACTGAAGCCGCGATGATGGCCTGGTGGCTCACCGACCATGTGGATAAGCACAATCGAATCTATCTGGCGGCGGATAACAGCATTTTTGATCAGCTTGCAGGGTATGACAAGCTCCGGGTGCACCTAGTCCCAATCGTTCAAGATCAAATCGAAATTTCCAAGTTGTCAGGAAGCCCATTTCCTGAAATCATCGTCAATGAGTTGTTAAAGCCCGACAGCTATGCGCAGTTTGCCGATAAAGTCACTACCATGCCCAGTTGGCGGGCGTTTAAGAAAAATCGTGGCTGGTCCGTCTTTCGAAGGTATTGAGATGTTTGGGTCATTTGGGGCGAACTCACACTGCGTATAGTCATCTGCGCAGTGTGAGTTTGGTATGTATATGAGCGGAATGGACGGGGCTCTGTAGTGCACATGAGCGCCCGCGTGGTTTTTGGCGCTGATGGTTTGCGATTAGCGATTCTGGAGAAGTAAGAGTAGGGGTGAGGAATATGGAGAGATTACTGCTTGCAGTGCCATGCTACAACGAAGCAGATAACGTTGAGGAATTATATCAGCGAGTGGTGACTGATATCGATTTTGCCGGATTGGGGCTGGCACACGAGGTCTTGTTTATCAATGATGGCAGCACGGATCAGACTGGTGAGATTATCAAAGCGTTGGCGCACAAACATGAGGACGTCTCGTATATATCGCTGTCCCGCAATTATGGGAAAGAGACGGCGATGGTGGCGGCCTTTGATTATTTTCATCACGATGCCATGATCATGATGGATGCGGACCTGCAGCACCCGCCGGTATTAGTTAACGATATGATCAAGCTTTGGCGATTGGGCTACGAGGATGTGTACGCAAAGCGTAATAAGCGTGAAGGTGAAAGTTGGTTCAAAATCAAGACTTCGCAGTGGTTCTATCGCCTGTTGGGGGCAATCTCCCGGACCCCGGTAACACCGGATGCCGGTGATTTTCGCTTGCTGGATAAAAAGGTGGTGGTAGCACTGAGGGCGCTTCGTGAATCGCAGCGGTACACCAAAGGTCTGTACAACGTGGTGGGGTTTCGCAAAGTCGCAATCGACTTTGACGCGGCGCCTCGGTTGCACGGCAAGTCGAAGTGGAGCCTCTTTAACTTGATCAATTTAGCATCTGAGGGGGTCACTTCTTATACGACCGCGCCACTTCGGTTGTCCACCTTTCTGGGTTTTATCGTGTCGGGCTTTGCATTTCTTTACATGATCTATTTATTTGTGAAGACCATTATTGTTGGCCCGACTCAGTCAGGGTTCCCTACCATCGTGATTTTGATTCTTTTCCTTGGTGGATGTATCTTGATTTCTAATGGGATTCTTGGCGAGTACTTGGCGCGAGTGTTCATGGAGTCGAAGAATCGGCCACTGTATTTTGTTGAAGAAAAGAAGACCAACGATGAGCAGCGGGACTCATCACGGTGATACTGGGCTCGGCGGTTTGATTGATGAGGATAGAGTGCGAGCAGATTTCAGCTAGACTAGGCGAGGAGAAATAAAGTGAAACACTTTGTATTACAAGGGCAAGCATGGCTCAAGAAGCGACGATTGTGGGACGTCGTGACCTATATTTTCTTTGGTGGGCTCACCACCGTAGTCAACATTGTGACGTTTGCTGTCGCGATTCATGCGGGTATGCATTGGTGGATCGCCAATTTTATTGCGTGGGTCTTATCAGTTGCTTTCGCGTTCGTGACCAATAAGCTCGGGGTTTTCAATTCCCATACAGCAAGCGTGCGAGAGCTGATTTGGGAGGCGACTAAGTTTGTCTTTGCGCGCGTGGTCAGTCTGGGCATCGATTACGGCTTTATGGCGCTGTTTATCACCTGGTTAAAACTTGGGGAAGGCCTTGCTAAAGTGCTGACGCAATTTGCAATTGTGGTCGCCAATTATGCGTTCAGTAAGTTCATTATTTTCAAAAATAAACCTGCGGCAAAGGCGTGAATTATCTCCAATCACGTGAGACTGAAAGTAAATTTTTGCTGAGAGCGTCCAACGAGTTAGTAACCTGAAAGTATCAGGCCCTTTTAGAAATCACCCTCAAATTGGTGTACAATGATTGTACTCACAACTGATTTACGGAGCTGAGTTGCTCCTAGGTTGCAGTTTCGAGAATCAACGAAAGAAGGCAATTCAATGCCAGCATTAACTATTGCAGGACGCACCTATTCGCAGTTGCCAATTCCAGAAAATTATCAGGTCGTGGAGGACCAGCTGGTGCCGCGTGATGGCGAAAGTGTCCACATGCGGCGTTACCAGCCGAAGGAGTTACCCCAAGAAGCGATTGGCCGCGAGCACATCACCGTGGTGTATCGCGACGATGGGTTCCTTTATACGTACAATGCGCTGACCCAGCCGCTGACTGGGGCGCTTCCCTGCTTGGACGCAGCGTGGGACCACGCGGAGAAAATCTGGCAGGATGTCAACCCGGACTACCGCCAGCAGCTGGAGCGCCTCCGCACGCTGGGAAATCAGACGCGAAGCTATACTAACGCTGCTGGTAAAAAGGTAACGATTCCGATTTTGTGGGCCAAGTACGCCAACAAAGTCGTTGAGGGCAGTTATGAATGGATCGGCCTTGGCCCGGGTAACACAGTAGTTGAGTTTGAGTGCCACAATCTGTGGGATTACGCCGCGGGCCGCGAGCAAACGGAAATGTGGTACTCTGACACTTGGATCCTTGCCCGGCGCGGCCTTGGTCCGCAGTTGCAGCCACCACTGGCGAAGGCCTAAGCACTTGTTATCATATTAGAATCAACAAAAGACAGCTGTTTTCCTGATTGGGGAAACCAGCTGTCTTTTTGTCTGACGCGTGCAATCAGTCGGTAACGACCAGCGACTTAATGGCTTCGCGCTTGTCCATGGCCTGGTAGGCGGCCTCGATCTCATCTAACTTGAACGATTTAGTGAAGACTTTGCCGGGGTGAATTGTGCCATCGAGAACTGCCTTCAGTAGGAATTCCTTGTCGTAAGTGGTGACCGAAGCAATCCCGCCAGTCACGGTGATATTCCGTGAGAAGACGGGCTTTAGATCCATCGCGGAGTTGTGCGGAATGCCGACGCGGCCAACGCGTGCGCCTGGCCGGCCAACCTTGAGGGCTGTGTCAACCGCCTGTTCGGTGCCGACACACTCCAAAACAGCATCGGCACCGACGCCGTTCGTGAGCGCCATGACTTTGGCCACGCCGTCGTCGCCGCGCTCAGGCACGATATCGGTGGCACCGAATTCAACGGCAAGCTTTTGGCGATCCTCGTGACGGCTCATGGCGATGATCCGCTTGGCGCCACGCATTTGCGCGGCGATGACGCCGCACAAGCCGACGGCGCCATCACCCACGACCACAACGGTGTCACCAGTGCCCACGGTGGCCATGCGCGCGGCGTGATAGCCGGTCGCCATGACGTCAGCCAGGCTGAGCAGTGACTTCAGCATGTCTTCGCTGTAGTCGCTTGGCTGGCTGGAATTTTGACCAACGCCCACTCACCGTGTTGATAGCGCATGTACTCGGCCTGGGCGCCTTCGCTGAAGTTATCTCGATAGCTGAGGCAATTTGCGTCAAAGCCTGCGCGGCAGGCGGCACAGTGACCGCAGCCGTGAGTGAACGGCGCAATCACGAAATCGCCGGGCGTCACTGTGGTGATGGCGCTGCCGACTGCCTCGACCACGCCAATTGCTTCGTGGCCACCGTTTTGTGAGTGCTCTGGCACTTTATCGAGGCCGCGGTAGTCCCATAGATCAGAGCCGCAGACGCAAGTGCGGACAATGTGTAAGATCACGTCATCTGGTGCCTGAACTTCTGGTTTTGCCACGTCCTCAATGGCTACGTGACCGGGTTTGATAAAAATTGCATCTTTCATCAGCAAATACCTCCATCTTTTGGGTGTTCAAAGAGGCAACACCACTTCACGCTTATTATGCGCGTTATTGTTGCAGACCGCTAAGTCAAAAATGCGCGCTGCGAGGTCATGATGCAGACTGTTATGACATGTTTTAGTAAAACATAGCGTGGCTTTTGCGCCCGTACGCCGTGAAAATGTCCGCTCCCAGCAGGTGACTATCAGTTGGATCAGTTGAGCACAAGCAAACAGCGACTGCCAGGCACCAGTTGCTGATGCTTAGCAGTCGCTGCAACCGTCGTAGTGCTAGTTTTTTTGTTGTTGGCCGGGGCTTTTGGCCGGTCAGTTCTTCCAGCGCCGCGTGCAGGCCGGCTTTTTGCTCGGCCGTGACAGTCGGGTAGGCCAAAGGCAAGGTGGCCAGGCGCGCGAGAATCAGTTTAGACACGATTAGCCGCCCAAACCACTTGTTGTCTGCGGGGATGATGTGCCAAGGGGCTTTTTTTGGTTGCCGTGCCGGCGATGGCTTCCTGATAGGCCTGCTGGTAGTCGTCCCAGTAGCGGCGTTCGCGAATGTCGGCTTCCGAGAACTTCCAGTTTTTGTCAGGCTGCTCGATCCGGTCGAGGAACCGCTTCTTCTGCTCGCCTTTGCTCATGTGCAGAAAGAACTTTTCAATCACGATGCCGTCGCGGCTGGCCATGCTTTCCATGTGGCGAATATCCTTGTAGCGCCGTTTCCAGAGTTTTGGGGTGACATCTGCGACAGTGTCGATGTGGGGCAAGTGTTCGAGCAGCAGATTCTCGGGGTGCACCCGGTCGACGAGGACTTCTTCGTAATGCGACCGGTTGAAAATGGTGATGTTGCCAGCCTGGGGAAAGGCGACCCGCGTGCGCCACAGGTAGTCGTGCGCCAGTTCCTCAGGGGTAGGCTGCTTGAAAGACACAACGGTGGTGCCCTGCGGGTTCACGCCGGACATGACGTGGCGAATCATGCCATCCTTGCCCGCGGCATCCAGTCCCTGAAAAATCAGCAGCAGGCTGTATCGCTTTTGTGCGTAGAGTTTGCTTTGCGCTTGTGCGAGGTCGTCAACGTTTTGGGCGATTTCGGTCTGGATTTCAGCTTCACTGAGCCCCTGCTCAGTCTTCGGGATATCGGTGTCCCAGTCCTGAATCCTAAAGGGGCCAGTGCCATCGTACGTAAAATGCGTCAAATCAAGTTTCATGTTTGCCTCCTGCATTACTTACCGTCAGTCATCTCCCTTATTATAACTGGCCGGGTATGTTGCATGCCCGGCCGGTCCTTGGCGAGGCGAAATTTTTGCCGTGCGGCTTGATCCGGGTTAAACTGCAACTGTCGCTTGGGAGCTGCCGCCTGAGCGGCTGATCGATTTTGTCATTTCTGTTCCACTCCTCTTCATATTTGAGCCGTCTCCGCTTGGGTCAGCGGAGGCGGCTTTTTAAATGCCTGAGTTGTCTGTTTTACTAAAAAAAGCGCGGAATATAGGCAGTAAACAAGTGTTCAAGAACCCGCCACAAGTCGGTAAGACAAGGGAGATATGCCGTGATAACGGCACGTAAAAGATTTCTCATTAAACTAAATTCCCAAAAATATTCTAGGTCCAGCCAATAATATTCTATGGTCCCGCGGCCCTGGCCCCTGTACACTGAGAATCAAGAAAGCGCATACAGGACGCGCTTAAAGGGAGGAAGTTACACCATGAAGAAGCAAAAAGCACTCGGAGCTTTGACTTTGGTTTTGGGGGCATCATTGCTGCTGGTCGCTTGCGGCTCTAAATCAGGCGGCGGCTCTGACAAGACGGTTGCAAACAAAGACAAACCAGTCGTCTTCTATAACCGGCAGCCATCGAACTCGAGCAACGGCAAACTGGATATGACGACCCTGAAGTTCAACAAAGACACGTACTATGTCGGCTTTGACGCCAAGCAAGGGGCCGAAGTTCAAGGCAAGATGGTCAAGGACTACATCACCAAGAATATTTCAACAATCGATCGCAATCATGATGGCATCATCGGGTATGTCCTCGCTATCGGCGACGTTGGCCACAACGACTCGATTGCCCGCACGCGCGGCGTTCGTGAGGCCTTAGGGACCGGCGTGAAGAAGAGCGGCGACATTAACTCTGCACCGGCCGGGATGAACACGGATGGCAAGTCCGGCATTGTTAAGGACAGCAAGCTGACCGTCGGCGGTAAGACATACACGATCCGCGAACTGGCTTCGCAGGAAATGAAGAATAACTCAGGCGCGACCTGGGATGCAGCGACCGCGGGTAACGCGATCGGGACCTGGTCCTCAAGTCTGGGCAACAAGATCGATGTTATCGCCTCTAATAACGACGGCATGGGCATGGCGATGTTCAACGCGTGGTCCAAGAAGAACAAAGTGCCAACCTTCGGCTACGATGCGAACTCTGACGCCGTTGCGGCGATTGGCGAAGGCTACGGCGGTACCGTTAGTCAGCACGCCGACGTGCAAGCTTACCTGACCCTGCGCGTGCTGCGCAACGCCCTGGACGGCGCCAAGAAGGGTGTCGGGATCGAAACAAAGGACAAGACGGGCAACGTTCTGGCCAAGGACACCTACGCATACCGCGCTAACGAGCGTTCCTACTACGCGATGAACGTGCCGGTCACAGCGGACAACTACAAGGATTTCATGAACCCAACCAAGACTTATCCGGATGCTTCCAAGCAGCTTTCGACCAAGACCTCACCGGAAAAGAAGGTATGGCTGGACATCTACAACTCTTCAGATAACTTCCTGGGTTCCACTTACCAGCCACTGCTGAAGAAGTACGCGAAACTGATGAACCTCAAAGTTGAATTTATCGGCGGCGACGGCCAGACCGAATCCAACATCACTAACCGGCTGGGCAACCCGAGCCAGTACGACGCCTTTGCGATCAACATGGTGAAGACTGACAACGGCTCCTCATACACGTCCATTCTGAGTCGGTAATTCCGCCTCTGCATCACTCGCAACTCCAGGGATCAGGGATCGCCCCGTGCTTCTCGCATTTCGGAGCCGCCCCGTTGCCTGGAGTTGTTTTATCAAAAAAATCAAGCAGGCGCTGGAAAGGAAGACGTATTATGCAGGATTCAACATTACTAACACCAGAAAAGCCAGTCATTGGCGATGATGTGATGCTGGCGATTCGTAACCTGAGCAAGTCATTTGGCCGCAACCGGGTCCTTCAACACATCGATATGGACGTGAAGAAGGGATCCGTGATGGGCCTGATGGGTGAAAACGGCGCCGGCAAGTCCACCATGATGAAGTGCCTTTTTGGGATCAAGACCCGGGATGAAGGCCAGTTTTACCTCGATGGTAAGGAGGTGTCCTTCGCCGGCCCCAAGGATGCCTTGGAAAACGGAATCGCGATGGTCCACCAGGAACTCAACCAGGCGCTGGACCGCAGCGTGCTCGACAATCTTTTTCTCGGGCGCTACCCAACGACCTCACTCGGGTGATCAACGAGGCGCAGATGCGGCGCGAAGCCACGGAGCTCTTCCGGCGGCTGGGGATGACGGTCAACCTGACGCAGCCCATGCGCAAAATGAGTGTGTCACAGCGGCAGATGGTCGAGATTGCCAAGGCGATTTCCTACCATTCAAAGGTGATCGTGCTCGATGAGCCGACTTCCTCGCTGATGGACCGCGAAGTGGAAAAGCTGTTCGACATGGTGCGGATGCTGAAGAACCAGGGCATCTCGATCATCTTCATCTCGCACAAAATGGACGAAGTGTTCCAGATCTGCGATGAGGTGTCTGTGCTGCGTGATGGGCACTTGGTCATGACCAAGAACACGAAGGATACCAACCTGAACGAACTGATCAAGGCCATGGTTGGCCGGCCGTTGGATAACCGGTTCCCGCCGGTCGACAACAAAGTCGGCGACACGATTCTGTCGGTCCAGCACCTATCGACCAAGTACGCGCCGTATCTGCAGGACATCTCGTTTGACGTGGGGCGCGGTGAGATCTTTGGCCTTTACGGCTTGGTCGGCGCCGGGCGCACGGAATTGCTCGAAACCATTTTCGGGGTGCGGACACGCGCGGCGGGTCGCGTGTACTTCAACGGCAAACTGTCTAACTTCAATTCGGCCAGAGACGCGATGGAGCATTGGTTCGCGATGATCACTGAGGAGCGCAAGGCCAACGGCTTGTTCCTGAAAGGCAGTTTGACCTTCAATACGACCATCACCAACTTGAACGCGTATCGCCGCGGGCCGGCGCTGTCGGACCCGAAAATGACCAAGGCCACTCAGCACGAGATCAAGGTCATGAACACCAAGACCATGGGTCCAGACGAACTGATCGCCAGTTTATCAGGCGGCAATCAGCAAAAGGTCATCGTCGGTAAATGGCTGGAACGTGCGCCGCAAGTGTTCATGATGGACGAGCCAACGCGTGGGATCGACGTCGGGGCGAAGTACGAAATCTACGAGCTGATCATCAAGATGGCCAAAGAAGGCAAGACAATCATCGTGGTTTCGTCAGAAATGCCCGAAATCCTAGGCATCACGAACCGGATCGGCGTTATGTCGGACGGTCGGCTGGCGGGGATCGTCGATACCAAGAAGACCAATCAGGAAGAGCTGCTGAGGCTCAGCGCGAAATACATGTAAGGGGGAGACACACATGGCAGAAGATAAAGTGCTAACCGCGCAGGCCGAAGCAGAACTGCGCAAGCCGATTGATGATGCGGTCGGCAAGATTCAGGCTGAAGTTAATGAGCTGCGCAAGGACGGGACGGACCAGGTCATCAGTCTGAACAGTCACATCGAGGCGGTCAAACGCGACAAGAGTCTGAGTAAGGCGGAGCGCGATGCCGCAATCGAAAAAGATAAGCAGGCACTGGTCGGGGCTAAGCAAATTGAGGCCAAGAACAAGGATCAGGTCAGCAAGCTGGTCTCAGAGGCCGAAAGTTACATCAAAGCGCACTTCGACAAAGAGTATTACCAGCCGTTGCCGCGAGCTGTGCCGAGGAAAAGGTCATCGCCAAAAAGGCTTATGATGAGCAAGTGGCCCGCTTGGAGCAGGAGCACAAAGCAACCGTCATCAAGCTTTCTGATCGCAGCGAGATCAAAGAGGAGAATTATGTTCATAAGAACAAACTCTTTGACGCGAAAGTGACCCTGCAGGCGCGCCAGAGTCAAATCAAAGACCGCCAGCACGAGGCGTTCAACTACCAGTATCACCTACTTGACCTGTTGCGGATGTCTAAGTTCACCTTCTCGGAAAACATGAAGCAGAAGTGGGAGAACTACAAGTACACGTTCAACCGCCGCGATTTCCTGCTGCGTAACGGCTTGTACTTCGCCATCATCATTGTGTTCATCATTTTGGCGATTATCACCCCAATCATCAAGGGGTCCTCGCTTTTGACCTACAACAACATCCTCAACATCCTGCAACAGGCGTCACCGCAGATGTTCTTGGCCCTTGGGGTCGCCGGCCTGATCTTACTTACCGGGACCGACCTTTCCATTGGGCGAATGGTCGGGATGGGCATGACGGCTTCTACCATCATCATGCACCAGGGCCCCAACACTGGGGAAGTCTTTGGCCACCTGTTTGATTTTTCGAAAATGGGACTGTGGTCACGGGTCATCTTGGCGTTGGTCGTCTGCATTGTCCTTTCGACGGTACTCAGCGCCATTGCTGGGTTCTTCACTGCGCGCTTTGGGATGCACCCCTTCATTTCAACCATGGCGAACACGCTGATCATCTTCGGCTTGGTTACCTACGCGACGAAAGGGGTGTCCTTCGGGGCGATTGATCCAGCCATTCCAAGCATGATTATTCCGCAGATTGGCGGCTTTCCATCAATCATTCTGTGGGCGATCGCGGCGATTGCCATTGTCTGGTTCATCTGGAACAAGACGCGCTTTGGTAAGAATCTGTACGCGGTTGGTGGCAACCCTGAAGCGGCTTCGGTTTCCGGGATTTCCGTCTTTGCCGTCACGCTTGGTGCCTTCGTTCTGGCCGGCATTCTCTACGGCTTCGGTTCTTGCTTGAATGCGCCGGATGGTCGGGTCAGGCTCTGCGGCTTATGGCCAGGCTGGGAAATGAACGCCATTGCCGCCTGCGTTGTCGGTGGGGTTTCCTTCACCGGTGGGATCGGCAAAATCTCCGGGGTCGTCGTCGGGGTCATCATCTTCACCGCGTTGACCTACGCGTTGACCATTCTGGGGATCGACACGAACCTGCAGTTCGTTTTTTTTCCGGGATTATTATTCTGGTCGCTGTCACCCTCGATTCTCTGAAGTATGTTCAGGAGAAATGACGATTGCACAGTCGTCTGGATGCGTCTCACAGAAAAGCCGCGGTTGCGGCTTTTTTTGTTTAAGGCCGAGGCCTCACTGATCATTTTCATGATGGACAGCAATTAAACTGGGGTCACTTAGCAATCATACAACTGACTTGGCATAAAAATTATAAAGTAAAGAAAGCCGTTTTAGTTGCTATTAAGCGCTTACATGTTACACTAAAATCAGTGAATGATTGCGCTGGATATTTAGTAAATGCGATTGCGGGTTTTGGGGTTTAAGTCAGGAGCATACTCATGGGGAAGTACAGCGTACTGTTCGTTGAAGACGCACCCATTGCGTCAAGTTTGAAGGAGATTGTACCGTGGGCTGAGCTGGGGTTTCAGGTCATCGGTAGCGTGTTTTCGACTGAGGCGGCACTGAGCATGATCAGCGCTGCCAAGCCGGATGTGGTGCTGACCGAGGTGAAAATGAGCGACCTCGCGGATCTGGCCGTCGTCAAACGAGGCAAGGCCGCATCGCCGGAGACGGCGTTTGTGATCCTTACCGACTGCAATGATTTTGAGTGTGCCCAGCAGGCGATGCGGCTGGGCGTTGCCGATTACCTGACGATGCCGTTGAATGTGGCGGAGCTCAAGGCGGTGATGACCCGTTTGTGTCAGACGCTTAACCAGCACCGCAACACCGTTCAGAACTGGCAGGCGATGCAGCACTACTACCGCGACTCGCTGCCGGTGATGCAGGCTAATTTTTACGCGGCACTGATCGATGGCCAGGTCGAACCGGCGACCCTTGAGGCCTATTTGCGTGATTACCAAGTAGGCTTGACCGGACCTTTTTACGCCTGTCTGGTGCTGCATACCTCCAGCGCGCAGGCGCCGGATGGTAAAGATGTTACCGCCTTGCGAGCCGAGGTCCTCAAGCAGGCAAACGATTTTTTTGGCGCGCTGTGGACCACCGTGGCGTTCTGCTATTTGCGCAACACGGTCATGGTGGTCGAACTGCCTGCCGAAAGCGATGCGGCGGCCTTGACCGATGATGCTGACCGGTTCTGTAAGCTGATCAAAAGTCAGCTTGGGGCCGTGATCACCATCGGCATTGGGGCTGTCACTGACGATTTGCTGGATTTGCCCAAGGCCTATCACGGTGCGCGCACGGCGGTGTCTTACCGCAGTCTGTATGGCGCCTGCAAAGTGATCAATATCAATGAAGTGGCACCGACCGAGATCACCGATTTCACCCCGATTTCTGACGCAGCCTTGGCGGACCTGTTCAAGGTCGTTCACGTCGGGCCGGACGAGGCAATTGCGGAAGCGGTCGAGGCTTACCTGGCAAATGTCAACCAGACAGCCACCTGTATGGCGCATCACACGGTCGCAATCAATGACTTGGTTTCTTCACTGTATCGGTTTGCGGTGAATAATCACCTCCAGATTCCTGAGCTGACCGATGATCCGAAGGCGCTGTACGCGCGGCTGCCGGAATTGTCGCCTCAGACGCTGAGCTTGTGGCTGCTTGACCTGTGCAAACAGCTGAATCGGCAGCTTGCGGCCGCGCGTGACAACTCGTCAACGGCCTTGATTCAAAGCGCCAAGGAGTTTGTCCGGGCCCATTACAGCGATGAGCAGCTGTCCCTTAACGACGTGTGTCAGGCGCTGGGGGTGTCCAACTCGTACTTTTCGACGCTGTTCAAGCGCGAGGTGGGCCAGTCCTTCATTACTTACCTAACCGATTTTCGCATGGAGCGGGCGTCCCGACTGCTACTGGAAACAACCGAAAAAAAGCCAGGCCATTGGCCATTTGGTCGGGTATGCGGATCCTAACTATTTCAGTTCTGTCTTCAAAAAGCACTTTGGCCGTTCACCAATGCAGTATCGCGGCGGCCTAGCGAAAGTCTCCAGCAGCAAATGAGCCGCAGTGGTGAAAAATGACGGTCGCCTTGATTAAAAGGCCGGCCGTCATTTTGCTTATTCCAGGTACTCACCAATCCAGCGGACTGATTTCGATTCCGCGCGGTTTGGGCTCGATTGGCCGACCGGTGCTGGGCCAAAAATCCTTGGGGCCAAAGCCGCAGTAGTAGATGGTGAGGTGAGTGTGCGCATGGATGCCGGCGATGACCTGCTCGAAGTAGTCTAGGTCGGCAGTTTTCAGACTGTGCAGGGGCAGGGAACGGCGCCGGTGCCCCTTAGGCGAGACGTTCATAAAAAAGGAAATCGCATCGTCTGCCTGGACTTTGCTGGCCATCAAGACGTAACGGGTGTTGTAGCGTCTGCGAAAGGCGGCATCGATACGTTCATTTAGGATTCGGACATCCTGGGCAACAGTCATGTTGATCACCTCGGAACCATTATCGAACATGGGTTCGCATTTTGCAATCACCAGGACTTGGCATACTGGCGCCCCGGTGAGCGGCTGGTGAGTTTCCTGATTAATTAACTTTTTCAAAAAAAGGTTGCCGGCCACCTTTTTTAGTGATACCTTATACGAGTGAACAAAACTGCTAGTCATGAAAGGAAGACAATCAATATGAGTCAGGTATTAGTTATTAAAGCACATCCTTTTGGTCCCGACCGCTCCCGCAGCATGAAGGTGCTGGCCACCTTTATGAAAAGCTATCGCGCTGCCAATCCAGATGACACAATTGTTGAACGTGACCTTTATAAAGAGAATTTCCCAGAACTTGACGGGGACATGCTGAAGGCCTTTGCCCCGAACGTCACGCCGACTGCCGAAGCCGCTGCCAAGTTGGCCGTGTTCGGGGACGCTTTGAACCAGTTCAAGACGGCGGACAAGGTCATTATTGCCAACCCGATGTGGAATTTGGGCATCCCCACCAAGCTGAAATCTTGGATCGATGCCATCACCGTGGTTGGTCAGACCTTCCGGTACACGGCCACCGGTCACATCGCTTTGCTGCCAGGCAAGAAAGTCATGCACATCCAGGCCGCTGGTGGTAAATACGCCGGCAAAGATCCGGCAACGCAGTACGTGCACGCAGCCTTAGAATACCTCGGGACGGAAAAGGTCGTTGATCTGCCGGTCGAGGGGATGGATCATTTTCCTGATCAGGCTAAGGCCATCGTTGAGGCTGCCGAAAAGCAGGCGGTTGAAGTCGGCAAGACATTTTAGCTCAGTAACAATGAAGCTTGTATAAAAGCCATCAGGCGGCCGCCTGATGGCTTATTTTTTTAGTGCAGCCGTCATTTTCGCGGCTAATTGAATGTAAGTGGTTTGTTCCGCGGGCGAAAGCGCGGCGGTGGAGACTTGTTCCACATGCTGGCAGACGGTTTTAACGCGGCTAGCAAGCGTTAGGCCGGAAGCCGTGAGCGTCACCAGCGTGACCCGACCGTCTTGGGCAGAGCGTTCAGTTTGGACGATGCCTGCTGCCGCCATGCGGCGGACGGATTTCGCAATGGTCGAGTGATCAACGTCCAGCTGTGCGGCTAGCGTGCTTTGGGATTTAGAAGTGGCGCCGTCTTGCAGCAGGGCCATGAGGAGCATTTCCTGGCCCGGGTACACGCCGAGTTTGCGCAGTCCCTGTTCTGTTTTGGCCCGATGCGCGGCGACTACATTAAGGGTCGCTGCCCCAACTGGAAATTCGTTAAAGATGAGCAAGTGAAAGACTCCTTTGATAGGTTGCCGGCAACATACTAAGAATAACAGATTCAGCAAAGTTTACAAGTGTTGCTTTGCCGACCCGCGCCGTTGCGGCCGCGAGCGTGTGGGTGCTGCGCTCGATTCAGTGTTCCAGAAGTAGGGACGAGGCGTGGCTCACCCTGAAATTAACTGAAAAGAGCCCAAATTTAACCGGCAAAGAAATCGCTTTCCTAAAGCTTTTACGCTTCACAGGCGTTATTTAAAAGCCTGATAGGCGAAGCCGTTTAGTAAAGTGATGAATGCTCAGCTTGGAAAATGGCCGCAATCCAGAGATGAACCTTTAAAATATAAAATAACTAATATGGGGAATAACAGTGGGCATGCTTAGGCGATAAAAAAAAGGTACCTGATACTTTTTTATTGCCTAAAATAATGGCTTTCTTAGGGATGCTGGCCTGCTTTCCCCATTTAGATTAAAAAAACTGAAAGAAGACGATGAATTTCGAGTGTATCTGTTTGACGACGCTGCCATTTCGGGCGTAGGTTGTCCGTGGTAGGTACCACAAGGACAAATGGGAGGTGATGAAATGGCGAAAGAATCGTTATCTGAAAAGCTGACCAAGACGCTCGCAACCCTGGTGACTGAGCAGCTTTGTCCCAATGACAAACTACCTTCAGAGCGGGCGCTCAGTGAGCAGTATCACATGAGCCGCAATACGGTGCGGGCTGCGCTCAACCAGTTGTTCTTGCAGGGGCTCATTTACCGCAGCCCAGGGAAGGGCACGTTCGTTGCCGAACCGCTGGATGATCGTGCCGACGTGGCCGCAGCATTCAGCTTCACCCAGCAGATGGGGGCAATGAAGCGCAATCCGGAAAGTAAAGTGGTTGGCCTCAAGCAAGTGCCTGCCTCGCCCATGGTTGCCGATCACCTGCGCCTTAACCACGGTGCCGCAGTGTATGTGCTTGATCGCATCCGAATGGCAGATCATCGCCCGATGATGGCTGAGCGAAGCTACCTGCCCGCCGCTGTGCTGCCAAATTTGAGCAAGGCGTTGCTAAAGGACACCCCTCTTTATGACCTGCTCGAGCATCACTACGGCATTCACATCGCGACGGTGGATGAAACCTTTTTCGCCGACTTGATGTCCGCGGAATACGCGCAATTACTGGACGTCCCACCAAATTCGGCTTGCCTGAAGATTCGCCGCACCGCCTTTACCAGTGCCGGCAACATCATTGAATACACCATGAGCGCCGCGCGCGCTGACCAGTTTGTCTATCACGTACAGCATGCGAACCACTAAATCAATTTACTGGAGGAGACCACTTTGTTTGAAGAAACCACTGACACGCTGACCAAGATGGGAGCCCAGATCACGACTGCGGAAATCAAGCAGCAGCCCGATCTGTGGCTGGAAGCATTTGCCAATTATGAAAAAGAACAAGCCACCGTCTCGACTTTCCTGACGGCAGTTGCCAGCCAAGCCGGCGGCCGGCCGGTCCGGGTGCTGTTTACTGGGGCCGGCAGCTCACAGTATGTCGGGGATACCGTCGCGCCGTACCTGCAGGCGCACGGTGACCGCAGCCGCTTCACGTTCGAGTCGGTTGCCACGACGAACATTGTCTCAGCGCCTGGCGACTACTTGACCGCAGATGAGCCGACCCTGCTCGTGTCGTTTGCCCGCAGTGGCAATTCGCCGGAAAGCCTGAAGACAGTCGAGCTGGCTGAGCAGCTCGTGAGCTCACTTCATCAAATCAGCATCACCTGTGCGCCGGATGGCCAATTAGCCTCAAGGCGCAAACCGAGCCGCAGACACTGCTGCTGATGCAGCCAGCCCGGTCGAATGACAAGGGGTTTGCCATGACGGGAAGTTTCTCCTGCATGTTGCTGACCGCGCTGTTGGTCTTTGACACTGCCAGCCTTGATGCTAAGCGGCAATGGGTGGAAACGCTCGCCGCAATGGGCCGAGAAGTGATTGCGCGGGAACAGACGATTCAAGCGCTGGTCGACCAGGATTTTGAGCGCATCGTTTACCTGGGTACGGGCAGTTTGAGCGGGCTGGCCCGGGAGGCGCAGCTGAAGGTCCTTGAGCTTACGGCAGGGCGGTACGCCACCATGTTTGACAGTTCCATGGGCTTTCGCCACGGGCCGAAAAGCTTTGTGAACGCGCAGACGCTGCTTTTCGACTTTGTTGCCAATGATTCTTACAGCAGACAATACGACCTTGACCTGTTGGCCGAAGTCAAAGGCGACAACATTGCCCCTGTCGTCATGGCGGTCGGGACCCATTCAGCACAGGATTTTGCCGGCAGTGGCTTCTATTTTGAACACGGTTTAGCGACCATGCCGGAGGCTTACCAAGCGCTGCCGGATGTGATGTTCGCGCAGACGCTGGCGCTGCTGGCCTCGATCAAGGTCGGCAATCGGCCTGATACCCCTTCACCGACTGGCACCGTTAACCGGGTCGTCAAAGGCGTGATTTTGCACGACTACCCAGCAGGGCGTTGAGCTTCGAGAGGAGTGAAAAAAAATGAGTGAGTACGTTCATGCCGCCAAGTTTTTTTCTGCCGCATGCGGTCGAGACCGGCGGTTATCTCGAGGTCACCGCGGCCGGCAAGTTTGGGGCCTACCTCCCGGAAGGCGTCCGGCCGACCGGCAAAATCGTCGAGCAGTCTGGCCGGTGGATCGCGCCAGGCTGGTTGACACTCACATTCACGGCTTGCTCGGCCACGACGTCATGGATAACGACTGGTCCGGGATCGCCGCGATGAGCCAACACCTGGTTGAGGCCGGGGTGACCAGCTGGCTGCCGACTACGCTGACAGGGTCATTCGAGCAGCTGAAGGCCGTGTGCACCACAATCGCCGACCATGCCGGCGAGGAGCCTGGCGCCAAGATCCAAGGCATTTACTTCGAAGGGCCTTACTTCACCACTGAGCACAAGGGCGCGCAAAATCCGAAATACTTTAAGAATCCAAGCGTGGCTGAATTTAATGAGTGGCAGTCAGCCGCGCAGGGTTTGGTGAAGAAAATTGCGATTGCCCCGGAGCGGCCAGGAGCGGTGGCCTTTACGCAGGCCGTTGCGGCGGCCGGTACCGTGGTGGCACTGGGTCACAGTGATGCGACATTTGAGCAGGCCAAAGCGTGTGTGGACGCCGGGGCCACGGTGTTCACCCACACGTTCAACGGCATGAGTCCGCTGAGTCACCGTGCACCGGGCATGGTGGGGACGGCAATGGCGCTTGAAGGGGTGACTGACGAGCTGATCTGCGATGGCCATCATGTCCGACCCGAAGTCGCCACGATGCTGATTCGCTTAGTGGGGCCGGAACACATCGCCTTGATCACCGATTGCATGCGTGCCGGGATGATGCCGGATGGCGATTACACGCTGGGAGAGTTTGCGGTTTACGTCAAGGACGGCATGGCGCGGCTCAAAGCTGGCGACAGTCTGGCCGGCTCAGTGCTGCAGCTTAAAGATGCGCTTAGTCATCTGCTTGCCTGGGGCGCAGGCACCCCTGCGGCCATTGTCAAAATGGCGACGCAAACGCCAGCGGCCTCCTGTGGCATTCAACACCGCTGCGGAAGTATTTTACCCGGTCGGGCGGCCGACTATCTGGTTTTGGATCCTAACCTGCACCTTCTTGAAACGCACCTGGATGGCGCGTTGGTGTACCAGGCGGGCCACTGACCGAGCGGTACAGGTCAAATGACCACCTGAAGGAGAACTGAGCGGATGACAACTTTCACAGTGGACCAAGAATTTTTGCTCAACGGTCAGCCATTCAAAATCTTGTCCGGGGCGATTCACTATTTTCGCGTTCATCCCAGTGATTGGCAGCACAGTTTGTACAACCTGAAGGCGCTGGGGTTTAACACCGTCGAGACCGTTGTCCCGTGGAACCTGCACGAGGCCCATGAGGGTCAATTTGACTTCGCGGGCTGGTTGGACCTCCAGCACTTTCTGCGGACCGCCCAGGCACTTGGGCTGTATGCCATCGTACGGCCCTCCCCGTACATTTGTGCAGAGTGGGAATTTGGTGGGCTGCCCGCCTGGCTGCTGACCCAACCCATGCGGCTGCGAGAAAACGATCCTGCATTTTTGGCGGCAGTTGACCGCTACTATGATGCGCTCATGCCCCAGCTTGTTGGTTGCCAGGTGACTCACGGTGGCAATGTTTTGATGATGCAGGTGGAAAACGAGTACGGCTCATACGGCGAAGATCACGCGTACATGCGCGCGTTAGTCAAAATGATGCGCCAACACGGCGTGGACGTGCCCCTAGTCACCTCAGACGGGCCATGGCCAGCCGCGCTGAACGCCGGCAGTCTGATTGATGATGGCATTTTGGCGACGGGTAACTTTGGCGGCCGGAGCATGCGCAATTTCGATTGCTTGGCAGCCTTTCACCGCGCGCATGGCCGCAAGTGGCCGCTCATGTGCATGGAATTTTGGACCGGCTGGTTTAATCGCTGGGGTGAGCCAATCGTGCGGCGCTCGCCTGAAGAGACTGCGGCGGCACTGCGCCCCGTCATTGAACGGGGCAGTGTGAATCTTTACATGTTCCACGGCGGGACCAGTTTTGGGTTCATGAACGGCACGTCTGCGCGCCAGGCGCATGATCTACCACAGGTGACGTCCTACGACTATGACGCGCTGCTTGATGAACAAGGCAATCCGACGGCCAAGTACGACGCCATTCAGCAAATGGTCCATGAGGTGCTGCCGGCGCTCCCTCAGGCCAAGCCGTTAGTCAAACCGACGCTCAAGCCGGCGACAGCACCGTTGATCGCCAAGGTTTCGCTGTTCGCGGTTCTTGACCAGCTGGCCCAGCCAGTGGCGGCTCCGTATCCGCAAACGCAGGAGGCCTTAGGGCAAACGGGTGGTTACACGCTGTATCGCAGCCACCCAGTGCTCGAATCCTCCGATACCGGCGCGGCTTTGAAGCTTCGAATCATTGACGCGCGCGACCGCATCCAAGCGTTTGTTGATGAAAAGTGGCTCGGAACACAGTATCAGGAAGCCATTGGGGATGCACTGACTTTGCCTGACGAGCACGGTCGGCATCAGTTGGATGTGCTGCTGGAAAACATGGGGCGGGTGAACTATGGCCCGAAGCTCGGGGCGGCGACCCAGCACAAAGGGGTGCGCACCGGTGTGATGGTCGATCTGCACTTTATTCAAGGATTTGTTCAGCACGCGCTGGACCTCGACCGGGCCCCGCAGCTCGATTTTTCCAGAGGGTGGCATGCAGGTGTGCCAAGTTTTTATCAGTACCAAGTAACACTTGATGAACCGCAAGACACGTACCTAGATTGTCGCGGCTTTGGTAAGGGGGTGATGCTGGTTAACGGGTTTAATGTCGGCAGATTTTGGGATCTGGGCCCAACGTTTTCGCTGTATGTGCCAAAGGGGTTGCTGCATGCAGGCGAAAACACGGTGATCGTATTTGAGACCGAGGGGCGTTTCACCGACAGTCTGAAGTGGGTTGACCACCCGCTTGTAGCGGATAGCAAAACAAAGGAGGAATAATTCATGGCAATTATTGCAGCACGGATTGATGGCCGACTGGTCCACGGTCAAGTCGCCAACCTTTGGACGACCAAGCTCGGGCCGACCCGGATCATTGTGGTCGATGATGACGCGGCAAAGAGTGATGTGGAAAAAAGTGGCTGCGTATGGCAACGCCTGATGGGGTGCGGTTGTCAGTGCTAGATACTGAACGCGCCGCCAAGCAAATTCTGGATCACCGGTATGATTCGCAGAAAGTCTTTCTTGTCGCCAAGCGGCCAGAAACCTATTTGGCCCTAGTGAAGGCCGGGGTGCCGATCAAAGAAATCAACGTTGGCAACATGTCGCAAACGGATCAGACCCGCTCAATCACGAAATCGATCAATGTCGTCGATGCCGATGTGGCGACCTTTGAACAACTTGATGCCCTTGGGGTGCACCTGGTGGCTCAGATGGTGCCGGGAGATGCGGCGGCGGACTTTATGCCGCTGCTCAAAAAGGATAGGAGGAGCTAACAATGATCGCATGGTGGCAAATTGCAATTTTAACATTATACGCAGGCTATCAAATTCTTGACGAGTTGCAAATCTATTCCGCGATGAGTTCACCCGTCTTCGCGGGCCTGGTGACCGGGCTGGTCATGGGGGATATGCGCGCCGGACTGCTGATAGGGGCGTCGATGCAGCTGACCGTCCTCGGGGTGGGCACGTTCGGCGGCGCATCAAGAATTGATGCGAACTCGGGGACTATTTTGGCCACGGCCTTTTCAATCAGTTCCGGGATGAAGCCAGCGGCCGCGGTCGCAGCCATTGCCGTTCCAGTGGCCAGCATCATGATTCAAACGGATATTTTGGCCCGGTTCGCCAACACCTTCTTCGCCCACAAGATCGACAAGATGGTGGATGAATATAACTACAAAGGCATTGAGCGTTACTTCTTGGCCGGGGCACTGCCATGGGCTTTGTCCCGGATGATTCCAGTAGGGCTGGCTTTGGCATTCGGCGGCGGGTTTGTGGCCAACCTGGCTCGTGTGCTGAACACGAGCTGGAAGTGGCTGGGCGATGGGCTCGCGACAGCTGGGGCGGTACTGCCGGCCGTTGGGTTTGCGATCCTGCTGCATTACCTGCCGGTGAAGAAGCATTTTGCTTATCTGATTCTTGGCTTCACCGTGACAATGCTGTTCTCCACCGTCTTCGGCAACATTCAAACCTTAGGAACCGCGATGGCTGGCGTGGCGAAGACCTTTACGACGTCCTTCAACGGGCTGTCCATGCTCGCCATTGCGCTGATTGGGTTTGCTTTTGCTGCGATCGCCTACCAGCAGTCGACATCGACCAGTGGCAGTGGAAGCAGCGGGTCTGGCACCAGCGACAAGAAGCCTGCCGCGGATGAGAAAGGAGAAATCGAAGATGATGAACTCTAAGACGCCGACTTATAAGCTGAACGATGAAGACTTCCGTCAGATCAACCGACGTAGTTTGTTCGGTTTCCAGCTGGGTTGGAACTACGAACGGATGCAAGGCTCCGGCTACCTGTACACGATCCTGCCGCAGCTGCGCAAGATTTACGGGGATGGCACGCCAGAGTTGAAAGAAATGATGAAGACGCACACCCAGTTCTTCAACACCTCGAACTTCTTTAACACCATCATTACCGGGATCGATCTGGCGGTGGAGGAAAAGGAAGGCATCAAGGGTGAGGAAACTGTTGCCGGGATGAAAGCCGGGTTAATGGGTTCGTTCGCTTCAATCGGGGACTCGATTTTCGCAGCCTTGATCCCTGCGATTTTTGGCGCGATTGCGGCTAACATGGCGACAAAAGGCAATCCGATCGGCGTGTTCATCTGGATCCTGGCGCAAGTTGCGGTCATGGTCTTCCGGTGGAAGCAGCTGCGGGTGGCTTACAACGAAGGGGTCGCCCTTGTGACCACCATGTCACACCGGCTCGCTGCTTTGACCAACACGGCGACCATCATGGGGGTCTTCATGGTTGGCGCCTTGGTTGCCACCATGATCAACGTGAAGTTTGCCTGGGCGCCTAACGTGGGGTCCGTCCCGCTGGACATTCAAAACAGTCTGGACATGATCTTGCCTAAGCTGCTGCCGGCGCTAATCGTTGCCGGGATTTACTGGCTACTAGGGCGCAAGCACATGACCTCGACCCGCGCCATTTTCATCGTGCTGATCGTGTCCGTGGTGCTTTCCGCACTGGGGCTGATCGCAAAGGGTTAGTTAAACTGGCTATAAGAGGCGCTGTCGCACGGGAACCAGCCGTGTCTGGCGTCTTCGTTGTGCAAATTAATGGGTAAGGGAGTCAATAAAATGAGCAAATTGGTTTTGATCAGCCATGGGGATTTCAGCGCCGCGCTTAAGGCCAGCGCTGAAATGATCATGGGTCCGCAAGATGACATTGCGACTGTGGGGCTGCAGCCAAACGAAGGACCGGAAGATTTTCGCACCAAGTTCGAGGCCGCCATTGCCGGCGAGTCAAAAGTCACGGTGCTGGCCGATCTGAAGGGCGGGACGCCGAGCAATGTGGCCGCCGCGGTGCTGGCGCAAGGCGGCGACTTTGACCTGTACGCCGGCGCCAACCTGCCGATGGTGATCAGCTATTTGAATGCCCAGATGCTGGGGGCGGAACCTGACCTGCTGAAAGATGGGCAGGCCGGTGTGGTTTACATCAATGACATTGTGAAGCACTAGCACGGCTGACTGAACATTTGGGGTAGAAATATTGGAGGGACAAACATGTCGGTAAAATTGACACAGGGTCAATATCAACATCTGGAGCAGCTGTCGAACGATCAACACGTCATTGCCGCCTTGGCGATCGACCAGCGGGGCTCGTTGCAGAAAATGCTGAACGCAGCGGCTGCTGGAGCGGCCAGTGAAACTGCACTGAGTGATTTTAAGGAGGTCGTGTCCGAGGAGCTGACCAAGTACGCCAGCGCGATCTTGCTTGATCCAGAATTTGGGCTGCCTGCTGCCAAGCCCGCGCGGCCAGTGCCGGACTGCTGCTTTCATACGAAAAAAACGGGCTACGACGCCACTGAACCGGGCCGCTTTCCGGATCTGATCAACAACCAAAGCGCGCTGCGCATCGCCGAAGAAGGTGGCGACGCGGTCAAGTTCCTGCTCTATTACGACGTCGATGAAGGCGATGCGGTCAATGAGCGCAAGCGGGCCTTTGTGGAACGAGTTGGGGCGGAAGCCGCGGCCAACGATTTGCCGTTTTTCTTGGAGCTGGTCACTTACGCCGCGGATTTGACCTCTGTGGCCGATGCGGCATACGCAAAAGTGAAGCCGCACAAGGTGATTGAAACCACGCGGGAGTTTAGCAATCCCCGTTACCGCGTCTCGGTGCTTAAAGTCGAAGTGCCAGTTAACCAGGCGTTTGTTGAAGGCTTTACTGACGGCGAAAACCCGGTTTACAGTCAAGCGGAAGCCGCAAGCTATTATCAGCAGCAGCTGACGCCACGGATCTGCCGTTTATTTTCCTGAGCGCTGGCGTCTCCAACGAGTTGTTTTTGAAGGAATTACAGTTTGCACATGACGCCGGCTCCACCTTCAATGGGGTGCTGTGCGGCCGGGCGACCTGGAAGGATGGGGTCATCCCGTTTGCGGCGCGCGGCGAAGCAGCCGGTAGAGAATGGCTGCAAACCGAAGGCAAGGCCAACATCGATCGTTTGAACGCCGTGTTGGCCACCACTGCGACGCCTTGGGACGACGTCGTGACAATCGTTGAGTAACCAAAGTTTCACGTGATTTTTGCCCCCTTGAACGGCCACTGCCGCTCAAGGGGTTTTTCGATAAATGGCAACCGCGGTTGACTGACGTGTTGCCTCCGCTCTAAACCCTTGGGCCGCAACGTATCACGCCGCCGCGTCAGTGACTCGAAAGTCATTGACCGGGCAGTCACCAGGCCGTACACTTGCCTCATCAATTGGGGAGGCGAGATCATGGCAGACGTTTTGACCGTTGATCACTTGCAGAAAAAGTTCGGAAAGTTTCAGGCCCTGAAGGATATCACATTCAGCATTCACCCTGGGGAAGTGTTTGGGTTCATTGGGCCAATGGTGCCGGCAAGTCGACAACCATCAGGACGCTGCTCGGCATTCTGCGCCCAACTGCTGGCCGGGCAACCATTTTTGGCCAAGACGCGTGGCCGATGCGGTCAGCATCCACAAGCGCATCGCTACGTGCCTGGGGATGTCAATCTGTGGCCGAACCTAAGCGGCGGTGAGGTAATCGATTTTTTGCTGCGGCTGAACGGCCAGTGGCACACGGCCCGCACCGACGAGCTGATTAAGGACTTTGATCTGGACGTGAGCAAGAAGGCCCGGACTTACTCGAAAGGTAACCGGCAGAAAGTGGCGCTGGTCGCGGCGTTTTCCAGTCAGGCGGACTTATATATTTTTGACGAGCCGACCAGCGGCCTTGACCCGCTGATGGAGGAGGTCTTCCAGCGGGAGGTCTTGGCACTGAAGCAGACGGGGAAAAGTGTTTTGCTGTCCTCGCACATTCTCAGCGAAGTGGAGCGAATGTGTGACCGCATCGCGATCATTCGCCAAGGCGAGATCATTGAGGTGGGCAGTCTGGCGAGATGCGTCAGCTTAGTCGCAGCACAGTGCACGTCACGACTCAGCAGCCACTGACCGGCTTAAAAGCGCTGCCGGCAGTGCATCAGTTCAAGGCCAAAACGCCGACCCAGGCAGTTTTTTCGGTGGACGCAGAGGCCATCGGTCAGACAATTACGACCCTCAGCCGGCTTGGCATCACCCAGCTGACCACCACTCCGCCGACGCTTGAGGACCTGTTCTTGCGTTACTACAACCAAGAAGGTGGCAAAGATGAGCAGTAGGTTCGCAAACACTTGGTCGTTGGTGCGCCTTGACCTGCACCGCGACTGGCTGAAAATTGGGCTGTGGATTGCTGGGCTGGCAGGCTTGATGGCCAGCGCGGCCGCGAAGTTCGAGAGCATCTACGGCACCCCCAAAGCGATGGCGTCAATTGCGAAAACCTTAAAGACCCCGGCCATGGTGTCGCTGCTTGGGCCGTTTACCGCGACACCACCATTTTCTTCGGCGGTGATCTACGGGGCGGAAATGATGGTGTTCATGGGCCTGTTTGCCGCAATGATGAACATCTACTTTGCCGTCCACGCCACGCGGGCTGAGGAGGATACCGGCACCACTGAGTTGATCTTGGCCCATGCAGTCGGCAGACAGAGTCCACTGCTGGCCGCCATTGTTGAATTGGTACTGATCAATGCCGTGGCTGGTATCCTGGAGGCCCTGGGTCTGCAGGCGGCCAGTATGCCTGGTGCCAATGCTTTAGGCAGCTGGCTGTTTGGGCTGGGGCTGGCCGCGTTTGGGTTCATGTTCGGCACCTTTTCACTGCTATTTGCGCAGATGGTTAGCTCCGCGCGCGCGGCGACGATGCTGAGTTATGTGTGGTTGGGCCTGCTGTACATGACGCGGATGGGGACCGACGTGCAGAACCCCAACCTCACGTGCTGGACCGTTTTTGGTTGGATCGAAAAAAATGCAACTTTACACCGCGAATGTCTGGACGCCGATTTGGCTGATGCTGGGCCTGAGTGCTGGCGTGCTGCTTGGTGCGGTGGGGCTGGCCAACGCGCGCGACATTGGGGCCGGCCTGGTTGAACCGCGCGCAGGTCGCAGCACTGCATCACGCTTCCTGCAAGGGCCGCTGATGCTCCTTGCACGGCTTGAGCGAACCAGCACGATAATTTGGTTGATCGGCTTATTTGTCCTCGGCGCCGCGTATGGGTCGATTTTTGGCACGGTCGGCGACTTGGTCAAATCAAATCCCATGATGGCTAAGCTGCTGGGTAATAGCGGGGTCAATGCGGCCAACCGCGCCGTGGTGCTGGGACTCGCCAATACGCTGGTCGTGATTTTCGCGGTGGTGGCTGCAGTGCCGGCAATTTCGATCCTGCTGCGGCTGAACGCCGACGAGCGCAAAGGGTATCTTGAGCTGCTGCACGCCGCGCCGGTTTCTCGCCTGCGCCTGTTTCTCAGTCATACGATTCAGGCGGTCAGTGTGGGCACCCTGGCCCTGGCGCTTGGCGTCTTGGGCATGGCAGTGGCCGGCAACGCTCGATGACCACGACAATCAGCTTGGCTCGGTTTATGCGCGGTTTTATCGGCTACTGGCCGGCGCTGTTGGTGGTCTGCGGGATCGCGGCGCTGCTGGTGGGATTGCTGCCCCGACTTCAGGCACTGATCTGGGTCGTACCAGTGTATGGGGTGCTGTCCATGTTTCTTGGTCCCATGCTTGATTTTCCCAAGTGGGCAGAGCGGCTGTCGCCATTTGGCTGGGTCAACGCGGTCCCGACACACGCAGTCGCCTGGCCCACTTTTGCCTGGATGACCGCGCTGGGGATTGCCTTGTTCGGGCTGGCTTATGTCGGTTACCGCCGGCGTGATTTGACGATGAATTGAGGGATCGCGATGCTGAAAAAAGAGTCAAAGGTGCCGCGTGATCCGGTCAAAGTCGACCGGATCTTGGCGGCCGCGATGCATGAATTCGCCTGCCAGGGCTATCAGGCGGCAAAGACAGACGTGATTGCCCAAGCGGCGCAGGTCTCGAAGGGGTTGATCTTTCGCTATTTTGGCAGCAAGGCCAAGCTGTATCTGGCCGTTGCCCACTGGGTGTTCGACCGGCTGAATGCGGTCGCCGATTTTTCCGTTTGGCAGAATGCGCCAGACCTCCAGTCGATGCTCACTCGTGCGCTCCGCTACAAGATTCAGCTGCAGCTGCAGTTCCAAGACGAAATGCGCTTTGGAATGGCACTGTACGGCGGCAGCGACCTACCAGAAACGGTCAAACCGCAGCTGCAGGCCCTGATTCAAAATGAACTGAGCATGGCGAGCACCGACTTAGCCGGTCCGGTCCTGGCGCGCATGCCGCTGCGCGAGGGCGTGTCGCCAGCCTTGGTCGAAGGCTTGATTCAGGGGATGATCACCTTGGTCAGTCAGCAAGCGCAACCGTTTCTCGACGCGCACCCGCACGCCAAGGTCGAGGACCTAGAGTGGTTGGTCGATGAGGTGCAACAATATCTTGACGTGTTAGAACATGGTTTTCTACAGGCTGATCCGGTTAGGGCACCATTGCGGCTTTCTGCTCACGTGCAGAAAGTCGTTTTAATCTTTGCTTTTTTTCATTTGTGGCGGGCGGCGCTATACTGGTTAGTGTCAAGAATAGGAGGCGAGCAGATGCAGATCGGATTTATTGGGACCGGCATTATGGGCACAGGAATCATTAAAAAATTTCCTGCGCGCCGGCCATGTCGTGACTGTGTATAACCGCACGCCGGCGCATGCGCAGGCAGTGCTGGACGCAGACGCAAAGTGGGCGGATTCGCCGCGCGCCGTGGCGGCAGTGAGCGATGTGACGTTTACGATGGTCGGCTTTCCCCGGGACGTCGAGCAGGTTTATTTTGGCTCCGATGGGGTGCTGGCTGGTGCCAAACCCGGCAGTACGGTGGTCGACATGACCACTAGCCAGCCCGTTTTAGCTGCTCGAATCGCCCAGGCCGCCGCGAAGCAATCCGTGCGTGCCTGGATGCGCCGGTTTCTGGCGGGGACGTCGGCGCGCAAAAAGGGACGCTGACGATCATGGTTGGCGGCGACCGGTCGGCGTATGATCAGCTGCAGTCGCTGTTTTCAGTGATTGGTCAAACCGTCCACTACTTTGGCCAGGCGGGCAACGGGCAGCATGCCAAAATGGCCAATCAGATCATGATTGCCGGCACGATGACCGGCCTGACCGAAATGCTGGTGTACGCCAAGGCCGCTGGGCTGGACCTAGAGTCAGTGCTGGCCACGGTTGGCGGCGGCGGTGGCGCCAATTGGAGCCTGGCCAATTACGGCCCGCGGATCCTGGCCGGTGACTACACGCCCGGCTTTTTCGTAAAGCACTTCGTCAAGGACCTGCGCATCGCCTTAGAGGAGGCCGACCGCATGGGGCTGGATCTGCCCGCCACCAAGCAGGCCAAGGCCTTGTATCAGGCGCTGCTGGATGCAGGTCACGGCGATCTGGGCACGCAAGGGCTGATCACCAGTTATCCAAGCTGGCAGAAGTGACGCTCGAGTTCACCATAGGGTACAATAGAAGTAATTGACAGCACAAACAGTAAAGGAGTTTATCATGGCAGAAATTTCAAAAATGAGCGACACGTATACTTTAAGCAACGGCGTTAAGATCCCAATCGTGGGGTTTGGGACCTGGCAGACGCCGGATGGCGACGTGGCTAAGCACAGCGTGGAGGTGGCCATCAAAGACGGCTATCGGCACATTGATACGGCGGCCATGTACCGCAACGAGGACAGTGTTGGCGAAGGCATTAAGGCGGGACTGGCAGCTGCAGGGTTAAAGCGCGACGACCTGTTTGTCACCACGAAGCTGAACAATAATGCCCACAGCTTTGACCTGGTGCAAAAGGCCATTGATGAGTCCCTGACCAAGCTGGGTCTGGACCATGTTGACCTGTACCTGATCCACTGGCCGAACCCGGTGAGTTTCCGTGATTCTTATCCGGACAGCCTGAAGGAAACCTGGCGCGGGATGGAGCAAGTGTACAAGGATGGCAAGGCCCGCGCGATTGGGATCTCCAACTTCCGGCAGGCCCATTTAGACGTCATCAAGGCTGATGCGACCGTTGAGCCAATGGTCAACCAGATCTTCCTGAACCCATCGGATCTGCAGCCGGCGGTCACCAAGATGAACGCGGAAAACAACATTCTGAGCGAGGCCTACAGCCCGCTTGGCACCGGCAAACTGTTAGGCAACGAAGAGCTGGCCAAGGTCGCTGCCAAGTACGGCAAGGGCGTCGCCCAAGTCCTGCTGCGCTGGTCTTTGCAGCACGGCTTCCTGCCGCTGGCCAAGTCGGTTCACGACGCCCGCATCAAGGAGAACACCGAGTTGTTCGACTTCACCCTCAGCGATGAGGACATGAAGACGCTGGACGGCATGCGCGGCGTGGCCGGGCTCGCCACTGATCCTGACACCACTAACTTCTAAACCGCTTGATTTGAATTTGGAGGTTGAGACACAAAG
>NZ_BBAJ01000020.1 GCF_001311195.1 Lacticaseibacillus camelliae DSM 22697 = JCM 13995
TAACCTCCCTTTTTTTTCGTACCTATCGCAATTTACTCGGTTGCAATTTTTGCATGAAGCAAGAGTAGGAGTGGGGAAGATGGGAAGATACGTCGCCATTGACGAACTGGTGCATAGCGCAGCTGCTATCCGCACCTGGGATCACCGCTATTTCATCAATCTGGGTGACGGTCGCTTATACGATCGTTTCCAGGGCCAGCACGTGCTCCTGGAACGTGTCTATCCCAGTATCCGCACCGTGTATAACTCGCAGCATCGTGCCATCGCGCACCGGAAACATCCGCGCGACAAACTGACGACGATACCGCCAGGCGCAATCTAATCTAGCAACATCGTGTGCGAAATATGCGTGCGCTTAACAAGCACACCACCTCTATGACGCGTTGAACTAGTGGCACCGTCCGCTATCCGCAGGCGCGCTGGTCCTTTGACAACTGAATACCTTTATCCCTGCCCGCTTCTGGTCACTCTTACTGCGGGACACTCAGCCGGGGACAGATTCGCGTGAGATCCACGCAGACTACAAGAAGACGTGACCCAGATTCAAAACGAGCCACCTCACTAGTCGCTTAGGCGGCAAGGTACTTGATGGGCGCTGGCATTATCAGCGTTGCACTTAATCGCTAGACGGCGAATGCCATTGCGAGGACATGAAAAGGCGGGAAAGGTCGTAGGGGCGCACGCCAAAAGCCCCTTGTCGTGCAGCATAGCTGCTAAGGTCAGTCCGACTCAGGGCCTAAAGCCGGATGAAATGCTGAAGTCAAAAACCAAATAATATGTACTCTAAAAATTAAACAGAAGTAGCAAAAACCGTTAAACCCTACGTGTTAAGCGTAGGCATATTTCACACGCAAAATCATGTATCACAGGAGGTAGGCCAATGCGACAGACAGAACGTGTACAATTAGTGGCGAGCCAACTCACCGACTTTCTAAAGCAGCACTCAGGCAGCGCAACCTATCAGGATTACGCCCAGTATCGGCATGCTATTGGGAAGCCAATCACCGCCGCCGAAGTTGGCATTTTGAGCAACATAACCCGCTTGGCCACAGGGGTGACAAGAGTCTACAAGAAGCATGACAACCGCGTTGATACATTCTGGATTCTGGATAGGAATCCAGAAGCGGTACATGTGTAAGTTACTACTTTGGCGGCTTACACGACAGCACAGTGTTCTGGAACCCTTTCGTCTCTCGACAAGACGATCCTCCAAAGTCAGGACAGTGTGTTGCCTTGTAAGCCGCTAAGGAGGACGAGGAATATGCTCAAAGAACAAGAAAAGCAAATATTTGACGGCCTTGGGCGGCCAATCAAGACGCTGGCCAAGGGCGTTCGCTACAAGATGATTGACCATGGTTATTACACAACGGCTTTGAAACCTGGTGAAACAGATGCAGTCAGGCCGGTGCTTCCTAGAGAGGAGCAACGGTATCTGGATGCAAAGCTGAAGCTCAAAAAGACGCAATAGAGAAGAGCGCCTGGCTGATTGGATAGGCTGTTGGATAAATCACGAGGATACGGGGGAGAGAGAAAAATGAAAAAGACAACAATCACGGCGGGTAGCCTGATTCTACTGACAGCACTGACGCTTGCGGGCTGCGGATCAAAACCCGCAGCTAAGACGAGCACCAAGGACACCACAACTGTTGCAGTTTAGACTCTAGCAAAGGACGTTCAAGGCCTCTTCAGCAGCAAGAAGTATGAGCTGCCAAGCAAAAAGGTGACCAAAGCCAAGATTACTGCTGCGGGCAAGCAGTACAAGAAGGTCTACAAGCTGCGTGGCGATCTGACCAAGGCGCAAAAGAAGACGCTGCGTGTCAGCAAGTCTCGCATTGCGGCGATTAAGCAGATGGTCGCCGTCAACACGGAGATCAAGGCTGTGCTCAAGGACAAGCGCGTGATTAAGGATCTTACTTACTCAGACGATGCGCTCCAACAGACTCTAACCGGTCTGAAGTCGAAGTACGCGAAGTTTGTCAGTCAGAAGCAAGATGACGCCACTCTGATTCATAACGAAGTGGCGGCCATTGCCAAGGTGAAGTCCAGCACCACCGGTGACCCAGACCAGGCGAAGATAGACGCCGCTAAGACAGCGGTCGATGCAATCCCGGTTGCCGCCTTCAAGGCTTTTTGGTCACCAAAGATTCCAACCATTGAGAACGGAAAGCTGGTTGCTAAGGAAAGTCTGACCGCTGGCACCGATAAGGTCTCGGCAACGGTGACACAGGAGACTAGCGCCGCTGCTAAGAGCAGCAGTGCATCTGCACCGGCAGCTTCTTCCAGTGCAAAAGCCAGCCAGGCAGCAAAGACGACTACTAAGTCAACGCAAGCTACTACGACCAAGCCTTCCACACCAGCAGCTAGCGCAAGCCACAGCACAACCACTAGCCGCCCGACCACAACGACGCCTTCTCACTCCACTACGACGACAACCAAGCCGTCTACTGGTTCTTCTACTGGCACGAGCCACACCACAACGCCTAGCAAGCCATCGTCCTCTAGCTCAAGCACCAAGCCAACTGAGCCAGTCAAGAAGCCGCACGTCCTAGAGCCAGGAGAATACATCGGCAACGGTGGCCTCTTATCTTCAATGAGCGCGGCCATGGCGGCTATGAATAAGGCATTGGATGACGCCGCTGACGCTGGACAAGGGCGGCAAGCACATGCTTTCAGCGTCTCATATCAAGACGGAACAACCTTCTACTCTTGGGAATGGTCAGACTAAGTTAATTCGATAGTGTAATGCACAGCGACTCATACAAAATGGGCCGCTTTTTTTTGTGCTCAAAATTAAGGAGATGAGATCTATGACCAGTATCCGCGCACCGGCAGATATACGATTTGTTGCTACTAAATCTATTTTGAGAGGAGATTCCAAACATGAACAAACAGACTAAGAGCCATTTGTGGCGCGGTCTCATTGCAGCTCTAGGCTTAATGCTTGGTCTATTGTTCGCGTTGAATGCTGTTCAGGCGAGTACAGTAAGTGCCGCGTCGGTAACGATGGAGCACGGGGGCCATGGGACTAAATCAACGTGGGTGAAGCCAGGCGGTGGCACATTTAAGGAGGGTGGGACACCCACGCTCCATCTAAACTCGGCGAGCGGGCCGGTGGTATTTTGTATCGATCCGGGGCAAGGCGTTGTAGCCGATGGAGAAGGGTACACGGGTACAGGTTACAAAACCTATCAGGACTCTTCGGCTGCCAAGCAAATGATTTCTGCAATCGCGTACTATGGCTACCAGAAACAAAAGAGCGTCAATAACTACATCATGACGCAATGGATGATCTGGGAGGAACTTGGCTACAAGCTCCAGAGTGTTCAAGCCGGGCCCGTGTCAAAAGCGACCTACAATGCTTTCAAGGCAAAAGTGAATGGCAGATTTCTCCATTCACCGGCGTAACGTCGTTCAACAACACCACGGTAACTGTTAAGGCCGGCCAATCGGTCACCGTCACCGATTCCACTGGCCGTTTTGCTAACTACGGTGCCACTACGTACAAAAATACGACTGGCACTACCGTTACCAAGAACGGTAATTCTATGACCATTACTGCGAGCGCTTCCTCAAACGAGTCGGGCAACATTCAGTTTGTTCCGCAGATTGACGCTAACTATCAAGGCACTCCACTGATTGCGTCCCACGCAACACGCCAGGACGTTATTCGACCATTGATTGACCCGGTCAGCAACCGGACAGTTATCAACGTTAAGGTTGAAAAGAACGTCAACGTCGTTTTGCAGAAGTACGACATTTCGACTGACTTTGGCAATAATGATCCGCTGGCAGGCGTAACCTTCCACTTCACCAAGGATGGCAAGGACTACGGCGACTTCACCACGGATGCCAAGGGCCAGATCGACCTCAACAAGAACATCTCTGAAATGACTGGCAACTGGACTTACCAAGAAACAAAAACTGTTGATGGGTTCAAGCTCGATTCTACCGTCAAGAAGTTCAGCATTGCCGCTACTGATGCTGGCAAGACTATTAACCTGACCGCCACCAACGAACGTGTCCCTGAAGAGTTTCACACGACCGTGACCTCCGAGGATGGTACGCACATCCAAGAACCGCACAAGCAGGTGACGATCACTGATCGCGTATTCTACGCCAATGCCGTACCTGGCAAGGAGTACACGGTTGTTGGCAAGCTGATGGATAAGGCGACTGGCGACGCGCTCCTTGACGACAACGGCAAGGTTGTCACCAAGACCATGACCTTTGTTGCCAAGACCGCGACTGGCTACGTTGATATGCCGTTCACGTTTGATGCAGCGCTGCTGGCGGGTAAGACCGCCGTTGCGTTTGAATCACTCTCCCGCAACGGCCGCGAAGTGGCTGTTCACAACGACATCAACGACGTACCACAAACCATCACCTTCTCCACGCCAAAGATTGGCACCACCGCCACTGACGTAGATGGCTCTCATGACGTTCTGTCAGATGGCGACCTGGTGATCAACGACGTTGTGACTTACCACGATCTGATTGTTGGTAAGACCTACAACATCAAGGGCCAACTGATGGACAAGGCGACCGGCAAGGTTGTCTTGGACGCCAAGGGTAACCCAATTACCGCTGAGAAGACGTTCGTTGCCGACAAGGCTGACGGTTCGGTTACCATGACCTACACAGTCGATGCTTCTAAGGCAATGGGCAAAGAATTTGTTGTCTTTGAAAACCTCTACCGTGACAACTACCTGGTTGTTAGCCACGCTGACATCAACGACGAAGGCCAAACCGTCAAAGTGGTAACCCCTGTGGTTCACACGACGGCGACCTCTGATGAAGGCGACAAGCAAGTAATGCCTGAAGAAGACGTCACCATCAAGGATGCTGTTGCGTACAGCGACCTGGTTGTCGGCAAGCACTACTCCGTGACCGGCTACCTGCACTACACCGACGGCTCCTTTGTCCTTGATGCAAAGGGCGAAAAGATTTCCAAGACGGTTTCCTTCACCGCCGAGAAGACCGAAGGCACCATCGACGTGACCTTCACGGTTGATGGCCGCCTGCTGGCGGGCAAGGACGTGGTTGTGTTTGAAAACCTCTACCACAACAACAATCTGATTGCCTTCCACGAAGACGTGAACGACAAGGATCAGACCGTGACCTTCCCTAAGATTGAGCTGCACACGACTGCAACTGACTCTGAAGGCTCCAAGGAAGTTGTCCCAGAAGAAAAGGTAACCGTTAAGGATGCTGTGGCTTACCACGATCTGATCGTTGGCAAGACCTACACCGTGACTGGCTACCTGCACTATACCGACGGCTCTTTCGTTAAGAACGCCGATGGTTCAAAAGTTTCCAAGACCGTGACCTTCAAAGCCGAAAAGGCTGACGGCACGATTGACGTTGAATTTGTCGTTGACGGCCGCGCCTTGGCTGGCAAGGACGTTGTGGCCTTTGAGTACCTCTACCACAACAACAAGTTGATTGCTTCGCACGAAGACATCAACGACAAAGACCAAACCGTTCACTTCCCGAAGATTGAGCTGCACACGACGGCGACCTCTAACGGCAAGAAGACGGTGACTGCTAGCCAGAACATGACCATTAACGACGTTGTTGAGTTTAATGACCTCGTGGTTGGTAAGACCTACACCGTTAAGGGCTACCTGATGGACAAGGCCACTGGCAAGCCGGTTCTGATCAACGGCAAGAAAGTCACTGCTGAAAAGACCTTCAAGGCAACCGCTAAGGACATGAAGGTGACTATGACCTTTACGTTCGATGGCAGCTCCCTGGGCGGCCATGACGTGGTTGCTTTTGAAGACCTTTACCACGATGGCAAGCTGATTGCTAGCCACGCTGACATCAACGACGCGGGCCAAACGGTTCACATCGCACCAGCACCTAAGCTGACCCAGACTGACGACTCCCTGAACGGTGCACTGCTGGCCTTGGTTGTGGTTGCTCTGATCAGTGCTGCGGGTATTGCCTTCTACCTGCTGCGTAAGCGGGCCTAGTCAATGCACAAGCGGCGCTGGCTGGTTGGCTTTCTACTGCTGTTTTTGGTGGTCGGTATCGGCCTCATTGCGTGGCAGCCGCTGCACGAAGTCAACAAGGGACGCCGTGCAAGCACTGAGGGCAAACAGCTCATCAAGGCACTAAAGAAGGGCCAGTCGGTAGAAATTAAGACAACGCCCCAGAGAACGCACATACGGGCCGACACAGCGCTTTCAATTCCATCCGTTGGGATTGACCTGGCAGTCTACAAAACGACCGCAGGGCTTGCGTATGGCGCATATGCGGAGCTTTCAGGGGTAAAGGCGGACACCGCGCCAGGCGATAACAACTATGTCCTAGCCGGGCACTCTAGTTATCTTCACGGTGTGTTGTTCGCAAATCTCTTCCAGCTGACCACCAGCCGGGGCTATGAGCGTCGGGCTGGGGCTGCTTACCGGCCATCGGACTATCAGGGCGGGAAAGGGGCAGGCGGACTGATTCAGGTGTACACAAAGTTAGGCACCTATACGTATCAAGCCGATGTTGCTTATACCGTCAATGGAGATGACGCGTCGATTCTGAGTGATCCACAAGCAGGCTCGGCAAAGCAGATTCACCTTTTCACTTGTCCTCGCACCGGGCACAAACACCCGCCATTTCGATACGTTGTCCAAGGTCACTTAATCAAGGTAACACCAACTAAACTTGGCCTCCAAAAGCACCTTGATACGTCTCTAACGGCATCTGATCCAACCGCGTATCGCGTGGGCACGTTGACAAGTGATTAATTACCACTACCGCCACCGGGATAGCGTTAGCGCCTGCTGACGCTGCCAGGGTTCGACTCTCTGGGGCGGTCTTGCACCAAGATTTTTGAGGAGGTAGTCACTGATGGAAAAATCACAAAAAAAGAGCCCCTTTCAGGGCTTTTCACTTACCGTATAGTTCGTCATGGGAGCCTGTTCGCAGCATAGTCGCGGTCAGGTTATCCTGATCGAGCCTGTACATCAATAGCCAATTCCCACGGGCGCCTTTGACCACGTGTAGTTCGCGGTTTCCTTGCAGATTTCCTGATAACGCATGGTCGGCATATCGGGTCGCCAACGATTCCTTGTTGACACCCTCTAAAATGAGGCAACCACCTGCTTGAGTTCTTTCATTGGATAATGTTTCTTGCCGAGTCGCTTAACATCGCGGTCGAATGCGTTAGTTGTCTTTAGGCTAAACACCGAGCTTCCTCCACATGTCTTCGGCGCTAGCATATTGGTTAAGCCGCTCCGGGTGGTCGGCATCGTCTAGTGCTTCGAGTGTGTCTGCTGGCAGCGCCGTTGGCATGAACGGAAGTTGCCGGTCTTTAACCATCTGGGTTAGCGTCAGTCTAACTACCGTACTGAGGTCAATTCCCATGTCTTCTGCTACCGCGGTCGCCTTCGCCTTCAACTGTGGGTCTAGCCGAATATTGAGCCGTGCCTCTGGTTTTTTTTGGTGTCCATCAAATCCCCTCCTTGTTGAGACCATTGTAACACCATTGGCGCACAAGGGGAACCGTTCGGAACACAAGAACTGATCAAGGGTTGACTATCAACTAGCAAATTGTACGGTAACTGGTAATCTGAACTACGGAATCTTGTTGATTCTGCTGTCATCTGTGGGACTATCGACGTCATCGCGGCGAGCTAAGGTTCGACTCCTTAGAACGTGTTTGGATACTTTGACATTCGATTTGATTTTAGTTAAATTAGATCAAAAACAGGAGTTTTTAATCCATGAAAAGCTTTGCACACCATTATAGTAGCGACATCTCTCGTGAACAATTTGAACTAATCCGGACAGATCTAGAAGGCATACGTAAGCGGACTAAGCCAAGAAAGGTTGATTTATATGATATCTTTTGCGCCCTGCTTTATACCTTGAAAAATGGGTGCGTTTGGCGCGATTTACCCAGCGATTTTCCTAAATGGGAAACCGTCTATTATTACTGGTTACTTTGGACTAAAACGCCATCTCCTGCTGGTATCACTCCTCTGGATAAGGTTTTAAAAAAAATTGTCAGCCAACATCGGTTGGCTCAGAAGCGTTCAGTTTATACATCGTTCATCATTCTAGATGCTCAAAGTGTCAAGAATACCGATCCTGCTGAAAGTAGCGGCTACGATGGTGGTAAAAAGGTGAGTGGGATTAAGCGCCATCTTGCTGTAGATATCAATGGGCTGCCGATGGCAGTCCATGTGACAACCGCCAATGTTTCTGAGCGTGATGGCGCCAATGCGCTACTGGCGTTAAACAAATCACAGTTTGACCTGGTTCAACGAGTAATGGCCGATGGTGGTTATACTGGTAACAACTTTGCTCAATCAGTTCAGGCAATGATTAACGCTGAAGTCATTATTGCTAAACAGAGTGACCTTAGGCACGGTCAAGTGACCCCGCAACGCTGGGTTATCGAACGCAGTTTTAGCTGGCTAGGAAAATATCGGCGCCTCTGGCGCAATTGTGAGCGAAAGCTGAACACCAGTAAGATGATGATTAGCTTAGCCTTCCTGCGAATACTCTTGAAAAGATTCTAAACACGTTCTTAGGATGACCTTGGTAGGCAGCAGCCCCGTTGCCTACCATGCACCAACGATTTTTCATTCTATTCCCTTTTGTACTCCTACCTCTCCCCCAGAGAACAAAGTAGGAGTGCGTTGCTGCCACCGGCTTACCCATTCCTAGAGTAAGGTCAGGGTTCAACTCCCTGGGGCAGTATAAGTTGCTAATCGGCTGATAAAGCAACACCGATAGTATAAAATGCTGTATATGGAAAACGAAAGTAGGGTGAGAACGTGAAGCTGCAAGATGAGACTGCCAGAGTCTTTGCGCGTGTTGATGTCGCTACCAAAGCAGCCGCAGAAGAAGCCTTATCAGAAATGGGCTTCTCAGTGAGCGCTGCTATCACAATCTTTCTGCGTCAAGTTGCAAGGGATAAGAAATTTCCCTTCACGCCAGATACCGGCTACCTGGCTAAGATTGGTTTAGACAACAAAGGCAGGAAGAAGAAACAGAAGAAGTAAGACTACCAAGCCCTCAATCGAGGGCCTTTGCTGTACTCGGAAAACTAAGCTTCGACTCCTTAGTACAGCTTAGGCAAAGTCTGGCCTGACGCTGACTTTGCCTAATCCCCCAAAATTTTAGTTCTCTACCCGGCCCCTTCTGCCCGAAGGGGCTTTTTGCTGTCGTCGGTGGTCTAATCCAGGGTTCAACTCCCTGGGGCAGCGTCGGCCCGATGGGCCGCAGTCATTTGATAGAAAGGAGGAACGCACATGGAGAAAGGAGTGTATGTTGATGAACGCTTTTTGGCGCGTGAGATTGGCACCAGCGGCAAGGACAAAGAGGGGAACGAGATTCTGTTTGTACGTGTGAAAAAGAGCTTCTTCAGCGCAAACCCGGAAGCCAAGAAGTTGATGGTACCGGGTATTCTGCTCGCGATTGGGCACGTAGCCCCGCAAATTGCACGACCGGCTGGATTCTACCAAAAGCTCGGCTACCTAGCAGCGCTTGAGGTACACCGCATCAGTAAAGCGCCAGATGGGGACTGGCTGATTGAAGGCTACCGAGACACGCATTATCGAAGGGAGTTTGTGTAATGGCTAAAGTCTTGAAATTAGATCCAAGCACGGCATCCGTTGTTGATTGTGGGGCTAATTGGATCAGAGTCACAATTTATAACTCTGGCTTCGGACAGCATATCGAAGCGGGTTATCACGCTGTGCTGAAGACCGGTTGGTGGGCGGATCCCGAACTGCTGGATCTGGGCGAGGTGCAAGAAACGCGTCCTGTTAGCCTCCGCAAGGTTGAACTACTGATTGTGAACTAGAAAGGATTGAGAACATGGCAAATCGTGCTGAACAGAACCAAAACAAACGCCTTGCTACCGCTATTTTGGCAGCCAAGGGAATCAAGATGGAAGACTGGCTCAACGACAAGTATCAGGAAATCATTACGGAGAACACATCGCTATTGATTAAGTCGATGACGGCGCAGAAGAGCCAGCCTACGCGGGAACTAACTCAGGAGGATCGTGAAAATGGATAAAATCTTGCAGGCATTACAATTCTTTGTGACGGCAATCGGGACAGTCTCAGGTGCATACGCAGCCGTGAAATTAGGATTATACGGCTCGCTCACATGACGAAGAATCGCCAAAAAATTGAAGAGGCCAGAGATGGTATGACTAACACCGCAATTGGGTTATTCATTGCCTTGTCGGCTACCGCCATCGTGACTTGGCTGAAAACCATTTAATCACGCTGAAGGAGGTGAGTAGCGATGTATGTGTTGCTGAAGCGCAGCCGCTTTGCCTGGCCTTTCTTTTCCAAGCTCTCCAAGACCCGCCGTTACTCACTGCATGAGGCGGAGAAGACCATCCGAGAGACAAATCGCGCTTGTCTGGATAGCCACAAAAAGCTGGTTGTCGTGATTAGCATTCATGACCAGCCAAACGGTGACCTGCTTTTCCGTGATGCACTAGAGCTTGGAACGGATGCGCCGTATATGAGCAACCTGTTGGCACTGGTTCAGCATACCTTTAAAGAAGTGCTAGATAATGTCTCTTCGGACGATGCCCAGCGATTCATAGCGATGCTTCAGGCAGCTTTGGTCGCGGAGACAACGCCGGGGCCTAATCCAGAATCCGATTGGGATCCTGGTGCAGCGTCAGAGGAAAAGCCTGAATCAGCCGACAAAAAAATCCCCTCAATCAGAGACGGGTCGTTCTGAAGGCGCACCAGAGCAGCGTGAAGCAGCCCACCCATCGCCGGAGGCTGAACCTGACGCTACGTTGGAGGATGATTCCAATGCCGAACCAGAGCCAGTAGAAGAACCGCCTCGCCGTGAACCCGGGCAACCTGAACCGAAGGTAGAACGGGAACGGCGCGCCAGGCGCCGCCTCGCGCAAGGAGACATCATTCGTAAACACAAACGGCTGTTGATTGGACTGGCGGCTGCGCTATTGGCGCTGCTGTGTGTGTTTGGGTCGTACCGGTTCTTTTTCTCATCCAAGGCGGCGCCACAACCCAGTTACCAATCGCTGGTGCGTGGCGAGAAGTATATCCAAGCAGCTCAGGTGTACCCGGAAAAGCGCAGCAATATTGAAGCCGTGGTGGTCACTGATGGGACGACGGCACAATTAGCGAAGTTTCAGGCGAAGTACCCCAGCGCAAACGGTAAGTTTGACCTAGCCTACGCACAGCAAAAGTACCTGGTAGTGATCACTGCTAGCCAGGAAGCAGCGATGACCAGGGTTCGTAAGTCTAAGTTGGCCGTGGCCTATATAAAGACCAAACAGTATGAGCAGGCGGAGATTCTTAACCAGGATCTGAATGACCAGGACTTGCAAAGTCTGATTGCGATAGGCTACATCCAGACTGGAAAGTTCGATCAAGCGAAGCAAATCAATGCTGAGTTGAAGAACAAGACCATAGACCAGGCCATCCAAACCGGGGAAACCTACCAAAAGGCGGTTGAGCACTATCAATCTATTGCAAATGATAAAACCAAGAGTGCTGCTGAAAGAGCGCAGGCAAAAGCTAGCGCTGCTTCATTTCAACATCAACTCGAAACTTTAGGAGAGTGACAAGAATGGCACAGGAACCAGAACAAGAGAAGAAGGGCAGCCGCAAGATTCTTGCGGCTGTTTTAATTTCAGCCGCCGTGCTTGGTGGTGGTGGCTACGGTATCTATCAGGCGGTGGCGGGGCCAGCGCAGCAGACCGAAAAGACAGCGAAGCCTGCAACAAAGAAGAAGCAGGATACCGTGAAGTCAGTGATCAAGGAGGCCGCTGGCAGCGACTCGCAAAGCAACAAGGACGATAGCGCCAAGTCTGTTATCCAGGACGCGTTCCCGACACTCTTGGAGAACGATGAGGGCAATGGCGTGGCCGGAGTCCTGCTCGACAATGGCGTGCAGAAGCTAGCAGACAACCTCAACTCTGATCAGACCAAGGGCCTTGTGGCACTGGCAACGGATGCCACCAAGCCAACACCAGAACCGATTGAGCCAGCAACACCGGAGGTGCTTCCTGGTGGAGACAGCGGCACGTCTGGCAATCAGCCTGGGACACTTCCTGGTGATGGCGGACAGACCGGCGGGGGCACTGATGGTGGAGGCTCAGATTCTGGTGTAACCACACCTGACCAGGCACCATCCATCAGCGCACCGGCGACGATGACGGTGCACAAGGGTCAGGAATCAGTCAATTTCCGGCTCGGCGTGACGGCAAGTGACCCAGAAGATGGCGATCTGACAAACGCGATTGGCTATACAACCACGCTTGATAAGAACACGCCAGGCACCTATACCGTTACCTACTCAGTAACGGATAGCGAGGGGCACACCGTATCAGTGACGCGTGAGATTACAGTAATCAACGACAAGCCTTCTATCGTGTTTCTGAATGACAATCCGGTTGAGGTGGGTACAACCTTCGACGCCTTGAAAGACGTTCACGCTGCCGACTTCCAAGACGGCGATGTGACGGGCAAGGTTACTGCTGAAGGTAAGGTTGATACAACGACTCCTGGTCAGTATGAACTGACCTATTTTGTTACCGATAGTGACGGGCAGACGGTCACCAAGCAACGCACAGTCACGGTTTACGCTGACAAGCCAGTCATTGACACTACCGACCAGAACACGAGCATCGCAATCAACACTAACTTCGATGCCCTTCAGGGTGTCAAAGCAACCAGCAAGTATGGCGAATCTGCCTCAAGGTAGACGGAAGCGTCGATACCAGCAAGCCTGGCGAAAATAAGCTGACCTACACGGCGACCGATAAGTTCGGGCAGACGACGACCAAGACTGTGACGATTAACGTCACGGCCGACAAGCCGAGCTTGGATGTTGCTAAGGTGCAAACGACGCTCAAGGTCGGTGATCAGTTTGATGCCCTGGTTAACGTAACCACAACCAGCCCTTACGGTGAGGCAAGGGTTACCGTTGATGGTTCCGTTGATACGGCTGTGGCAGGTGACTACAAGTTGACCTACACAGCGACTGACAAGTTTGGACAGACCACAACTAAAGAAGTCACGGTTACTGTGGCAGCTGATGACAGCGCGGATGTAACCGAGGAGGAATAGCAATGACTAAGATGATGAATGACATGACCGTTATGGGTCGTGTAATGCCGGAGACGCGAAGTAATGATAGCAACGGCCGTACCTACGTGAACGGGTACCTCTCCAATGAACGCAGTTTTGACACTGGGCGTAGCGAGACGAACAAAGTTCCATTCACCCTTTCTGGTGAGGCGGCCACCCGCTTCCTTGACGAAGTAGAGCCAGGTGCCGTGATTGTGGTTAATGGCTATTTCCAAAGCAGTGAGTTCAAGCGCGATGATGGCAGCCAGGCGGTTTCCTACCGCCTAAGGGGCTATGACTTCTACCGGGTCTACCAGCCAGGCGAGGTCGCTAAGCCGCTGCAGCAGGCCATCCAGCCGGAATTTGAACGCGCACCTGAGGCTCCGGCCCAGCCAGCACCACAGCCGCAGCCTAAGCCCGTAGCGCCGCAACCAGAACCGTCAGCGGCCCCAACTCAGCAACCGACGCCACAAGCACAGTCGCCGTACCAGGGTTGGTAGAGGAGGCTGCTATGAATAACGATTTAATCATGTTGGTTTCGGTAGATGGGCAGAAGGTGGTTGGTGAGGATGTTGCCACCGGTGAGCCTTTGACGATTACTGTGACGCCAGAGCGGGCCGAAGTCTTAAAGGCGATCATGGCCGAAGCGGGCACCGAGGAGGGCATTGATTACCGGGAGGTTGGCCGCGAGGTGCAATCCGATTCGGTAGAACCAGAAAGCCCCGCCTACCTGACGAGAGAAGGCTTTATGACGGAGGTGGTCGAGTAATGGCCGCTAAACGGGCATATACGCCAAAGACCCCGGAACAGATCAAAGCAGAAGTTGCCAAAGTCGTAAAAGACGCCTTGCCGAAGATCAAGTTGCAGTCAAGTAGCCCGGAAGAGCGCAAGGCGTTTTTGGATTTCATGGCCACCGGGTATCACTATTCACCTCGAAACGTGGCGCTGATTCGATCCCAGTTTCAACAGGCCGGGCTGGTCGGTTCCTTCAAGTTCTGGAAGGATAAAGGTTTTTCAGTGCAGAAGGGCGAACACGCGCTCAAAATTCTGGTGCCGCACGACTTGAAGCTCTACCGCGATCCTAGTTCCAAGCAGTATTTGAGCTTTACGAAGCTAAGCAAAGAATTACAGGCGCGGGTGAAGACTGACCCTGATGCACTCAAGACCATAACGAGCCGGTTTTACAACCTGGGGAACGTCTTTGATGTGTTGCAGACCAACGCACAGCCAGAAGATTACCCTGACCTGTACCCGAACCGGCCATTTGATCTTGATAATCCGAACCCCGAAGGGACCAAGAAGGCGGTCGAAACACTCAAAGTGGTCGCCATGCAGGAAGGAATCCGGGTGACTAGTCCCGAGACGACGGAGTTTCCGTCCTACCAGTTAGGGGCTGCCAAAGGGGCAACAATCAACGTCGATGGCAAAGCCAAAGAGATTGTGATGAAGAACAATCTCGGTGATCCCGAATATGCGGCCACTTTAATCCACGAGCTGGCTCACGCAAAGATGCACAATGCAGATCATGCGGGAGCATCAAAGTTCTGGGCGTTAAAGGATACCAAGTCAAATAAGTACCGCGACATTATGGAGTTCCAGGCCGAAATGACCAGCTATGTTGTGAGCAAGTCGCTGGGCATTGACACAAGTGAAGAAGCGATGCCCTACATTGCCTCCTGGACAGAGAACCTAAAGACGATAGAAGGGAACGAGGAGCAGCAGCAAGCCGCCATCATGGGCGACGTGCAGCGCGTTTCAAAAGACTTGATTGAGTCTATCCAGGATGGGCTGGCACCGCAGCAGGCCAAGGACGCAGGCAAGCAAATTGCTAAGCCGAAGCAATTAGCACGAAGTTAGGAGTTGAGGACATGAAGCAGTCAAAACAATCGCGGCACTATCGAATGAGGCGTTCCAGCGGCGCTTAAACGACAGCATTCTTGATCTGGAGCGCGCTGGAATGCCGGTCGTTGGGATTCAGACCAACCAGGGGGTGTGGATTAAGCAAGGCACCATCCTGTTTGAGGACAATTTGTCTGAAGAGCAGCGACAGCTGCGGTATGAGATGACCCACAGCAAGCTAGCCACTTGGTTCAACCTAGTCGTTGATCTCCTGCTTCTAGGCGCAACAAGTTGGCTTGCACTGAAGCTGTTGGTCACTCCGCAGATCCAAGTCGCTGTACTAATCATCTTTGGGTTGTTGGCTGCTGGCATGACCCTAATTGAGTTGCTCAATGCGGCACTGGGCCTCTCCATGCGAGGGCTTGGGGCCTTTACGCTAGCGGTGGTGGTGGCTTACAAACTGCTGGTTGGCTATGTGCTTTCTACTGTTCCCGCCGCCTGGTCACTGGTTCTTGCGGTCACTTGTGTCTCCGCAGTAGCCATCGGCGGAAAGCCAATATTTGACAGAATCCAGCTCTGGTGGCAGCACGTCGCGGTCGATCGAAGGGGGTGAAACGACGAAATGAATATTGACTATAAACAATGGAAAAGCCTTTTGTCGCGGCGTGATGTAATCACCGGTACAGGGGCTTTTCTGCTTCTAATCTCATGGTGTCTGGGGTGCTTGGCAAGCCACTTGCTTGAGTACCTATTTAGTAGTTTTCAAGCCACTCTGGCAAGTTTCAACCAGGGTAAAACGATCACAAGCGCGTCAGGAATCGGCGCCGTGTTTGCACCGTTGAATTGGTTCCTACCGTCAACAAGCGGTCTATTCTGGCTCGTTACGGTTGTTGTGCTGTTTGTGTGGCTGGTGAAGGTGCCAAAGCTGCTTTACCAAATGCGTATTGCCTACCGTGATCTTAACCTTGGCTCAATGGGCACCGCTGCCTTTACACCGTTATCTGATCTTGTGGAGCAGAGTGTGGCGGTACCGCTCGACGGCTCCATCTATGATGGGTACTCCGGCGTGCCGCAAGTGCACGTGACGCCGGAGGCTGCCGAAAAACTCAACCTGCATGTCACCTCTTCCCGTGGCCCTCGCCAGAAGAAAGCGTTCGATGCGGTTGTTGCTAGACGAGAGAAGAGGCAAGGGCGACGCACAATCGGGCCCGTCCCGAAGAACGGATATGACCTGATTGACACGAACAAGACTAACGCGGCCGTTGTCGCGGGTACCCAGTCAGGTAAGACCCAGACCTTTACATACCCGGTGCTGGACTTGATTATGCGCGCAGCAAAGCAAGATTCGGTCATTGTCACCGACCTGAAAGGCGATATGGTCAAGAATACGAAGGCTGCCTTTGAGCAGCACGGCTATGATGTTCGCGTGTTCAACCTGGTTACGCCCGAGTACTCCATTGGCTACAATCCGTTGGCGCTGATTTGGGAAGCCTACGACAAGGGTGATTATGATGAGGCTCAGCTTCTGTGTAATACGCTGAGCTATTCCCTGTTTCACAATCCTAATGCTAAGGATCCAATGTGGGAGGAGGCATCTATCGCGCTCACCAACGCATTGATCCTGGCAGTGTGCAGAGTCTGCAAGATCAAGAACACACCGGAGCGCGTCACGATGTACACCGTGTCAGTCATGCTAAACGAGTTAGGGTCAAACCCTGACGAGAACGGCGACACGAAGATGGATATGTTCTTCAGCCAGCTGGAAGTCAATGACCCCGCAAAGCTGCAATACGGGACGATCACCTTTTCGCAAGGTATCACACGGGCCGGGATTTACACCGGAACCATGGCCAAGCTCAAAAACTATACGTTTAGTGCAATCGGCAAGTTGACCGCGACCAATGATCTTCATCTCGCGGATATTGCCAACGGCAACAAGCCGGTCGCGTTGTTCATTGTCTATCCTGACTATGACGATTCCAACTACTCACTGATTTCAACGCTGATCAGCCAGATTTCCTACGTCTTGTCAAAGGCTGCCACGCTGTCTGAGACGTCTAGTTTGAAGCGGCGCGTCAAGTTTGTCCTAGAAGAAGTGGCTAATATCCCGACGATAGAAGCTGAGCCGCTATATGAACGTTGGCCTGCAACGTGGTCTCATTTACTACCTGGTCTTCCAATCTATCGCGCAGCTCAAGGATAAGTACGGTGATCGCGGTGCCGAGGCGCTGTTGTCGGCGTGCGGGAATAAGTACGACATCCTGGCCGATGGGAAAGAAGACGCAGAATACTTCTCGCGGTTGCTTGGTAAAAAGACCATTATCGTACCTAATCGGGCTGGCGATCCCATGAGCATGGATAAGTCATACAGCGAGTCTGAACAGGCTCGCGATTTGATGACCCCTGAGGAGCTGAGCCAGCTCAAAGAAGGGGAGTGGGTGTTGATCCGTGGGAAGCAGCGGCGGGCCCTTGATGGTACGCAGATTAGCGCAAAGCCAATCTACGCCAATCAGGCTGACCAGGATCACATGCTCTTTCAGTATCAGTACCTGAAGGATTTTGATCACCCGCAGACCTTTGAAGAACTCAACGGTGACAAGCTGGCATCACATGCGGGCACCAAACTCGATGGGTTGACCATCTCGCAGAATGAATTTGCAGAGACCGCAACCACGACTTTAGACCAAGCGGAGCGCTTAAAGAACGAGCCAGATCAGTTTGAGGTGCACAGCAGCGACAACGTTCATTCGTCCTATCAGAAAGACAGCAGTGGGAACGTCACAGTCACTGAGAGTCGTACCGAGGCTGCTAAAGCAGCGGCTGAGACACGTCAGAAGGAAAAGGAAGATCCTGTTGCTGATCTCCACGAGGACGACAAGCCGCTGACACAGAACGTTAGCGACTTCGTGAGTGAGGATAGCAGATTTATCGAAGTGGCCTTGACAGAGGCCCAATTAAAAATGGTTCATGACCAGACTGAGCAGTGGCTCGACAGCGATGAGAATGCGGCGTTCTGGCGTGGCAATACCATGAGCCAGGCACAGGCGTATCTGGCTGGCCACCGCGAGGATAAGCCTGAGTTGTATAAGGCGCTGCGGATGATGTTCAAGTTGGCGCAGTTTGAGAAGAAGGAGGGAGCTCATGGGTGATCAACAAATCATTCAGATTCTACGGGCATACAGTGACTATTTGCATGTCTCCAACATGGTCAGTGACGGCCTGCGGTACATTGGCAATGTGATCATTCTGGGACTCGCCACTTTGACAAATGTAGTTAGCAGCAGTTTTCGCCAAATGTACAAGCTGCTCAACTTCTGGGAGTACAGCGGGGTCAAGAATTTTCTTAAAACCTACAATGCAGCAATCTGGGCGCTCGCCGCGGTGGCAATCGCCTGGGCAGGCCTCATGTTCATTCACAATAAGCGCGTTGACTACCAAGAAAAAGGCAACAATTTTCTGGTTGCGGTTCTCCTGTTCTTTGGAACGACCTTTTTTTATGACTCAGGCCACAGGGCTAGTCAACAGCGGGATTGCTGGAAACTCCGTTGACTCGCCGGTGGTGGTATCACTGTACAAAAGCTACATTACCGATGTGTACTCACTGGACAAGGCGGGGTGGAAGCATTCCGGTACGACAGCGACGTTGCCTAGCGTTGCGAAGCGTAACGCCATTAGTGATATGGGCGATGTGAAGCTCCTAAACATCAACGAAAAGGTTGATACCGGGCACTGGTACGGCGGTTCTCAGGTCAGCTCTGACGGGAACAGCATCCTGACTCACCAGGTCTCGAAGAACTCAGATGGAACCTGGGAGCTGCACAACATGACCGGCATGTTTAAGCTCGATGATCATTACTACCGCTACTCCTGGTCGCCGTGGTACTTATTCTTCAGCATTATCTGCGTGCTGCTGGTGACCATCATTACTATTTTCAAAGTCGTCAAGATTGAGATGGAGATAGGCTTCATTGGCTTACTCACTCAAGGAATCGCCCTGACTGACATAGACTCTGGCAAGCGCAATCGGCAGTTAATCACGAAGCTGCGTGACAGTTTCGTCGTACTGTTCCTGCTAGACGTCCTAATTCAGTTCTACGGACTGTTTCTGGGGTATATCAATCAAGCGGGTCTAACGCCGGGAACCAAGATTTTAGCCATGATTGGGGCCGCGCTGTTCATTATCGACGGGCCGAACATCATTCAGGCAATCTTTGGCATCGACGCGGGCGTTGCGTCGATGGCACAGACCATGACCAACGTGATGTTCGCGAGTCGTGGCCTGGGTACGTTGGGACGCGGTGCTGGGCATCTTGCTAAAGGTGTCGCCAAGACGGCTGGAAACGTCGCCAAGGGCGGTTTGGTGGCCGGTGCCGGTCTTGCTGGCGCGGGTATGGGGCTGCTATCCAAGCCTAATCTACCGGCCTCACCACTTGCGGCTGCACCTGGTACCGGCAAAGCGTCGGGGCCAGAAGTGACCGGTGAAGTACCTGGAATGCCTGCGGGCGACACAGAGAGCGCGCCTAATCTTTCAGAAGGCGGGGGAGCACCTGGCACTCAACCCGCAGCTGTTCCGAATGGAAAGCAGTTAGGAGCAGTACCGTTCCACCCGCCGTTGGCCAACGGTAAGAGGATTTCGACTAAGACGGGGCTGCCGACAGGGATTGCGCAGCAACGCCTACAAGCGCAAAAGAGTGGTGCTGGCAAGGCCCCCGCTTTACCGGAGAGTAGCACTAAACACCAGGTGCCAAAAGTGATCGCTTCTTCGATGCCTGGCGTGACTGGGGCTCAAGCGCGAGGCGCGATGGCGGCCTTGCAGCGTGATCAACCGCAAGCTGCGACGCAGCAAACGCTTGGCCAGCGTGCTCAAGCAAAGCTGATGACGTCGCCAACGGTGCAAACCATGCACCGGGTCTATCGCCAAGGCGAAAACCAAGGCGCGCTGATCCGTGAAGCGAACCAAGAGGTCAAACGTCACCCAGTTGGTCATGCGTTGGATGACGCACCGCACCAGCCAAATATGGAAGAAAGGGAGTAAATGTGTATGTACCATCAAGTTCAGTTCTCAAAGAAGATCAACATTAAGAACCAGTACAGCAGCCACCTCACAATTACCGACTTCTTCGTGATTCTTGCTGCGGCTGGGGTTCCATGGCTGGCCTTCTCGCATCTCTTTCCTGCGGTGCTTCAGCTACTTCCGGCGGTGTTAGGGGCGGGAATCTCGTATATCCTAGTTTCGCCGTCAGGGATTCCAGAGAAGAAAACCTACCAGGTCATCTGGCAGGTATTGCGTAAGCCGCGCCGGGTCTACCACAGTATTGATAACCCGCGGTGGCGTCTACTATTTAGAGAGGGGGAGAAACATGGCCTTTGATGCTGTATCTGTTCGCAAGCAAAAGCAAGACAAACAGTCAGCTGCGATTGCAGATAAAAAGACGAAGGTGACGGCGATATTCCCCGTTACCGGTATTACGGAGAAAGGGTATCTCACCCTACACGCCGGTATTTCAGACTATTATGCGGAGGTGTTCAAGCCTAAGAAATATGACCTAGATCGCGTGACGCTTGAAGAGGCTGATCAGATTGAGGCCGGATCCTGGGAGTTTATGCGCCAATATTCTGCTTCGGTGAAAGAGGTCTTCCTCAACTTCCCGGAATCCAACAAGACTCAGCAGCATTACTTTCGGCATCTGATTGAGACCACGCGAGACCCGTTCCGCTTGGAGATGCTGCAAAGAGAATTGCTCAACATGCAGTATCTCGAAAGTCACTATCGCAAGCTCTCAAGCTGGATCTGGGTATTTGGTGATACCGTGCCAGAACTTGAGCGACACATTGAATCAGCCTTGCAGTACAGCAGCATCTACGGTTTTGAACCGACAACCACGGTAGAGAAGCAGACCATGCTGCACTTAATGAATAATCCGGGGGTGATTGCACATGAAGAAGAATAAAGGACTGGATGACTCGTTTGTTTACCGCATTCAGCCGCAAGGGGGCATAGACACCCGCAATGAATACTACACGCGTCTAGGAAACGTCTACCTGGCCTGCGTACACGTGTATGAAATCCCCGACACGTTCACTGACTTTTGGCTGAAGGAGATTACCAGCATTGCCGGGGTTACCATCACGGTGGACTATTTCACCAATCAAAACCTCAACTACAAGAAGCGCATTGAGGGTTCAGTAACTGAGCTTGAGGTGCAGCGCTCCCATGCCAATACGACAACGGAACGCGACTTGATTGACCAGGAGCTAGACCCATTGCGTGACCTGAGCATTGCGCTCAACAAGCAAGGTGAGGTGATCAAGCAGGTGCATATTAGGGTCTACGTCTACGCTAGCAGTCTTGAAGAATTGAATACCAAGGTCAACCGAGTGATCGGGCGACTCGACAGCAGCGCCTATCAGGGCGCTGTTTTTTTGGACGAGAATGCGGACGAGTACCAGTCGATGTTTCTGCCGATGACGGCGCAGCGTCAGCTCCCCAGTCGCCGCGAAGGGCTCCCATTGAGCGGCCAGGTAATGGGGTTAGGGTTTGCCCACAACCAAACTAGCCTGGACGATCCGTATGGGTCGTACTTTGGCTATACGCCTACTGGCGGCACCGTGTACTGGGATATGTTCCGAGTCAGCCAGCAGCGGACGTACTACAACACGTTCCTGAGTGGCGACTTGGGCTCAGGCAAATCGACGTCGATCAAAAAGATGCTTTGGGAGCGGGCAATCCGCGGGGATATGGTGCGTGTCTTTGACCGCTCTGGTGAGTTTGCTGACCTGGTTCACCGCTTCCGTGGTACTGTGATCAACCTGGACGGGAGCCAGGGCAGAATCAACATGTTTCAGGTTTATCCTACCGCTGTTGATGAAAAGACCGCTGACGTGGACGTGACGGCTTCCTACCGGGCCCATATTGGCAACCTCTCAATCAAGTACCGACTGGTTGACAGTGATGCGGACGCGCGAACAGCAAGCGTGTTTGGTACACTGTGCGATCAATACTACAAGTCCAACGGGTACCTGGATAAAGGGGCTAAGCCGATTACTAGCTTAGCCAGCGAGGACTATCCGACGTTGAGCGATATTGTCGCCTACATTGAGGAGCGCCGCCGTGATGAGCCAGACGATCAAATGTCTAAGTATTACAACACCATTCTATTGACGCTTCGCCGCCTGGCGACGATGTATGGCCAGCTCTTTGATGGGTATTCGTCGCTGCCGCCCCTGCAAGATGTCCAGCTGGTCTCGTATCAGCTGGATACGATTGACCAGATGGAAGAAGGAATCCAAGACCTGGCTATCTACAACGCCATCATGGACTCGTACAACAACTGTATGGCAGTGGGCCGCCGCGAGAAGAAGGCCTACGATCACCGCGAAAAGACACTGGAGGACGTTCAGCACTGGCTGATTATCGTCGATGAATGCCACACGATCTTGAACACTGATAAGGCATTTGCGGCCGACTTCTTCGTTAAGCTGATGTCTGAAGACCGCAAGATGTTCGGCGCGATTGTGCTAGCAACGCAGCGTCTTGAGCGTATGTTTCCAAACGGCAGCAATGTCTCTGATCGGGATATGGTCAAGGCGGTCAACTCCCTCAATCAGATCTATTCCCTATGCCAATACAAGGTACTTTTGAAGCACGACGTTTCCACCATTCAGACTGCAAAGAATCCTGGGATTCTACGCCGTCTGTTCGGTGGCATTATGACCGAGCAAGACTTCGCGACGATTCCAAATTTTGATAAAGGGGAATGCTATCTGCTGACCGGGCCAAGCAAGCTGCACATGCAGTTCCAGGTCACAGATGATGAACTGCGGGTATTTGCAGGGGGTGCTTGATTATGAAGCAATCCACGACTATGCGGCGCGTCTGGGCCGGGTGGCGTTGGCGTAAGTGGCTGGTGCCACTCGGCCTGGGTGCGGCGGTTCTTCTCCTGGGGCTGTCGCTGATGATTGGCATTCTCGCCAGTGTCGATGCGTATATGGGTCGAGAAGCTGAAGATGTGGCTGCTGACGCTGGGAGCGGCGGCTTGCTGACCAACATGGCTTTCGACGCGGCGGTATTTCATGCTGCCTGGGATAAAGGGTTCGGGCATGGCGTGCTGGCTAACCAGGAACAGTACACTATTGCCGCAGCGCAAAATGCAGGCGTCAATCCGGCGCTTTTTGCCGCCATCATGGCTAACGAGTCTGGCTGGGGCACCAGCCGTGCTGTCCGCGTAGACAACAATCCCAGTGGTCAGATGAGTGGTAACCAGGTGATTCACTTTAGCAGCATTGAGGCGGGTATCGACGGCACCGCAGCCACGCTTCACAACCTGGTCGTTGTGCGTGGGCTGAGCACTCTGACTGCTCTCCAACAAGCCTATGCACCAGTTGGGGCTGGCAACGATCCCGGAAATCTGAACTCCGGCTGGTTATCGGCCGTGACCTCTATCATTAAACAATTCATGACCCCGGCGGACGCAGATGCGCTGCTCACCGGCAAGGGAGCGAGCAACGCTAACGTCAAGATTATGGGAGACAAGATGAGCTACTTTGATCAAGCTTACGCCGCAGCAAGCGCACAGCTCGGCAAGCCTTACGTCTTTGGCGCGAACGTCTCCGGCGCAAACCCGACCGGATTTGATTGTAGTGGCCTGGTACAATGGGCGCTACGGAAGGCCGGAATTTCCTTGCCTCGTACCGCTCAGGATCAGTACGATGCCACCAAGCGGTTAAGCAAGAGTGAGGTGAAGGCCGGTGATCTGATATTCTTTGAGCACACGTATTCTGGGCCGCGTATCACCCACGTTGGTATCGTGCTTTCAAGTACGCAAATGATCAACGCAGCGGGCAGTAATGTTAATATTGCTACCTACACATCGTCATACTGGCAAGCACACTTTGCCGGCTTTGGCAGAGTCAAATAAGGAGGAGTTAGGAAATGGCAAATGGGAAAATCGTATTTGGGTTAGCAACCTGGGCAGTACTAGCCACCGGCGCAGCCGGGTTCGGATGGTACCAGGTTCATCAGGAAGCCTTAAAACCGCGCACCAATGTTGTGGTGAATAAAGGCGCTGGCAAGACGACGACCACGACGTCAACGCCGCAGGATTCCGGCACCTCGCAAGCTGAAAAAGCGGACGCAAAAGAGCTTGCCTCTTTGAAGGCAAGCAACGACACAATCACCAAACGCGCGAAGGCTTTCGTCACATTGCACACACAATTCTATGAGAATGCACGTAAGCAACACGACGATATTGAGGCCATCTCAACGAAGAAGATTGCCGACGACCTCGTGGTCGTTCCGACCGGCGGCATGGCCGCTGACAACTTCCGTTGGAGCACGACCTGGTACAACCGAGACGTGCAGATTCAGCCGGAAAACGGCAATGAACGCCAGGCAACTGTCCGGGTGGTATTCGATTTGAGCGGAGCCGGGAACACGAATCCACAGAAGCAGGACATCCTCTATCGCCTCACTTTTAAGGACGAGAAAATTACCGAGTGGAGTGAGTATGTTTACGCAGAAATGGAGCCTGGCGTGTCTATGAACCAACAGTAGAAGGGAGGAGAAGTGTTGAGTGCTTTTAGTTCAACAATCACGATGAGGCCACAGAATCGGGCCGAGAAAAAGTTCATCTATCTCCTCGCAGGAATCATCGTCGTTGTCGCCACTGCCTTTGCAGTGGCTTTTTTTATTTCCCAAAAGCAGCACAGCAAGTGGCGTAAAACCAGATCAGTCTTTTACCCAAGGCGACAACCAATTCACTTTCGCTGGGGCGTCACGCTACGCCAACAAAACGACGTATCAGTTGAACCTCTATGTGAAGGATAACCAGATTGATCCGCTGCAACCAATCACCGCAAACGTGCGCACTCGTAGTGCTGGTAATGGCGAAAAGCTACCAGCAAAACTGGTTCAGGTAAGCGAAGATTTCTACGCCTTGGTCGTGAAGAATGTACCTGATAAGCAGACGAGTCTGTACGTTGCCATTGGCACAAACAAGCAACTGAACGGCGGCCTTTCCATGTCATCTTCTCAGCCAATCAGTATCCAAAAGGTGACTCTTTCTGATCATAGTTCGACACCATCGAGTCGCGCATTGGAGCAGGAATACTTCACCTACATGGTTCATTTCTACGGCAAGCGCATCACTACCTACCGTCAGAAAGTGAAGGACGCTGACGCCAATATCGCAACGCTCAAGGCTACTTTGAAGAAGCAGAAAGCGTCGCTTTCCGTTCAAACCGGATCGCAAAAGGCCGCAACAAAACAGAAGATTTCGGACACCGAAACCTCGCTAAAGACGCAGAAAACCGAACGGGCATCTGCACAAAAATCAATTAAATCTGCACGCATTGCGCGCGAAAAGTACCAGAAGCAGTTGGAATAGCATGAAAATCCCCGTGGGTTTTTCATGGGTTATCGTGGGCCTTGCTGAAAATGCGTGGGCATAGGCCTTGAATCGTGGGTTTAGGTGTTTTGGGTCCGTGGGCGTAGCGGGCTATAACGTGGGTTTTAGGGCCTAATTCCGCTATCACCCAGAATCAACCCGCACTGCGGGTTCTATCACAATGTGATAGCAGATTTCTATTATGCTCTTTCAAATGGCTTGGGCTTTTCGCCCCAGCCAGACCTTTGAACCGCCCCGCCGCAAGCGGCAGTAGAAAGCAGTGCACCCTTATATGGAAGGAGGAGGCAACGTGGCAACTACAATCATTCGCAACATTCGTAGTGCAGATCTAGCGGTCATCGACGACGCTGCGTCAAAAAAAGGAGTCTCAAGAGAGCAATTCCTGAGACAACTGATCCACACCTCGGCGTCGCAATATTTCAGCGATCACGACAAGGAAAGCCTGGAGGAAACGTTGCGCAAAGCCGAAACGGTGATTGCGGAATCGACAAAAGCCATTAACAGTTTCGTCGCTGTTCTTGGCAACAAACAGGAGGGACTATGACAAAAGTTCGTAAGCACATCATGCTTGAGGACACCTCCAAGAATGGGTTGTCTTGGGAGTGGCTAGCCGACTACATGAAGGAAAATGGCATCCGTACGCTTGGTGATGGGCTGCAACATCTCTTTGTAGAATATCGGCAACTGCAACGGCAGGTCGCTGACCAAGAGAACCTTGCAAAAGCAATCGCCAAGGAGGTTAAACCTCAGCTCGATCCGATTCGTATTCGGACGGGCTATGTAGACAAGAACGTGCGTGTGCTCACTAATTTACTCAACTCGTATTTGATTATCAGTGGCATGGAAGACGCAATTCCGGTGACCGATGTTATGGCGGAATCTATTACCGCAACACAGAAGCAGGTCGCAGATCAAATCCATGCTTACCAGGTCGCACGCAAGGATAAGCTAACGAGATCGACGCGGGGTGATGGTGATGAGTAAGTCACCTGGCATCGTGACCGTAATGAAATTTGTCCCAGCACCCGACAAGAAGTTCAGCGGTTACGTGAACTATATGGATAGGCCGGACGCAATGCGCGGTGATCACTTCAAGGAATGGAACGTTAACCGTTTCGACGGCTACAACTATTACATGAATAACCCAGAAAAGAGTAAAGGGTTGTTCACGGCAGGTAAGGATTCTTTAACGCAGGAGGAACGCACCGAGCTGAAACGACAGTTTGCGCTCGCACAGAAAAACGGCTCGCTAATGTGGCAAACCGTGGTGAGTTTCGATAACCGGTTTCTCGCAGACCACGGGCTTTATAATCTGCAAAGCAAGCAGCTCGACCAGGAGAAAATACAACAGACAATTCGTAATGGCATGAGTGGTCTTCTAATCAATGAAGGTTTAGCCAACACGGCGGTGTGGTCAGCATCAATTCACCTCAATACTGACAACATTCACGTGCATATTGCGTTTGTAGAACCTGAACCAACGCGCCAGAGTATCCTGATTCATGATTCCGAAGGCCAGGTGAAAGAGGCAGCAAACGGTATGATAAAACGCTCGACTATTTCCGCCTTTAAGTCCTCAATCGCAAATGAGTTAATCAACCGGGATCAGTCGCTTGCTCGACTTTCCATCCTGATACGTAATGAGCTTCCGCAGCATGACTATGACTGGGGGAAGCTCCCGAACTTTGACTTGCTGCGGTTGTACCAACAGATCTACAAAGCGCTTCCTGACGATAAGCGGAAGTGGAAGTACAACATGAACGCGCTTCAAGAAGCGCGACCGCTGCTCGACGCGTTTAGCTCCAAATTCATGCAGCGGTATCACGCAAATGAGTTGCAAGAGTTTGATCAAGCGCTGAAGGCCGAGACAGATTTTCGCGAGGCACTGTATGGTTCTGGTCAAGAAGGTAAGGAAGCTGGTCGGGCCAAAGACTACGAACACGGTAAGTATGATGAATTGTACGCCAGGATGGGCAACTCGATCCTGAGCGAGATGAGAAAGACAGACGACGCGGTTTATAGGAAGGAGCATCCGAACGGGCTCTCCAACCACAAGGCCCAGCGAGGCCAGCCTAACCAGGGCATCTTCCAAGCCTTGTCGTCTATCCGCCGGGCGCTTTCCGGCGACATGAAGGCGCGTGCGAAAGCACAGCGCGACTATGAACGAATGCAGGATGAAAAAGAAGCTGACCGCCAGCGTCAGCAGAATCAGGGCTATGGCCCTGAACGATGATCGCAGCCAATCAGGTTGCGATTTTTTTGTGCTCAAAAGGAGGAATGACAGATGGCAACAGAAGCAACGATTGCACCGGTCACTGATGATCAAATTCTCAAATACTTGGCCGATATTGGCGATGAACTGACGACTAACCCGCGTGAAGGCATCTTTGTTTTGCGCAACGGCAGTATCATCAGTGGTCAATATGAAATGGGAACCCGTGGCGTCGATCACAACGACCTTCTCGGCCTTTTCCCAGGGCTGGATGTAACCGACGGGCACGTTGAACCATGGGGCCAGGTTCATGCCGCGACGGGCGTTGTACGCCTGGTCGCTGAGTCTGGAAAGGCACTGGTCATGGAAGGCCAGGATCTGACCGCAGCGCAGCGGAAGGTCGTACGTGATGGCAGTTATGAAGTGGTGGCGGCTACGCCAGCCGTCACCCTTGCACCAGCATCCAATCAGTCGCAGCCTCAACATTCAGAACAAAGAGACCCGGCATCAATCGTACCGGAGGTACCACACGCGGCGACAGGGAACCTGGATGAAATCATGATTAAATCTGATCAGGCCAGCGCATGGTGGTTCAAACAGCTTCGCGAACACGCCGGGCAAGCACTCAAGATTACCCAGGTAGACGCTAATGGTGAAGAGCGATTGTATGCAACACTGACGAAGAGTAGCCGCCCAGATGTAGATTTACAACTGACCAGTTTTGCTAAGGACGGCGGGCCACAGAGCCACCTGGAATTTAGCCAAAACACGCTGAAGGAATGGGAAAACAACCCGTTGCTGAGTGAGTTGCCGCATTCCTCGCCGGACACGCACTACCTGGCTAGCTGGGAAGAACAGACGGTAGAAAAAGCAAAACCAAAGTCCGCTAACAAGGGCATCACGGAGAAGATGATCTTGCATGCCAAGGCAGTTTCCATCCTTGATGTTGCCGCCAAGAATGGCGTGAACTTGGTACATGACGGAGGTGATTATTGGTCTTGGGATCAGCACGATTCACTGAAAGTGAATGCCCGAAAGAACCAATTCATTTGGAACAGCCGCCAGGTAGGGGGGTCAACCATCGACTTCATGATGAAGGTTGTCGGCGTCGATAACTTCCAAAAGGCAGTGACCGCATTAAACGACGACAGTCTCTCCACCACCAAAGTGGCTGCTGAAGACCGGCAACCGTTTAAGTACGACATTCAAAACTCTCAAGATTTCACCAAGGCTCGCGATTACCTAACGCTGGCACGCGGTCTAAATCCCTCGATTGTGGATCAGCTTCACCAGCGCGGCTTCATTCAACAGGACAGCAAGGGCAACGCGGTGTTTGTCTGGGCACATGATGGTGAGCGCGTTGGCGCTTCGATTCAGGGAACGACGATCGACAAGAAACGCAACGGCCCACGCGGTACCTTCAAGCAGATTGCTAAGAACTCAGAGCAGGACTACGGTTTCAACTTCTCCATCGGTCGGCCGAAACAACTGTACGTCTTTGAGTCGCCAATCGACGCGTTATCGTACTTGAGTCTGCACCCGCAAACAAAGGACACGATGTTCTTTGCGATGGATGGACTAAAGCCGCAGACCGTCACAAAAGCAATGGCATACTTTCATTCCCGCACTGGCGCCGTTCCCGAACGGGTCGGCTTTGGTGTAGACAATGACCCAGCCGGGCACCGCTTCTTTGATGAGATGATCAACAAACACGCTTTTGTGAACGTCAAAACCGGGGAGACCCTTCCATACGGGCACTTCATGGTTGATAACCTGGCAATTCCACAGGAACGCCTAAAGGTTCTGCAACAGCAGGCCGCCACCGCTGGTGTTCCATGGGAGCCGCTCGCCGCACTGGATAAAGTAGAAACCAACTTTCATGACGACAAGGAGGTCAACAACTGGTTTGGCCTGAAAGGCGGTTTCACTCACAGCGACGGAATGGCGGCCGGTGAAGCATATGAAGAGCGTACTGGCCAGCTGGCCGGTCTCATGCACGACCTGACCGGCCAAAATGGTCTGGATTATCAGGCGCTGGTCAAGCGCCTGGATCCGGCCCTCGATCCAACCATGCAACATGCAGTGATCACCAAGATAAAGTCATATGCTGGGCAGTACGAAAGGCTGGGCGTGAAACCGGTAAGGTATGAGATCAAAGATTGGAACGACCGACTGAAGCAGGTGCAAAACGAGAGCGGGTTTCCCACCCGCGTAATCGACCGGATTTATGCCAAGAAGGACGAAGAGAACGCACTGAAGGTGATTCAAGAACGGAACCAAGATGGTGACAATCGCTTAAAAGCGGTACAGGCGAATCAGCTCAATAAGGGTCTGTTTGAGGCTGACTCACCGCAGGAGATGGCCTACCTGATCAAGACCTATGGTTATAGCGCCGTTGATAAAGAAGACGAGCGAAAGTACCAGCAAGCACCAGGCGTCAAGGCAGAGGCATTGCAAAAGCAAGCTCCGGCATTAGCTCAGCAGCCCGCACAGCCGCCGCACAAGCAGCCGGACGATAGGGGGCCGGAAACAATGAAGACGAAGTATTTGGGCCGCCTCTTGACCTTGGGTGCGGCCCTGGTCGCACTCAGTGGCTGTAAGGCGGTGGATGGAATATCAAGCCTCCTCCCAGGAGCAACGGTGGAGAACAGTAAGGCCGACAACGCTTTAATCAAGACACCCTTCAGCATTAAAAAGTATCCGCAGAACTACATGGTGGTGAAGGACAACAAACCGGAGTTTGAGGGCGTGTTCGCGCGTACTGTTAGCCGTGACTTGAAGGAGCCTAGCTATATCACAGCGACGACTGATTACTCGACTCTTGATCGCGCCGGGAGAACCCAGGGCGTGACGGCAATCGTTACCTATCAGTCGATGATGTTTCACAACAGTAGTGTTGTCAGCCGGCCCGCCTTCCCAGAAGAAACGCGAGTTTCTGGCGAGTATTTGCATGCCAAATACACGGCAACGAAAGACTCAGTAGAGAAGGGGTGGCATGGCGGCATCAATAACAACCGCATTGTGCAACTCACGGGGTACCGGGGATACTTGTACAACAAGTCGCACCTGGTCGCCTGGTCACTCAATGGAGACATGCAAACCCACAACGTGATTCTTGGCACGCGGGCGCAAAATGTGGGCACCAACGACATGCGTAACCCTGGCGGCATGGCTTATCCTGAGACTCTCACACGAAATTACCTGCAAGCGCACCAGGACGAAGCGGTCGCATACCAGGCCATACCCATATATAGTGGATCGGAGTTGGTACCGCGTGGCGTACACGTGATTGTGCAGTCCCTCAAAAATCCGAACGGTCTGCGCCTGAACCTCTGGGTCTTTAACCAGCAGGCGGGCGTTAAAATCAACTATAAGACTGGGCAATTCAGCCTAAAATGATGACGACACCTGTTTACGCATGGTGAATGATTATGCTTCAAAATTGCATTAGTTCCGTCGCCGACGCGGGCGGCGGGGCTATTTTTTTTGCCCTATTTTGAGGCCGTTGCCGCATAGTTGTTCGCCGTCTCGCACAAAAACGCGTCAGAATCGCCTCTGACGACACCAAAAAAAGGCTGATATTAGTCAGCCTTTGACTGAGCCACGCTTCCGGGGTTCAGTAGCATTGATTACGTCGTTGATTGTTTGTAACGCTTGCGCCAGCGTGTCGGTTGCAACGGTCTCGATCCGCTCAAATCGCCGACGACGGAAATCAAACGTATGAAATTGAAGCGGGTTGATGTACCCTTCCGTTTTCTTCTGGTGAAGTGGAATGAGCAGTCCGGTGTCTCTGAATCGGTTGCTGTCTGCATGAGTAATCGGGCACACGACCGCAAGGCCCGTTAATTTTGCGTACTGGGCATTGCTGACGACTAGGGCTGGTCGGCGCTTCTGAATCTCCTTGCCAGCACTGGGGTCAAAACTGGCACTCACGATGTCGCCTTTGTGTGGAATGTACTCAGTCCCACTCACTATCCAGCACCTCCTGGTCACCCAGTACGTCGTTTTGCTTGAGGTCTGCTTTGAACCATTCACCTTCAAATGGGTTGCGGTGCTTTGGGGTAAAAACGATGGCTCCGTCGGCTTTACGTTGCACGTCAAATTCCTGTCCTTCTTCGACGCGAAGTTCCTTTGGTACTGTCAGCGTCACAGAGTTTCCAACTGATCTGGCTTTGACTGTCATTCTGAATCGCCCCTCTCGTATACACGTAGTATACACCTCGGCGGGTTTTCTGTCCATTATATCCTTCGGGGAACACGTTCAATCGTCATTAGCGCATAGAAAAAAAGCCGCCTCAACGGCGGCATCCTATTATTGTGCTTCCCAGAAAAAGTTGGCTGGCAGGTACTCGTCTCTCTCAACCTCGTTGAGTGCGTCCCACTCTGAAGCGGCCTTTCGCAAGATTCGTTTGATTTCCCGGCCTTCGTCCGCCACCATCTCTGCTTGCCACTGTGCAGTCGCCTGATTAGCGCCGGGGTCGGTAGACTCAGTGGCTGAAGTAAACGACAAGTCTTGAACAATACCATTGAAGATGACCTCTTCAGTTGAGGTTAGGCCCTGGTCAACGACGATGTTGTAGAACTCAGCATCAAGCAGATTCCCTAAACTTTCATCTTCGCCGTTATACGCTTCTACCAGCTTTGCAAAGGTTGCGATTTCCATTTTGGTTGCCTCCTAAAATGTCGAAACGTGAGCATCTTCGATTGCGTCAAGGATTTGGGTGTAATCAGATTTAGTTGATTGCTCATAGATTCTTGAGGAATAAGGTGATGTGACCGTGACCTGAACGCTGTCTTCTTTTTCAACGGTGCTGACGGCCACCAGTCCGAACACGTATAGCCCGCATCCATCGCCGCCGAACGTCTCGCCTTCCTCACCATAATCCGCTGTGGCCATCACGCTGTAAAAATCTGCTAGTGTTCTCATGTTTGCCCTCCTTGGCTTTTGCCCGACCTTCTACTGCGCATTTGCGCCTTTCGTTGACTCTCAACGTCGTAGCCGTAACACCGGGTTCCTGGAGCAAGCAAGGGTGGGCTGAGCGCAAAAAGTTTTGCCGGGCTTGCAAAAGTTTTTCGCCCCTTGCTGGCGGAAGGGTTCCGGTGTAGCCGCGCAGCGGCGGTAGGCGGAGCGTGAGAACCAATGAAAGGCGCCAGGTCTTGCTGGCAGATCGCCAGGCGCTGCACAGCAGCGCAAGCCTTTGAAACTACCCGTTCTTGGTAGTTTCAGGCCGCCGCGCGGCCGAGGGAGCTTCTGGAGGCGACAAACGAGTGCGGCTGGGTTTTGCCGTACCGTTTACTATGCTGCATCCTTTTGATCGTTCGCTTCGTGATCTGTGTTGCCCGGAGGGCGTGA
>NZ_BBAJ01000021.1 GCF_001311195.1 Lacticaseibacillus camelliae DSM 22697 = JCM 13995
CGCTGCGGGCTGGCGGATCGAGCCGCCGGTATCGGTGCCCAGCGCCATCGGGAGCTGGCCTGAGGCAACCGCCGCCGCAGAGCCGCCTGACGAACCGCCTGGCACCTTGGTGTGATCCCAGGCGTTTTTGGTGGTCTTGAAAGCCGAGTTTTCGGTCGACGAACCCATCGCAAACTCGTCCAGATTCAGCTTGCCAGCAATGATGGCGCCAGCCGCCTGGAGCTTTTCGACCACGGTCGCATCGTAAATCGGCACAAAATTACCCAGGATCTTCGAGGCCGCGGTAGTCTTCAAGCCCTTGGTGACGATGTTGTCCTTGATGCCCACCGGCACACCGGCAAAGGGCTTGTCCGCCGCGATGCCCGCGACGTCCTGAGCCGCGGCAGCCTGTTTGGCACCGTCCTCATTCAGGGTCAAAAACGCGTCGATTTCAGGGTCGATCCGCTTGATCTCGGCAAAGGTCTGCTCGGTGAGGTCAGCCGCGGTGAGTTTGCCCGCCTGGAGCTGCTCGTGAAGCTTGGTAATATCCAGATTGAAGTAACTCACGGCTTAATCGTCCTCCTTATCGATGATCGACGGCACTTGAATCAGCGTGCCCTTCTTGGTCGGCACGTTCGAAAGCAGCGCCTTCACGTCGGTGTCGTTCTGCGCCACGTCCTCGCGCATCACATTTTCAAGGTGAATACTCTGGGTGGTCACAGGCACGTCCGTGGTATCGACGGTCTCAAGTTGTGCGACCATGTTCAAGATCTCATCGAGTTGGGCCGTGTACTGCTGCAGCTCGTCTTCCGAAAAGGCCAATTTCGCCAATCCGGCAACATGCGCCACACTGTCTTTTGAAATCATGTTCTCTACCTTCTTCGCTTTTGCTTGGGGATTTAATCACTTTAGTTTACCATACGAACACTGCAGGCCCGCGCGCAGGCCGCATTTTTTCACAAAAACAGCCCAGGTTGCCCTGGACTGCCGCCGCTTAGTAACTATCGAACACGTGGGTCGTGAAGTCCTTCTGTCCGCTGTCGCGTGCCAGGAAGGCCTGCGGACCCGAAGTCGCCTGCACCGTGATTTGAATCTTGACACCGCTTGGCAGATACTTGGACGCCATTGAGCTGACGTACTGCGTGAAGCTTTGAATCTCGGTCAGCCCGTAGAACTGCGTGTTGATGGTGACATTCAGGCCGGCCAGCTGGTTATCCTCGTAGTGCGCCTGCGCCGTGACCCCGGCCAGCGTCGGGAAGAAGTTCTCAACGTTGCTCTGGAAATTATTAAAATCATCCGACACAGTCTGGTTGATCGGCTTCTTGTTGTCGACTGTCGGCAGCACTTCATTCTGCTGATTGACCGGCTTCCAGCTCTGAAGCGAGTCGCCGGACGTGGAGACCACGTAATCAAAGTAGGTCCCGCCGACCAGCGAGTCGCGCGCCGCCAGCTTGTACAGTGCGATCACGATCGGGGTATCTTGCTGACGCCTTTCATCTTGCGGACCCGCGCCACGACCTCTTTGGCCATGCGCCGGCCTTGCTGCGTCATGGCGCGTCGGTGATGTGCGTGGTGTAAGTGGCGCCATACTGCTGCTTTTCGTAGTAATCGTACTCGTTCATCCCCAGCGCGATCGAGACCCCGCCCAGACTCATTGACGAGCCGCTTTGGGTCATGTAGTCCTGCTCCAAAATGGTTTGCAGGTACGTCGGCACGCGCTTGTTGGGGTCAGTGCTGCTGTTACTCTTCGGGTTCAGGCCATCCTGATCCGAGCTAGAGCGGTGCGCCAACCACTTCTTCGTGGTCGCCGTCGAGAGCAGTTGCCCTTCTTCGAACACATACTTAGAGGTGGCAAACTGCTTCTTGGAAATTTCCTGCAGGCCGGCCTCCATGCTCTTGATGTTGAACGCATTGCCGTCCTGCTGATTCTGCGTCAGCTGCAGCCCGCGGGCGCTCGAGGTCTGATAGCGGCCGTCCTTGATGACCCCTTCGTAGGTCCCGGAGTCCGAGGTGCCGGTGGTCGTGTACTTGCTCGTGCTGCTTGAGCCGGTGGTCCCGCTGGTGCCCGAATTAAAGTTCAGGTTGCCGCAGGCCGCAAGCAGCACTGCCGTTGCGACCAATGCCGCAGTCAGAATTTTCTTCATCAACCAATGCCTCACTTATAGTTTCGTCTGTAATTCTTTTTCATCCATCACCGGCACGTTCAGGGTCTGGGCCTTGGTCAATTTCGACCCGGCCTTCTCCCCGGCGACCACCAAATCCGTCCGCTTGGAAACCGACCCTGTGACCTTCGCCCCCAGCGCCTGCAGTTTCGCCGTCAGTTCCGGCCGCGTGAACGCGGCAAAGGAGCCTGTAATCACGACGGTCTTGCCGGAGAAGAAGGAATCCGTTGCCACCGGTGCGCCGCCCTTGTAGGTCAGGTTGACGCCTGCTTCGCGAAAGTCCTCAATCAACGCCTGCGCGGTGTCACGCTGAAAGTACTGCACCACACTTGCCGCGATGGTTGGCCCGATGTTGGCCACGTCGGCGATGGTTGCCTCATCCGCGCCCATCAGCGTCTCGATATCGCCAAAGTGTTCGGCGAGCAAGCGGGCCGCCTTCGCGCCGACGTGGCGAATGCCTAAGCCAAATAGTAGGCGTTCCACGGAGTTCTGCCGACTATTGTCGATGGCCTTTAACAAATTATTAATGGACTTTTCCTTAAATTTATCCAGCGTGCTCAGGTCATCCGCGGTCAAATGGTACAGGTCGGCAACGTCCTTGACCAGCCCCTTGGCCTGCAGTTGCGCGATGATTTTGGGACCGAGGCCGTCGATGTTCATCGCCAGCCGGCTGGCAAAGTGCGTCAGCTGCTCTTGGACCTGCGCCGGACACATCGGGTTGATGCACCGCAGCGCGACCTCACCATCGATGTGGACCAAAGGCTGGCCGCAGGAGGGACACGCGGTCGGGATCACGGCCGGCACCGCACCTTCTGGCCGCTTGCTCAGCACCACGGCTGAAACCTCGGGAATGATGTCGCCGGCCTTATGCAAAAGCACGGTGTCGCCGATACGAATGTCCTTTTCAGCGATCAAGTCCGCGTTGTGCAAAGTGGCGCGAGCAACTGTGGTGCCGGCCAGCGGCACCGGATCCATCACAGCGGTCGGGGTCACGACCCCTGTGCGGCCAATGGTCCAGTCAATGTCTCGGACCACGGTTTCCGCCTGCTCCGGCGGAAACTTGTACGCGATCTCCCAGCGCGGTACCTTGACCGTATTGCCCAGCTCCTGCTGCAAAGCCAGGCTGTTGACCTTGACCACAATGCCGTCAATGCCGTAAGCCAAGCCGTCGCGGTCCGCGGTTTGGTCCGCGATGTAAGTGTCCATCTGCTTTAAATCGCCTGTCGTGATCGAGCTCGGATTGGTGACAAAGCCCAGGTCCTGCATGAACGCGATCGCGTCGTGTTGCGTCGTGACGTTGAAGCGTTCAGGATCGATCAGCGTGTAGATAAACGTCGCCAGCTCACGCGCCTTGGTGACCTTGGGGTCGAGCTGCCGCAAGCTCCCTGCCGCGGCGTTACGCGGGTTGGCAAACGTGGTCAGCCCCTGGGCCTCGCGGGCCGCGTTGAGTTTAGCAAACGCCTTTTTGGGCATGTAGCACTCCCCGCGCACCTCGATGTTCAACGGCTGTTTCAGCTGGTGCGGGATGTCCTTGATGGTCATCACGTTGGCCGTGACGTCCTCGCCGACATTCCCATCGCCGCGCGTCGAGCCCTGCACCAGCTTGCCGTTTTCGTAAACCAAGGAAAGCGATAGCCCGTCGATTTTGAGTTCGACGTTGTAGTCGACCTTTTCCTCGACGCCGCCTTCGAGCCGCTCCGCCCACTCCTGCAGCTCCTCAAGGGAAAAGACATCCCCCATGGACAGCATCGGGATCGGGTGGGGCACCTTGCAAAGTCGGTGTCCACACTGCCGCCAACCGCCTGGCTCGGCGAATCCGGCAGCACTAAATCGGGAAACTTGGCCTCCAAGGCCAGCAGCTTCTGGTAGGCCATGTCGTACTGGTGATCATCGACAGTCGGGGCGTCCTGGTCATAGTACTCGCGGCGCCACTGGTTGAGCTGATCGACCAGCGGCTGAACCGCCGTGGCCGCGTCGCTGTGCGTCATTGCTGCAATGTCCTGCTCTGCCATCTCGCTGCCTCCTGTCTAATCGACGTGCTTGGTGATCGGGGCGAAAGCCGCCAGCAGTCGCTTGACCCCCATGTCCGGAAAGGCGATGTCCAGCTCCTGGTCGTCGCCTTTGCCAGACACTTTGACGATGGTGCCGATGCCCCACTTGCGGTGCTCAGCCTTGTCGCCGACGGTCCAGGTCACCTTGCCGGCCGTGCTGGTCGGCGCCCCGGCATTGTCCACCACCTTGGCCCGCGTGCCTTGCGGGTGCCGCGAGTAGGTTGGCGTCACGGCCCGCGCCGTGCGATTGGCCTCGCGGTCGAACGGATAACTCGACTTTGGCGCCTGCTGCCCAACGGTTTCCAGCAGCTCCGGCTCAATCTCATCGATGAAGCGGCTTTGCGGGTTGTTCTGCCGCTGGCCATACAGCATCCGGGCATAAGCGTTGCTCAGGTACAGCTTCGACTTGGCCCGCGTGATGCCAACGTACGCCAGTCGCCGCTCCTCTTCCATTTCCTTCTCGTCCATGGCTGAGCGCGAAAGCGGGAACAGGCCCTCCTCCATGCCCACCAGGAACACGACTGGAAACTCCAGGCCCTTGGCGGCGTGCAGCGTCATCAGCGTGACCTCCTGGCGTCTTCTTCGACCTCGTCTTGGTCCGACACCAGCGCTAAGTCGGCGATGAAGTCGACAAAAATGTCACTGTTTTCGTCTTCCGGTTCGTAGCGCTCGTCAAACTGCTGGGTGACGGAAAGCAGTTCCTGCAAGTTCTCAATGCGCGTATCCGCCTCGACCGTGCCGGCGTTTTTCAGCGTCGGCAGGTAGCCGGTATCATCCAGAATGGCCTGCATCAGGTCCGTGACCGTGCCCTTGTCCTTTTTGGCCTGAATTTGCTTGATGGTGCTGCCAAATTTGGCCAGTGCGCCGCGCGCCTTGCCCGAAACATCAGACAGCTCGGCGTTTTGCGCCGCTTCCAGCAGCGACCAGCCGTTTTGCGTGGCAAAGGCCTGCAGCTTCTCCATCGACGTGTCCCCGATGCCGCGCTTAGGCTCGTTGACGATCCGGTTGAAGCTCATGTCGTCATCCGGGTTGATCACCAGCCGAAAATAAGCCAACGCGTCCCTAATTTCCTTACGGTCGTAGAACTTGTGACCGCCGACCATCTTGTAGGGAATGTTGCTTTTGACAAAGGCCTCTTCAATCGCGCGGGACTGAGCGTTGGTGCGGTACAGCACGGCAAAATCACCATACTTGCGCTTGCCAACGCGGATGTCCTGCTCAATCGTTTTGATGACAAAATAGGCCTCGTCCAACTCGCTTTGCGCCCGGTAGTAGGTGATCTTGTCACCGGTTTTGTTCTCGGTCCACAGCGTCTTGACCTGACGCTTCTTGTTGTTCTTGATCACATCGTTGGCCGCTTGCAGGATGTTCTTGGTCGAGCGGTAGTTCTGCTCGAGCAGCACGACCTGGGCATCGGGGTAATCCTTCTTGAAGTCCAAAATGTTCTGCATGTTGGCCCCGCGCCAGCCGTAAATGCTCTGGTCGGCATCCCCAACCACGCACAGGTTGCGGTACCCGTCGGCTAACATGTGCACCAGCTGGTACTGGGCCTCATTAGTGTCCTGGTACTCATCAACGTGAATGTACTGGAATTTGTTCTGATAAAACTTCAGCGTCTCCGGATCCTTTTGAAACAGGATGATGGTCTGCATGATCAGGTCGTCAAAATCCAGCGCCTGGTCGGAACGCATGCGCTTCTGGTACTCGGCGTACACGGTCGCGGTCGTCTGCTCAAACGGGGTGCCGGCAGACTTCGCATACTGCTCAGGCGTTTTCAAGTCGTTCTTGGCGTTGGAAATGGCCGCCAGCAGCGCCTTGGGATCGTAGCGCTTGGGGTCGATGTTCAAGTCGGCCAGAATGTGCTTCACCAGCGTTTTCTGCTCGGCCGGGTCGGCGATGGTGAACGCCCGGTTCATGCCCAGCTTCTGAATGTCGCGCCGAAGAATGCGCACGCACAGCGCATGGAAGGTCGAGACCCAGACGTCCTTAGCAAGCTCCGGGTCAAGCATTTTGGCGATGCGCTCCTTCATTTCGCGCGCTGCCTTGTTGGTGAAAGTGATGGCCAGGATGCGCCACGGGTTAATCCCTTTTTCCTCGATCAGGTACGCGACGCGGTGGGTCAAGACGCGGGTCTTGCCCGAGCCGGCGCCGGCCATGATCAAAAGTGGCCCCTCGGTGGCCAGCACCGCCTCGGATTGTTTGTCGTTCATGCCTTTCAGTAGTGCATTCGCCATGATATCGTCCTTCCTGCTATGTCTTTGCTTTTCCCATTGTACCAAAAAATCCGCCCTCAATACAGCGGCGGTAGCACGCGAAAACGGCTTCACAACGGGCTTTAACAGGGTTTAGGCACGCATGGGCCCCAGGCGCGCGACCCGCGAAAATTTTACCGGCGGGCTTTCCTAGTTGCCCTGATCAGTCGCCCAGCACGCCAGGCTTTAGGCTGGTGGCTTTAAACACCTGGTCGAATTCCGCGACCAGCGCAGCGGGGTCGCGCGCCGAGTCTTGCAGGTAAGCGTAAAGCGCGTAAGTGGTGACGGCGTCGTACAAGGCGCCATGGGCGAGCAGGCTCAGGCCCAGGTAATGGCGATAGGTCGTCAGGCTGACTTCGGGGTTGCCCGGCATCGGCCGGACTGCTTGGCCAGCAGCGCCACATCGATCAGGCGGTAGGGCTGCGGATACAGGTTAAACTGGCGGCGCAGGACTGGCAGATCGCCGCCGTGCATGGAAAAGCCCAGCAGACTGTCCGTGCCGATAAAGTCGACAAACTGACGAATTGCTTCATTGGCGGGCAACCCGTACTGCTTCAGCGTGTCTTCGTGGATCCCGGTGACGCGCTGGGAGTACATATTCAAATGCCGCCGGGCCGGCACCTGAACGAAGACGTTGAACGTGTCCACAATGTGGTTGGCCTTGACCTTCACCGCCCCAATTTCGGTGATGAACATGCCTTCCCGCGCATTGCCGCTGGAAAATTCCAAGTCAAACGCCGTGAAGTCGGTCACGGCCGTCTTGCCGTAAAGCACCTCACGCTCGCCGGGGCTTAAGGCCGCCGAGCGCGTGCGGGGGAACTGCCGGTGAACCAGGTTTTGCGCGCGCACGAGGACCTCCTGCTGCTGGCCGACACCGGCCCGGCCGCCTTGGCTGCGCACCCCCACGATGATCGCAGGCATCGGCAAAGTCCCCAGAAACCCGTGCAGCCACGGCTTGGCCAGCTTGGCCTGCGTGACTTTGACACCCGCCTGTTGCGCGGCCTTTAGCGTGCCGCCGGCAACCGGCCCGTACAGGGTCGCGCGGACCGCAGGCGCGTCCTCATCCAGCCGCCACTGGTGCAAAATCGCCTGCAGCGCCAGCAGCTGGTTTTGAATCTGCCGAATATCGCGCCAGCGCGGATAAAGCGTCTTGGGCAGTTGCGTGAGATCCCGCAGCGCCAACACGTAACTGTTCAGGATCCCCCGCAGCAGCCGGTCCGCCGCCTGCCCTGGCTTGGGGCCGCGAGGCTGGATCACTTGCGAAACGAGTGGCATCGGGACGCCTTGCGCAATGGCGCGCGGCCAGAGGCCCTGCAGCGACAGCACCAACGCGCCATCCTCATTCAAACTGCTGGTGATCTGCTCTGGGTCCCCGCCAGCAAAGGCCGCCAGCAGCCGCACGGCAGCGGTCAGCTGCTTTGGCCACAGGTCTTCAGCCAGTGGCTTTTGTACTAGTTGTTTAACTTCCTCGACGTCCATTTGTCCCACTCCATTCGCATTCAGCCTACCGAAAAGCAACTGGCTTTGCAAGCGCTCACGTCACACAAAAACCGCTGACGATCGCCAGCGGCCTTGTGTGAGCCCAAGTGCTCAGCTTCTAGTCGTCACCCAGCCCAATGCGCTCAAAAATCTCATCCACGTGGCGCAGGTGGTAGTGGTAATCAAAGGCGTCATCCAGCGCCGAGGGATCCAGGCGCTGGTGACCTTCGGATCGGCTTCCAGCAGCTGCCGAAAGTCGCGGTGCTCATCCCAGGCCTGCGCGGTCTTAGGCTGGACCAAATCATAGGCCGCTTCACGGCTCATGCCGGTTTCGATCAGCTTCAGCATCACGCGCTGGCTGAAGATCAGACCGTGCGTCTTTTGCATGTTCGCCTTCATCGTTTCCGGGAAGACGTCAAGATTCGTGATGATCCCCGTGAAGCGGTGCAGGATGTAATCAAGCAGCCCGGTGGCATCCGGCAGCATGATCCGCTCAGCCGAGCTGTGCGAAATGTCGCGCTCATGCCACAGCGGAACGTCCTCAAGCGCCGGTGTCGCGTAGCCGCGAATGATGCGCGCCAAGCCGGTGACGTTTTCGGAACTGATTGGGTTGCGCTTGTGTGGCATCGCCGAGCTGCCTTTTTGGCCGGGATTAAAGTGCTCCTCGACCTCATGGACCTCGGTGCGCTGCAGGTGACGGATCTCCAGCGCAAAGCGCTCGATCGACGTCGCAATTAGACCCAAAGTCTGGATGTAGTGCGCGTGCAGGTCGCGCGGCAGGACCTGTGTGGAGATCTCCTGAGCGCGAATGCCCAAGTGCTCGCAGACGTAAGCCTCAACGGCTGGCGGCGTGTTTGCAAACGTCCCGACCGCGCCCGAGATCTTGCCAGCCTCGACATCGGCCGCCGCATCGTCAAAGCGCTTCAGATCGCGCTTGAGTTCGGAGTACCAAGTGGCCAGCACCAGCCCAAACGTGGTGGGCTCGGCGTGGACCCCGTGGGTGCGGCCCATCATCACCGTGTGCTTGAACTCCTTGGCGCGCCGGCCGACGACGTCCATTAACGCGACCAGGTCGGCCCGCAAAATCACGTCCGCCTGCTTCAGCACGGCGCCCTGTGCCGTGTCGACCACGTCGGTGCTGGTCAGGCCGAAGTGCACCCACTTTTTCTCGGGCCCGAGCGACTCCGAAACAGTGCGCGTGAAGGCCACCACATCGTGGCGCGTGACCGCTTCGATTTCGTGAATGCGCTCAACCGTGAAGCTGGCGTTTTTGCGCAAGGCCTTCACATCGGCCGCTGGAATCTCTCCCAGCTGACTCCAGGCTTCAGCAGCCAGAATCTCAACCTCGAGCCAGGCCTGGTAACGATTCTTTTCTGTCCACACGGCGGCCATTTCGGGCCGGCTGTACCGATCGATCATGTTAGTCCTCCTCTGTCAGGTTCAAGTGAAAGTGATCCGTTGCATCCAGCAGTTGGTCAGCCTCGACCAGCGGCTTGTAAATCGTCATCATCCCAATCAGCTCATCGCCACTGGGGTAAAACTCAAATTGCCACTCCGGCTTGATCCGCACTTGGGTCATTGCCGCTGCCGCATCTTCTGCCCGCAGCGGAATCATCACGCCTGGCCGCAGCAACTTTAACTGAGGCAGCGGCCAGCCAAGCAGTGCGCGCATGTGCATCGCCACCGGGCTGAAGCCGGTGGTGCTGGCCAGAACGTGGTTGGTGAGTTGTGGGGCCGGATACAGCCGCTTGACATACAGCGACTGGTTAGGCGTCATGAACAGCTCAATGCCAAACGCGCCGGTGTAGTTCAGGTGCGCGGCAATCAGTTTGGCCACGCGGGTGATCTCTTGGTGCACGGCATCGCCGCCAGTAGCCGGTACGAACGCCGCCTGCAGCTGATGATGCGCGAAGACCGTTTGCACCACCGGCATAACCTTGATGTCGTCCCCGTTTTTGACCACGGTGACCGCGTACTCGGTCGGGTGATCCAGCCACGCCTCAAGAATGTACGGCCGCTGCTGAAGCAACTGCTGAGCGTGGGCAACATCATCGGGACTCGTCAGCCGCAGCTGCTGATCCGCCCCCATGTCCTTTTGAATGGGCTTGAGGATCGCCGGCAGCCCAACTGACTCGATGGCCTTGGCAATGTCACTGGGGCCAACAACTTGAGCGTAAGGCAGTATATTGACGTTGAGATCATCCAGAAATACCATTTCCAAATAGCGGTCCTGCGTGACCGACAAAATGTCGACACCGGAGGGCAGCTGGTGCTTCGTCGTCAGCTGCTGCAAGGCGTTGCCGTCGACGTTTTCGTTGGCAAACGTCACCACCGTGGCCACTTCGGCGAGCCGCGCCAAAGCCGCCGGATCCGTGGCCTTGCCAACCAACGGGATATCCGCCAGCGACAGCGCAATGTCGCTTTCACTGGGGGCAAGGATGATGGTGTTCATCCCCATTGCCTTGGCCGCGCCTGCCATGCTGTAGGCTAACGGGCCACCCCCGATAATGCCGATCCCAGCACCGGTTGAATAAAATCAGTCATGTTTGTCGCCCTTTCGTGCCTGTGCCCCAGCCTGCTCATTCAGGCCGTCAGATTCTGGCAGCTCGGCCGGTGGGGTTTTAGCGTTAAACAACAGATTCAAGCCAACGGCAGAAACGCTCGCCAGCAGAATCCCAGAGGAGAACAACAGCTGCAGGGTCTTCGGCAGGGCCTGAACGATCTGGGGCTGCACGGTCACGCCGAGTCCCAGCCCGATGGAAATCGCGGCGACCAAAAGGTTCTTGTCGTCGTGAAAATCGACCTCCTGCAGCATTCGAATTCCCTGCACGGCCACCATGCCGAACATCACTAGCATGGCCCCGCCCAGCACGGGGTTCGGGATGATCGTGGCCAGCGCCCCGATTTTGGGCAACAGGCCCAGCAGGACCAAGAACATGGCGGAAAACATCACCGGCTTGCGCGTCTTAATGCCCGAAAGCTGCACCAGCCCCACGTTCTGGGAAAACGTGGTATATGGGAAGGTGTTGAAAATGCCGCCCAGCATCACGGCCAGCCCCTCAGCACGGTAGCCTTTTTTCAAATCGGCGCTTTCGATCTTGCGGTCGACCACGTCCCCCAGCGCGAAAAACACCCCGGTCGACTCGACCATGGAGGTCAAGGAGATCAGGATCATCGTTAAAATGGAGCTCCACTCAAAGTGCGGCACCCCGAAGTAAAACGGCGTAGGCACGTGGAACCAACTGGCTTCAATCACCGGCCGAAAAGACACCATGCCCATCAGCCCGCCGAGGACCGAGCCCCCGATCAGGCCAATAAGGATCGCGATTGAACGCACAAACCCCTTGCCCCAGACATTGAACGCTAAAATCAGGAGCACCGTGAACATCCCGACGATCAAATTCGCGCCTGAGCCAAAACTTTTGGCTGCGACGTTGCCGCCGCCCAGGTTCTGAAACGCCACCGGGATTAGTGACAGACCGATTACCGTGATCAAACTGCCAGTCACCAGCGGCGGAAACAGTCGGCGCAGCTTGGCGAACGGCCCGGCGATCAGAAAAACAAAAACGCCGGCCGCAATGATGGCCCCGTACATCGTCTGAATGTCGAATTTCTGCCCAATCATGATGAGTGGCGCCACGGCCTGCACCGCGCACCCTAAGACGACCGGCAACCGAATGCCGAAGAACTTGTTGCCAAATACCTGCAGCGCCGTGGCGATCCCACACATGAAAATGTCGATCGACACCAGGTAGGTCATCTGCTCGCTGGAAAAATGCAGGGCCGACCCAATCAAAATCGGAACCAAGACGGATCCCGAGTACATGGCCAACAGGTGCTGAATGCCCAGTACTGCGGCTTTGGGCGCGGATAACTCAGACTGTTTCATCGCGTCCTCCTAGTCTTCTTTGAAAATCACTTGACCATTTTCAAATGCCGCGATGCGGGCGAGCGCCTCGACGTGAATGTGACGCTGGTCCAGCAGCGCGCGGCCTTTTTGGAAGCTCTTTTCAATGACGACGCCGACCCCTTCCAGGTGCGCCTGGGCCTGGGCGATGATGTCGATTAGGCCTTCGACCGCCTGGCCGTTGGCAAGGAAGTCATCGATGATCAGCACGTGGTCATCTGGGCCGAGGAACTTGGTTGCGATGGCGATCGTGTTGGCCGTCTTCTTCGTAAAGGAATAGACCTCAGCAGTGTAAAGGTGATCCTTCAGCGTCAGGCTCTTGTGCTTGCGCGCAAACACGACCGGCTTGTGAAACGCCATGCCAGCCGCGAGCGCTGGCGCGATGCCGGAGCTTTCGACGGTCAGGATCTTCGTAATCGGGACGTCCTTGAACCGCTGGTAAAACTCGGTGCCAAGCGCTGCCATTAAATCCGGATCGATCTGGTGATTCAAAAAGCTGTCTACCTTAAGGACATCCGCGCCCAATACCTGTCCGTCCTGCCTGATCCGATCCTCTAGTAATTTCACTGCTACTCCCCATCCTTCTTCGCGGTTTGCCGCACTTAGTTGCACAAATTCTAACATAGTTCAGGGTCCTTCACAATTTGCGCCGGGGCGAATGTGTGACTTTTTGCTTGCCTAATTTGCTGACAAAATTACCGTTCGGCCTTGCGGCACAATGAATACGGGATAATCTCGGGTCAGAACGGCCCCTTTAAAAAAATCCCGATAATTCGTCTTTTAGCGAAATTATCGGGAATATTTTGAAAGAGGCACAAGAACTTAGCAAAAACGCGAATCACTGGTCGTATTTGCTCAAATCGTAGGTGTCGATCAGGCGAATCAGCTTATCCGCGTACGTCGGATCCGTGGCGTACCCCGCACGTTGCAAGGCCTTCGCCGCAGCCTGGTAGTCCGTCGCCTGCCGGACGCCGTCATAAAGATGCGGGTTCCACTGAGGGCCGTTGACCAGCAGCTCAGCATGGGCCTTCATCGACGCCTGGTCGCTGGGATACACCCGAAACCGCGCCTCAACCGTCACCCACTTGCCGTCTTGGTACTCCTGAGTCTTGAGCAATTGGGAATGCGCCGGATCATCATCCTTGATGCCAAACAGATTATGGTAGTCCTTCGCAAGGGTGGAAGTCCCCCAGTCCGACTCCAAAATGGCCTGGGCCAGCGTGATACTCGGCAGCACTTGGTACTGCCCCTGCAGCGTCTGGGCGTATGGCGCAAGCCGTTTAATAAACGCGGCGTGCGCATCGGCCTGCGGCGAAGGCGCTGACGGCTTGGGCCGCAAGCTCAGCGTGGCGCCCAAAGCAACAATGATCAATGCGCCGGCCAGCAGCAGCCACAGCGGCCTTGGCAACCCTTTACGGCGTTTGGCCATCAGTCAGACTCACTCGGCGCCGGCAGCTGTTTTTTGGTCCATTCAAGCAGAGTCAGTTGCTTGGTTTCAAGCTTCTGTAGGTCCTTGGCCGGCACAATGAAGTCCAGCAGGTCAACAAGCCCGTGGCTGCCGTAGTCCATGCGAATCTGCAGATGGGCCGCACTGCCGGCCTCGTCTTGCACCTGCTTGACCACCGTTTTGACGCCGGCTTGCCGCAGCCATGCCTGCGCAATCGTGGCTTTAGCCTCCTGGAAGCGCCAGGCCACCCCTTCCTCGCTCGGCGTTGTCGCGTTTAGCACCACGATTTTTTTTGGGCGAGCATCCATTCGTAGTCAGTGAACAGGTACCGCAGGCCATCGCGCTGCTTGGCCGTCAGCGCAGCATCCCCTGACGCCACGGCGGCGATCGGGATGTGCAGCTTGGCAGCCAAAATGGCCTCACCTTTATCCCGGCGGGTCTGCAGCGTCATGGCAGCTAGTTCCAATAACGTTTGATCGTCCATCGTATCACCTCGACTCTATTTTACCAGACTGCAACGGCTAGCGAACATGGGCCGGTATGATCGCGCTAGTATTTGAGCGGCAAATCGATTAACATTGGACATAGGGGGTGGGCACGTGAAAAAAATTGGCATTTTCTTACTGGGACTGGTGTTTCTCGCCGGCTGCTCTGGCGTTGGGTTCAACCAAAAAGCCCAATTGCAGTCAGCCGCGCGGACGCTGAACAGCCAGGTCACCGTCCAAAGCAAGCAGCTCACCGTCATCGACGGCGATGCCGCCGCCTTCCCCTCCACGTTCCAAAAGGCCTACGCGCAAGATCACAGCCAGGACTTCGCTCACGAAGGGGCGGTCAGCGATCTGATCGCTCGCCGCAGCAAGGCGTACAAGAAACTGGAAAGCGCGCAAACCGACATCGAAACGGCGACGACCACGCTGACCAAAGCGAACTCGCAGCAAAACGCCAATCTTCCGACCACGGCACTGAGCGACACGCTGAGCAGCCTGAAGCTGGCCAAACTCGACCACCGCACCTTTGATACCTATTACAAGGAAATGACTGCCGCGGAAACCACCTTTTTTGAAACCGTGGCAAAAGCGCCAGATGACACTGCGACCATCAACGAGGCGCTGGGTCGGCTCAATGAGTACACCAGCTCGCTGAGTCAGCAGGCAGAAATTGTCCAAGCCAACCTGCAGACGGTCAGTCAGAATGTCGCCGCACTGCAAACTGCCGTCCGGAAAATGAAATAGCTGCACCTGACGAACAAACCAGCAATGGCATAATGGCCCGTGCGAGCACCTCGGCATCGCGATTCTAAAACCGAATCGTGGTGACGAAGTGTTTTTTTTGAATTTAATCTGTGTCCTAGGGCACCAGGATTATTTGGCTCGGCGCCGTTTTTGGACCGCCAGCAGCGCCTGACCGAGCACTGGGACAACGACCGCCGCCATCGCCGCCTCAGCAATCGCGTTGATGGCAAATGTGCCCATCAGGACGAACGCCAAATTGCCCGCGTTTGCGCCGGGGACGACACTGCTGGCGCGTTGGGCGAAGAAGACCCACGTGAAGAAAATGACCAAACCCGTGTTAGTCAAAGCCCCGCAAATCCCAGCCAAACTGAGTTTCATTGTCGCCCCGCGGCCGCTGCGCACGGTTTTGAACAAGTCATTAAAGACCAGACCCGCCACGATGCCGACCGCGACCCGCGGCACAATGGCGATGACGGGATTTTGAAACAGCAGCAGGGTCATCGGGTCGCCGGGCGCGGTGAAGGCCTTAAACAAGCTCACCCCACCCCACAGCAGGCCCATCGCGGCGCCGCCAGGGACGCCGAGTAACACCCCGGCCAGGATCACCGTCAGATGGATCGTCGAAATGGCCGGCCACGCCGGAAACAGCCGAATGTAACCCACCATCGGCACATAGGCCTGCAGGATAATGAGCGCGCCGAAAATGCCGAGTAGCGTGATTGTGTTGGTTGAGTGATTAGAGCGCATTGACTGCACCTCCCAAATCTTGTTGCCACTAGTTTACCCCGTAAACAGATAAAAGCATACAAAAAAAACGGCTCAACGCCGTTTTAAACTGTCAAAAAGAGTCAGGCCTCGCGGGAGACTAGCGGCTGCTCTGGCTCGTTTGCGGCCGCGAATCTGACGCTGGCCACAGGGCAAGGGGCAGCGGCGGTCTCGAGCCGCTCGAGCAACGGGACCAGGTAAGTCCGCTCGGCTTGGTGACGCGCCGCAACCGCCTCGGCAAAGGACACAAAGCTGCGATTCAACACCAAGTGGCCCTTGAAGAACAGCCGCGCGTTCCACTTGCCCGCCTGCTTATCGAAGGAGACCCCGGTCACCCCGCTTTGGTTAGACGAGCGCAGGTTGAGCGTGGCAGTCAGGTTGACCCCTTCCGTCGCCGCAAACTGATCCTTTTGCCCGATCTTGGCGGCAGTTTTCGGATTACTGCGGATCGCCTGGCGCATGACTTCGCGCCGGTAGCAGCCGCAGGACGTCGTGGTCCCCTTGCGCAGCCGATAACCATCCACCACAGTTTTATTGCCGCAGGTACACTGGCACAGCCACATGGCATTGCCATTCTTGGCGGCGCCGGCAAACGTCAACACAGTTAGCCGGCCAAACTGAAGGCCGGTTAAGTCTTTTCTCCTCATTACAAACACTCCTTGCAGTATTAAAAAGTTTCCCCGTCAATCATTTTGACTGCTGATGGGTAGGACGTCAAGAGAAAAGAAAAGTTTATAAATAAATTCGTAACGCCCGATGATGATCAAAAGTTTGCGCCAATGACCAATCAAAACGGCTTCATATCAATGATCAATTACCCTTCAGGCTATTTGACACCTCATTGCAACAGGTCAAATAAGCGCGGCAAAAATGTTAAAAAGCCATTGTTTAATGAGTACTAGCGTTATTTTTTTATTGTCGTCTGTTACAGTCTAGGCCAGTTTCATCGAGCGGCGGTCGCGCATTTGTTATTCGCCACTACCCCAACAACAGGACTAGTGTACATGCAAAAATGCACGATTACCAGGATTGACACTTTCCCAGTTGGCTTGGGCGGCGAACCTGATCTGGGGCGCGACTGTTGAGTCATATTAAGGCCGAAACGTCAAAAAAAGCCCGGCATCGCGATACGCGATACCGGACTCGTGCGGCGTTCAATGATGCGGGTGAAAAGACTCGAACTTTCATGATCGATAATGATCACAAGATCCTTAATCTTGCGCGTCTACCAATTCCGCCACACCCGCATGACGCTAAGAAGCACAAGAAATAGTATATGGGACCGCTGGCTCATTGTCAACGGCAAAACCGATTTTCACTGCCATACTTAGCCAATCGCTCAGGCAGGTGTGACGGCCACAAGGCGATGACCGCACCGGCCGCACGCATATCGGCGCAGGTTCAGCCGGCGCTGCCGCGGATACAGCTGACCGCATCCCGAGCACTGGTAAAGATACTTGGGCGGCTTAGTCGGCCCCAGGCGCGGCGCCGTACCGCAGCCCGCCGACCGCGGCAAGCAGGTGCTTAAAGTCGGCATCACGATGGCGATAACCGCGGTGTGCCCGATACAAGTGGTAATGGCACAGCTCGTGCTTGATGATGCCCAGCTGGACTTGCGAATCGGCTGCATCAAACAACCTGAGGTTAAAGTCCAAGTTCTCATCCGGCAGGTGAAAGCGGCCGCCGGTGGTCCGCAAACGCCCATTAAATCGCGCCTGATGCACAAACGGGCGGTGAAAATCCTTCAGGCTGACTTGTTCAACTAACGCTTGAAGTTCTTGGTTCGACATTTTTCCTCCCGGTCAGGCAAAGTACTGCAGCAGATCCTCCCGCGTCAGTGCCGCCTTTTTAGCCCCGGCGTAATCGGCGACCAGCCGGCCATCTTGCAGCACTACCAGCCGATTGCCATACTTCAGCGCCTCTTCGAGCTGATGGGTGATCATCAGGCAGGTCAGTTTTTCCTGCCGCACGATTGAATCCGTCAAGGTCATGATTTCGGCACTGGTATGCGGATCCAGCGCCGCGGTGTGCTCGTCCAAAAGCAAGAGTGCCGGTTCTTTCATCGTGGCCATCAACAGGCTGAGCGCCTGACGCTGCCCGCCCGACAGCTCCTCGGTCGGCTTGTCCAGTGCCTGATCGAGCCCGTTGGTGGTTTTCTTGGCAAGGGCTAAAAACTCGGCCATGCGGCCCTTTAGCCCCCGTAACTTCAGCGTCAGGTGCTGGCCGCGGCGACTTGCCAGCAGCAAATTTTCCGCAACAGTCATGCGCGGCGCCGTGCCCATCTTCGGGTCCTGAAACACCCGCGCGATCAGTCGTGCGCGGTGCTCCGGACGCGCGGTGGTGATGTTTTCGCCGGCCAGCGTAATGGTGCCGCCGGACACCGGTTTATCCCCAGTAATGGCGTTAAACAGCGTGGACTTGCCGGCCCCGTTCGCGCCCAGCACCGTGACGAAATCCCCCGGTGCGACGGTCAAGTTGATATCTGAGAGCAGCGCCCGGGAGGTCTCACCCACCGCGACGTTGACGCCCACGTGACTCAATGTTAATTGTGCTTCAGCCATTTGTCTTCACCCCATTTTTCAGTACGCGCCGAATCTTGAACCGATGCTCAAAGGCCGGGATCATGATTAGAATTGCCAGGACGATCGCCGAGATCAGCTGCAAGTCGTTTGGCGAAAAGCCCAGGCGCAGCACCAGCAGCAGCACGAACCGGTACAAGATACTCCCCAGTACCGTGGCGACCATGCGCTGGCTCAAAGTCAGCTCGCCGAACAGTACCTCGCCGATGATGATCGAGGCTAGCGCAATGACGATGACCCCGATGCCCATGTTGACGTCCGCGTACCCGTTGTTTTGCGCGATCAGCGAACCAGACAGCGCCACCAGGCCGTTGCCGACAATCAGACCCAGCACTTCCTGGCGCGCCGGCGCGATGCCCAGGCTGCGCGCCATGGTGGGATTATCCCCGGCAGCAATGAAGCCTTGGCCCAACTGCGTGTTCAAAAACAGGATCAGCAGGGTGACCACCACCACGGCGACGATCAACCCCACGACCACGCTGTCGAAATATGGCGGCAGTGCTTTCAGAAACTTGGCACCGAATAAATTCGGCTTGTTCAGCAGCGACAGATTCGACCGCCCCATGATCCGCAGGTTGACCGAGTAAGCCCCGGTCATGACCAGAATGCCGGCGAGCAGCACCGGCACCTTGCCGACTGTGGTGAGAAACCCGGTGATCGCCCCGGCCGCCATACCGGCCAGCATCCCCAGTAGGGTCGCCAGCAGCGGCGTCACCCCGTGAGAGATTGCGGCCACAGTGACCGCTGCGCCTAACGGGAACGTGCCTTCAACCGTCATATCCGGAAAATCCAGAATGCGGAAGGTCAAAAACAGCCCGACGCCCATTAAACCGTACAACAAGCCTTGCCCAATGGCGGAAACTCCTAAGCCCATCATTATTCAATCACCGTCCCATTCTTACGTGCGTCTTCGATCACCGACTGCGGGATCGTCATGCCCAGGACCTTGGCCTGCTTAAGGTTGACAATCAGCTCACCCTTCTTGGCGAAGTGAATCGGCGTGGTGGCCGGATCCTTGCCTTAAGAATCGCAGCGGTCATCTTGCCGGTTTCCACCCCAAGGTCAAACTGGTTCAAGCCTAACGTTGCGACCCCGCCCTGCCTGACCATAGTGTCAACAGTTGGGAACACCGGAATTTTCTGGGTGTTGGCCACCTGGACCAGCGTCGGCATCGCAGAGGCGATCGTGTTATCGGTCGGGACGAAAATCGCGTCGACCTGCGTCACCATTTGCGCGGCCACCTGATGCAGATCGTTGGTTGAGGCAATCGTGAAGTTCTTGACCGTAAAGCCTTCGTTGGGCGCCTCTTTCGTGACCATCTTCGCCTGCACCTGGGCAGAGGAATCACTTGATGTGGAGATCACCCCAAGGACCTTCGCTTGCGGCATGATCTGCCGCACCAACTTCAGCTGCGCCTTGATGGGCGCCTGATCCGAAACCCCGGTGATGTTGTTGCCCGGCCGAGCGTTGTTCTTGACCAGGCCAGCCCCTTTGGGATCCGTGATCGCCCCCAGCACGATGGGAATCTTCGTTGAAGCATCCGCCAGAGCCTGCGCGGAAGGTGTTGCGATGCCGACCATTGCAGCCGCTTTTTCGTTGACGAAGCGCTCAGACATCGTCTTCATGTTGCTCTGGTCATTCTGAGCGTTTTGAAAATCAATTTTCACGTTCTTGCCCACGGTGTAGCCCTCATCATCGAGGCCTTTAATAATGCCCTTATGGATCGCATCCAGCGCCGGGTGGCTCATGAGCTGCAGGATGCCAACAGTTGGCACCTCCGCCTTCGTTTCGGCCTGCGGTTTCCCGGTTGTGACGAACGCGAAGCCGAGAAAGCCGAGCAGGACGACGATCAATCCAATCATACGTTTCATATCTGAATTCCCCCTAAGTAATCAAAAAGGCAGATCCAACCGCGCAGGCTGCGGAGATCTGCCGAAACAAAAATCCGCACAAACTCAAAAGTTCAGAGTCTATGCGGACACACGTGCTGAACGCCAACATAGACACAACCTGCGTCTGGCAGGTCGTGTCAGCGACCTACCTAGTGTTGGCTTTGCCAGCGAACATTAATCTGGGTAGTGAAGTTAGTCATATGGCGTTCCTCCTTAAATGATTAATTTGAGAATACGTTTCTCGCCGGACCGTGTCAAGGCTTTGGCGAATTTTTTTTTGCTAGGCGATCCGCGTGATCTTGCTCAGCTGCGTCATGATGCGCTCAGTCGCCGCGTCTTGGGCTTTTTCGGCGGCATTAAACGCCTCGACGTCAAGGCTTTGCGGCCCATCTTTCAGACTCGCTGTCATCGCCTGGCAGCCGGCGACGAAATCGCGATAGGCCGCCACCAGCAATTTGTGCGTGCCGATGAACCGGGCTGGCGGTGTGGTATTCGCCAAGGTGGTCAGCAGCTCCCCGTACTTCTCGGTGCCGTCTTCAAACAGCTGCTGGGTGGCACCGTAAGTTTGCGGGTCAAAATCGGCGATAGTGCCGGCGTCGATGGCCTCGCGAAGCGCCGTGAACTTGGGGTTGAGCAGATTCTGTTCCTCCTCAGTGCCGCCCATGACCTGCTGCATGACGTTGCTGAAGTGGACCATTTTTTGCTGGTTTTTATTCATTTGAAAATCCTCCTGAAAACCAGTTTACCCCTTTTTGAGGTGGCGTTGGCAAAACTTCACGACTTCGACGATCACAATCATCGCGACCCCCGCGCCAAGCACGGTCGCCCACTGGAAACCGTCGAGCTCGGTCACGTGGAACAAGCCGTTGAAGCCCGGCACCAGGATGGTAACCGCCAGCAGCAAGCCGCTGAGCAAAATGGCCCAGTTGAAGGTCCGATTGCGGAAGAAGCCAACGGTGAAAAGACTCTGATGAACCGACTTCACATTGAAAGCGTGGAACAGCTGAATCAGCCCAGTGTGGCGTAGGCCATCGTGAGCGCATCGGCGTGAATCGCCGCGTTCGTGGTGTGGATCGGCCAGGTAATGGCGATGAAGTACACACCTAAAGTCAGCAGGCCTTCCAAAATGCCCTGCCAAATCACGGCCTGACCGACGCCGCCGGTGAAGAAGTTCGACTTGCGGCCGCGCGGCTTTTGTTTCATGATCCCGGGCTCGGTGGGTTCAACGCCCAGCGCGATGGCCGGGAAAGTATCGGTGACTAGGTTGATCCACAGGATGTGAACCGGCGCCAGCAGGTCCCAGCCCAGCATTGTCATCATAAACAGGGTCAGGACCTCACCCAGGTTGGCGGACAGCAGGTACTGGATGGCTTTCTGAATGTTGGAAAAGACCTTGCGCCCTTCCTCGACGGCAATCACGATGGTGGAAAAGTTGTCATCGGCCAGCACCATGTCGGAAGCGCCTTTGGACACTTCCGTCCCGGTGATGCCCATGCCGATGCCGATGTCGGCCGCCTTAAGGGCCGGCGCGTCGTTCACGCCGTCCCCGGTCATCGCGACCACCTTGCCGCGCTTCTGCCAGGCGTTCACGATCCGCACCTTGTGTTCCGGCGCCACCCGCGCGTACACCGAATACTTGTCGACATTCTTCTCAAATTCCTCATCGCTTTGCTTGTCCAGCTCAGCGCCGGTGATCACGGCCGCGTCATCCCCAGGCGCGATGATGCCTAAGCGCCCAGCAATGGCCTCGGCGGTATCCTGATGGTCACCGGTGATTATCAGCGGTCGAATGCCTGCCGCCTTCGCGTCCGCTACCGCCTTAGCGGCTTCCGGCCGTTCCGGATCGATCATGCCGACCAGGCCAGCAAAGATCAGGTCCTGCTCAATCGTGTCGGAGTTGACCGAATCTGGCAGCGTGTCCAGGTACTTATACGCGGCCCCCAGCACTCGCAGAGCCTGCTTGGCCATGCCCGTGTTTTCGCGCAGAATCGTCGCCTCATCCGCCGCGTTCATCTCGTGCACCTCGCCGCCGACCGCCAGCTGGGTGGTGCGCTTCAGCAGCTGGTCTGGCGCCCCCTTGGTCGCCACCAGGTAGCGGCCATCCGGGAGTTGGTGAATGGTGGACATCAGCTTGCGTTCGGAATCGAACGGCACCTCGCAACTCGCGGCTCGGCCTTCAGTTCCGCCTTCAAATCAAAATTCTGTGTCTGCCCGTATGCCACCAGCGCCGTTTCGGTCGGGTCGCCAAGCAACTGCCCGTCATCTTGCATCTTGGTGTCGTTGGAAAAATTCATGATGCGCAGTAGTGGGTTTGCCGACTGCACGCCTTCTTTGGCATCGTGCAACTGACCGTCGTAGTAAACCTTTTCCACGGTCATCTTGTTTTGGGTCAGCGTGCCTGTTTTATCCGAGGCGATGATTTCCGTGGAACCCAGGGTCTCAACGGCAGGCAGCTTGCGAACCAGCGAATTCCGCTTGGCCAGCTTCTGGGTCCCCAGGGCCAAAATTACCGTGACAATGGCCGGCAGCCCTTCCGGAATCGCGGCCACGGCTAAGGAAATCGCGGTCAAGAACATTTCCGGCAGGGTCTCCGCGCCGCGCCAAACGCCCACGGCAAACACAAACGCCGCGATCACCAGGATCATGATGGTGAGGGTTTTGCCCAGTGCCTTCAGGTTTTCGGACAGCGGCGTCGTCGTTTCCTGCGCCGCGTTCAGCATGCCGGCAATGCGGCCAACTTCGGTTTGCATCCCCGTGGCGGCCACGACGCCAACGCCGCGCCCGTACGTGATGTTGGAGTTCATGAAGGCCATGTTGGTGCGGTCCCCAATGCCGATGTCATCGCCAACCAAAGGCGCTGTCTGCTTTTCTACCGGCACCGATTCGCCGGTCAAAGCCGACTCCTCGCTCTTGAGGTTGGCAGACTCCAGCAAGCGCAAATCTGCCGGCACCACGTCGCCGGCCTCCAGGAGGACAATGTCGCCGACCACCAGCTCCGAGCTGGGGATCGTCACGACCTGACCGCCGCGGCGCACGTGCGCGTTCGGCGTCGACATTTTCTGCAGCGCTCGATGGCTTCTTCGGCCTTGCTTTCCTGGAACACCCCGAACGCGGCGTTCAAAATGACCACGGCCAAGATGATCAGGGCATCGGCCCATTCGTGGACAATGAAGCCAGAAATCAGGGCTGCAACCAGCAGCACAATGATCATGAAATCTTTGAATTGATCCAAAAAGCGCTGCAACAGCGTTTTCTTCTCGCCTTGGGCCAGAGCATTCGGCCGTTTTGCGCCAGGCGGGTCTGCGCCTCTTGTGCGCTGAGACCTGCCTCCTCATTTGTCTGGAGCCGCTTTAGTGCTTCATCGTTCGTGATGGCGTAGAACGCCTTTTGCTCTGCCAATTAATTTTCCTCCTTTAGCGACCAACTAATTTAAGCTTACCATGTTAAGTAAAAAAAATAGACTTACACTGCCTCATGGCAGCATAAGTCTCACAGTTTCAGGTCACACCAGAATTTTGCCTAGCTGATGACATGACCACGGCAAGCGCCGTTAGTTACTCCCTTATGTGTAATATAAGTATAACTAATTAACTACTTTTGAGCAAGCACTATTTCCAAAAGTCGTCGAATACGGTGATCGGCAGGTGCCGCTTGTGAGCAGACCGCTGGTACCAGCTTTCGATGGTTTCGGCGGCCTGATCGGACACGGCCTTGCTTCCAGGTAGTCGTCGATGTCACGGTAGGAAACGCCCAACGCCACTTCGTCAGGCAGTGCCGGCCGATTCTCTTCCAGATCGGCAGTCGGCGCCTTTTCATAAAGGTGCGCCGGGGCGTCCAGCAGCTTCAAAATGCCGGCGCCTTGGCGCTTGTTCAGCCGCCACAGCGGGGTCACGTCGGCCCCGCCGTCGCCGAACTTGGTGTAGAACCCGGTGACCGCCTCAGCCGCGTGGTCAGTGCCCACCACGGCCCCACTGCGGGCACCGGCGATGGCGTACTGCGCGATCATGCGGGCGCGGGCCTTCATGTTGCCCTTGTTGAAGTCGGAAACGGTCAGCCCGTTCGCAGCCACGGCCTGTTCCATGGCGTCGACCGAATCCTTGATGTTGACGCGCATGGTTTCGTCGGCGTGCATAAAGGCGATTGCCGCCATGGCATCGGCCTCGTCGGCCTGTTCACCGTAAGGCAGGCGCACCGCAATAAACTTGTAGTCCTGGTCGCCGGTTTCCTGGCGCAGCTCGGTCATCGCCCGTTCCGCCATGGCGCCGGCAAGCGTCGAGTCCTGGCCACCGGAAATCCCTAACACATAGGTTTTCAGCGCCGGAAAGTGACTGATGTACTGCTTGAGAAAGTCGACTGAGCGCCGCAGTTCGGTTTCCGGATCAATGGTGGGCTGCACGTGAAGCGCGGCAATAATTTCTTTTTGTAATGGACGCATAATATTCTCCTTCAAAGTTGGGCCGGTATGCGGTCGCAATTTGGTTACAACTGCTGTTTTTGCACCTTGACCTTGACGTGCTTGATCAAATCCATCTTGTCATCCCACAACTGCTGAGACAAGTCAACCGGGTACTCTTGCGGGTTCAGCACTCGCGTGTACTCATCCCACAGCGAGTCGACACTTTGCAGACAGAAGGCACGGATCGCGTCGAGCGTCGCAGCTGGTAAACCAGCTCGCCATGGTCAAAAATGGTTTGCAGCACCGGCCGGGCGTTGAAGTCCTTGACGGTTTTGTTGATGTACGGGTAGCTGGGATGGAACATGTAGAGCTCGTCTTGGCCGGCCACCTCTTCTTCGTCGCGCGCGATGAAGTCCCCTTCCGACTTGCCGTTGGAGCGCCGGGTGATCCGCCAGACCTGTTTTTTTACCCGGCGTGGAAACTTTTTCGGCGTTGGAAGAAAGCTTAATGGTATCCACCATCTTGCCGCTTTCGTCTTCGATCGATACTAACTTGTACACCGCCCCGAGCGCCGGGTGGTCGTAAGCCGTGATCAGCTTGGTCCCGATGCCCCAAATATCGATTTTGGCGCCTTGCATCTTGAGGTTCTGAATCGTGTTCTCATCCAAGTCATTGGAGGCCACGATTTTGGTTTGGGTGAACCCGGCCTCGTCAAGCTGCTGGCGGACGCGCTTGGAAATGTAGGCCATGTCGCCGGAGTCGATGCGCACGCCCTGAAAATCGATCTTGTCGCCCATTTCCTTGGCCACCTTAATGGCCGCCGGCACCCCGGACCGCAGCGTGTCGTAGGTATCGACCAAAAAGGTGACGTCGTGGTTAACTTCTGCGTAGGCCTTGAAGGCCTCGTAATCGTCGCGGTAGGCCTGCACCAGCGCATGCGCGTGCGTGCCGGCAATCGGAATGCCGAACAGCTTGCCGGCGCGCACGTTGGACGTGGAATTGAACCCGCCGATGTACGCGGCGCGGGTGCCCCAAATCGCCGCAGAAGTTTCCTGCGCACGCCGGGTGCCGAACTCCATCAATGGATCATCGCCCACCACGGCCCGAATCCGCGCCGCCTTGGTCGCAACCAGCGTCTGGTAATTCAAAATGTTCAGCAGTGCCGTTTCGACGAGCTGGGCCTGAGCCAGCGGACCTTCCACCTGCATCATCGGCTCGTTGTTGAACACGAGGTCTCCTTCAACGGCTGAGCGCACCGTGCACGTGAACTTCAAATCCCGCAGATAGTCCAAAAAGCCCTGCGGATAGGGGGTGGATTCCTTCAGGTAGGCCAGGTCGGAATCGGTGAACCGCAGATGCTGTAGGTAATCGACCGCGTGCTCAAGGCCAGCAAAGACGGCAAAGCCGCTGCCGAACGGCAAGTCGCGGAAGTAGCATTCAAACACGGCGTTACGCTCCGAAATTCCTTGCTGCCAGTACGTGTACATCATGTTCAGTTCGTAAAAGTCTGTATGCAAGACTAAACTGTCGTCCGCATAATCCATTGTCTGCTCCTTTGCGCGCGGGGCTGCCGTGCGACTGTCTTGGGTAAGAATGATTTTTATTATAACAAAAAAAGCGAGGCCGCTGCTTTTACGCTTGGCCTTCGCTAATCAGTCTTAACATTCAGTACCTTAGCGCTCCAGGTAGAACTCAAAGCGCTCGCCTACGTACTGGGTGCGCACGTACTCAAACGGCTTGCCATCCTGCAGGAATGAGGTCTGCCGCAGCCGCAAGATCGCATCCCCGCGCTTGATCGCCAGGTACTCCGCAATCCGCTCGGAGGCGGTCATCGCACTGACGGTTTGCTGCGCGCCGCCGAGGACGTAGCCGCCTTTTTTTTCTCCAGCGTGTGGTAGAAGGACTTGGTGACTTCGCTCTTGGAAAAATCCTTGACCAGATCGTACGGCACTGTGGCCACCTCAAAACTGATCGGGACATCATCCGCGAATCGGATCCGCTCCATCCGCAGCACCTGGTCCCCGTCCTTAAGCTTTAGTTTTTCACTTTCAGAAAGGGAGGGCTTGGCGACGTGATAAGAGATGGTCTTGCTCGAGGGGCGCTTGCCTTGGGCAATCATGATGTCGGTGAAGCTGGTCACACCGGACACGCGCTCTTGGACCTTTTGGTTGGCCACAAACGTGCCGGCCCCAATGCGCCGCTCCAGGATCCCCTCGTCCACCAGCGTCTGGATCGCCTGCCGCAGGGTCATCCGCGACACGTTGAAGGTAACGGCCAAATCGCGTTCACTCGGAATGCGGTCACCGATCTGCCACTTGCCAGCTTCGATTTCTTTCTTGATTTGATTGTGGATCTGAATGTATACCGGTGCTTCCATAATCTTCATCCTCCCTGGTCTGCTAGGCCACGTCCCAATGATACCTATATTTTAACTGGTATAGACCTAAATTACAAGGGGGCGGAAAAATTGCGCCTTCAGGCCGGCGCCAGAAGTTACTCTCGGTCCTTGGCAATCGTGGCGTCGACCCCAGCGACCACTGCTGGCATAAAGCCCGCAGCCTCCATCACCAGCATCCCCGCCACCGTCGTGCCGCCGGGGCTGGCAACTTTATCGGCCAGGTCCAGCGGACTGTCCCGACTGCTGAGCACCATCTGCGCGGAACCGCTGACCGCCTGGGCCGCGATTTTGGTGGCAGCCGCCTTGGTCAGACCGTACTTCACGCCTGCGCGACTGAGCGCATCGATGAACATGTAAACAAAAGCAGGCGAGCTGCCGGCCAACGCAACAAACGTGGAAAAATCTTTTTCCGGGAGCGCGATGGTTTCGCCCAGCCGGCTCAGGAGGGCCACCACGTCAGGCAGCACTTGAGCCGCCGCCTCGTTGGCCACATACGCTGTCATGCCGGCGTTCAGCGCCACGTTGAGGTTCGGCATCACCCGCACCAACGGGACCGGCGTGTTGGCCCAAGCCGCCAGGTCTTCAGATCAACCCCTGTCAGCAAGGACAGCACCGGAATCGGCCGCTTCACTAAAGTGTCGTGCACCTCGGCGAAGACCGGTTGGCCCAACGCCGGTGCGACCGCCAGCACCACCCAGTCGGCCGCCTCAGCCACCGCGGTGTTGCTGGCGACGGCAGTCACGCCAGTGCGCGCCGCGTAGGGCTCAAAATTTTCGGGGTGGCCGCCGTGAATGATAATATCTGAAGGCGCCAGCGCCTTCGCCTTCAGCAACCCTGCAATGATTGCCTGGGCCATGTTACCGGCCCCGATAAAACCAAGTTTCATGTGTGTTCCTCCTTCGACTGTCTTGATGCAAAAAAAAGCCGCCAACCTGGCGGCCCCAAATGGAGGATCTAGGATTCGAACCTAGGAACCCGAAGGAACGGATTTACAGTCCGTCGCGTTTAGCCTCTTCGCTAATCCTCCAAGAATCTCGACACTTAGCATACAAAAAAAATTGCCACGCCGCGCAACGCCTTTTTGTTTTTCGTCAGGCCTGCAGCGTCACAAGCGTGCTTTGCCACTCCGCAAACCAATCGTCGCTGCGCCACTCCGTTAGCCGCCGCAGTCCGTACCCCATCGGCTGGTGGTGATACGTCGTGTGATTGGCGACCACCGGCCGATCGCGGTGATGCAGATGGCCAAACACCACATCGGCCACTTCAAACCGCTCGAGCAGCTCGCCAAGGTGGCGCGACCCCATCAGGCCAGTGGCCATCTGCCAGCGCGGATGCGCAGGCTGTACGCCATCAACAGTGGGGTCGGCACAAAATGGGTCACGTAAATGACCCGCCGCCCTGCCGCGGCACCCAGTGCCTGCTGGGTGGTCGCAAGCACCCGCGCCATGCGTTCTTGGTCAGAAACCGGCTGGTCGATTGCCGAATCGATCCAATAAGCCCGCTTCCACTGGGCAAAATCCGCCCCGCTGGCCTGCAAGGCTGCCGGTGCCAACGAGTAGTCGTACCAGCCGTTGTTGCCGATGATCACCGTGTCAGTGCCTGGCACCGCCAAAGCTTTTTCATGGAGGTACAGGGGCGACACGGCGCTTTGGGCGGTTTGGTAAGAGACATTCTTGACTAAGTCGTGATTTCCTGCAAGGTACCGAATCGTCACGGCATTGCCCACTGCCGCTTGCAGCTGCTGGTAAAACCACAAGGTCATCGTAAAATCGTTGAAGCTGTCGCCGGCGTTCACGTAAACCTGATAGTGGTTAGCAAGCAAATAACCAGCAATTTTGGCCACTGCCACTTGGGCATCGATATGATTGACATCAAAATGATTGTCGACGCTGAAAGCTAACTTGACCATCTCGATTCCTCCTGTTCCGGCCTGCCGGATGGCGGCGCGACACCGCATGGCCTATGGTTATCTTGACGGCAATCGGCTGCCAATGTCAACTCCACCCGGCAACCCAACGCCACCTGCTCCGAGCGCGGCCACGCAATCAGGCTCAGTCATCGCCATGCGAAAAAAAGTGTCCTGAGCAGGCCAGTGATGGCCCCCAGGACACTTTTGTCAGCGAGAATCAGTTGACGCCTTGCATCAGTTTCTCGATCCGCGGCACGATGAACAACATCAGGAGGCCAAACACGACCGTCAGCGCACCGATGATACCGAAGTAAACCATTTCGGTGCCCGGGGTGTAGAAGCGCACCAGTTGGGCATTGATTGCTTGCCCGGCCGCGTCGCTCAAAAACCACATGCTCATCATCTGCGACGCGAAGGCTTTGGGCGCCAGCTTAGTCGTGACTGACAGACCGACAGGCGAGATCAACATTTCCGCGATTTCCACGATTGCCCATGACAGCACCAGCCACAGCGGTGACACCCGCGCGCTAATGCCGGAAACCATCAGCGGCAGCATCATGACCAGGTAGGACAGCCCGGCCAGCACCAACCCGTAGGAGAACTTCTTCGGCGAGCTGGGCTGCTTTTCGCCCATTTTGACCCACAAGCGGGCAAAAATCGGCCCGTAAAGTAGGATGAATAATGGGTTCAGCATCTGGAACCAGCCGGGCAAAATGTGAAGCCCGGCAAAATGCAGCTGGGTCTGGTTTGCGGCAAACACAGCCAGCACAGAAGAGCCGGACTCTTCAATCGCCCAGAAAATGACCGAGGCCAGAAACAGCGCACATACGCCCAAACCCGGGAGTGCTCGACTTTGGTGACCTTTTTTTGACCGCAGCATCATCCAGAAGTAAACGATCGGTACTGCAATAGCAAAAATGGTGATCAGGCTGATGACATTCGTCACGTTCAGCGAACCTGTCACGCCCATAATCGCAAGCAGGATCGCAACGAGCAGCACGCCAATGCCAATTTTGCCCAGCAGCGGCCGCAATTCATCCGAACTGATCGGATCCGGCGCCTGATTGTCGACCGAGTTAATGTACTTCCGGCCGTCCACCACGTAGAAAATCAAGCCCACAGCCATCCCGAAGGCGGCCAATGAAAACCCGACGTGGAAGTTGTACTTGGCCTGGAACCAAGACACGATCAGCGGTGCCAACAGTGACCCGAAGTTGATCCCCATCACGAAAATCGAAAAGCCGGAGTCGCGACGAATGTCTTTTTCGCTGTACAGGTTGCCGACCATTTCCGACACATTGGGCTTCAGCAGCCCTGTGCCCAGGACGATCAGGATGATCGAACCAAACAAGGCGGTCGCCCCTGCTGGCATGCTCAGCAGGACATGGCCGAGCATAATGAGCACGCCGCCCCAGAACACGGTCTTACGCGCACCGAGCAGGCGATCGGAGATGAAGCCGCCAATAGTGGAGCTCAGGTAGACCAGCGAGCCGTAAATCGACATGATCGACAGCGCGGTCGCCTGACTGAAGCCCAGCCCACCTTTGGCAACGGAATAATACATGTAGTAGATGAGAATGGCGCGCATCCCGTAGTACGAGAACCGTTCCCAAAATTCGGTCATCGATAGGGTCAACAGCCCACGCGGATGGCCCAGAAATTGTTTTTCTTTAGTTGGTTTTTCCATATAAAAAATGCTTCCTCTCTCACTCAGCCCTAGTCAATTGCAAGAGGTTGCTGAGAATACAAGGAAACATTATAAGCGCGAATCATTATGCACTCAAACTGAATTTTTTTATGTCAAACTGTTTTCTCATCGATCCTCTCATAAAGCCCCAATCGCTAAACCTTGTCGTGAATGCTTCCCGAAGATCAAGGGCGTTGAAGCGGATTCAGCCAGAGGTGTCGCATTAGGCGTTTATGAGCCTGTAAGCGCTGCGAATGAGAAAATAATATTTATTCATTTTTGCTGGAGGCCGAACTGCTGTCTGCGCTTTGTAGACTGCTGCTTGAACTCGTGCTGTCGCTACTGCTTGCTTTGGCTGCTGCCTGCGTGCGCTTGCTGTAATCGATCACGCTTTGCGGGAGTTGCCCACCGAAATCGCGCTGACCAAGCGTCTGACACTGAGTAAAGAAGTTCTTGCTGGCAGTATTATAGGCAGCCTGATCCGTCCCGACCATCGTCGTCAGCGTCGTTTGCGCCGCCTTGACATAGCTTTGCAGCGCCTTAGTCAGCGCCGGGTTGGACTGATTATCCGCGAGCTGTAACGCGATCTGGTTCAGCTTTGCTTGGCCAGTTTTCACGCTAGCTTTGATTGTCTCCGCGGACTGCTTGTAACTCGCCTGATTGAGCGGCTTGATCACCACGTCAGCGACTTTGACGTACCGCGCCTGCAATTGCTGTGTGGTATACTGTCTGCTAGTGATGACCGTCTTGGAACTACTGGACGCCGGCTTGGTGGCCTTCTTGGCACAGCCGCCAGCAGCGAACAAAACAGTCAGAAGTATTATCAAACGCCTAAATCTTTTCATGATCCGCCTCCGTTGGTCATGATTATAGCATAGAAAGGTCGTGGCACCATGGCGCTTTGGCACCTGATGTTCAATAAGCCTGCTTTCACCAAGGGCCAGGCCAAGCACATTGTCTATACGTTGCAGGACGCTGGCAATTTTGGCGGTTTTCCGATTGAAAAAATTGGGATCGTTCGCGACACTGCCGATCTGCTTTACATCGACATGCAGTTCAGAATCACCATCGGGTTGACCCAGGACACCTTCGAAAACATGTTGAAATATCTGCTGGTGCTGTCCGGGCGCCTCGACACCGCGCCGCTGTCCGTGTATTTTGCCGTTATGCAAAAAGCTTAGACGACCTTCAGATCACCTATCAGCGGTACGAAGACCGCAGTCTGGATGTCTTTTTCTGGCAGGGCCCACCAATTGTGGCGCCTGCCGAGGATAAGGAACGTCTCAGGTTTCGGGACGATGAGCAGAGCAATCAGTAGCAGTGGGCATTGTTGGTCCAAATCTGTCCACTTTTTTAGAAATTAGTCCAGTTAGAAAAAGCGGAAACCCGATTATACGGGGTTTCCGCTTTTGTGTCCTACTATAGATCCTATCAAAATGCCGTCTAAAGGATTCGAACCTTCGACCCTCGGTTTACGATACCGATGCTCTACCAACTGAGCTAAGACGGCATGAGTTTCATGACAACAAACGTAATTATACAGGAGCAAAAAGGCGGTGTAAACCCCTTTTTACGTTCTCTTTGCTCGCCCAAGGTCAGCCGGCAACTAGTCGCGTGTCTGCCGCTCTTCTACCACGGTTAGCCACACGTGCCGGTTGCCAATCATCTGGGCCAAATTAGTGCGCCTATGCTAAACTAATGCCCTGAGGAGGATTCGCATGCGAAAAAGAAGAAGCATGGTGAGAACGCTGGGCTTCACCGTTGCTGTCATCGTTAGTTTGGTGGCATGGGGCGCGAGACAGCTCAACCAGAACCAACCCGCTCAGTTCACCCCGGCTGCTCAGACGCAAAATCAGACCGGCAACTACAAGCATCTTGCGGCACTGGACTACAAAAACGGCTCAACGCCTGTCATTACCGTGGGTCATGATCACGCGCAACTAAATATGAGCGACTGGGCAGGCCCCAAAATTCTCTACGGCAACTTGGACAGTTTAAATCGCACCACCACCAACGTCGGCTATCTCAACCGGCAGACGTTGATCCATTCTGCGGGGCGGCCCAGCCAAAACTTCGAACCAACTGGCTGGCACAACCGCTACGTCATCATCGATGGCAAACGCGTCAACCGCCAAAACCGGGGGCACCTAATTGCCTACACCCTGTCAGGCAACCTCAGTGTCACTGGGCACTTTCAGGCAGGTGCCTTGGGCTCCAGCGATAATCCGAAGAACCTGGCGACACAAACAGAATTTGCCAATCAAGTCCTGATGCAGCCATACGAGGAACAGGTTCGCCAAGCCCTCGAGAACGGCGCAAAAGTCATTTACCGCGTCACGACCGTATTTCGTGGTCAAGAATTGATGCCGCGCGGATACTGGTTACAAGCTAAGTCGGATGGCGGCTTGGACTTTAATGTCTACATTTTCAACGTTCAGTCTGACATTCGTTATGATTACGCCACTGGCCGCAGCGTGATCGATCACAGCATCAATGTTCCAGAACAGTAGTCAACGCAAACGTCCAGTCGCAATTGCGACTGGACGCTTTTTGTGCTATCGAATCATCCAGAGAACAAAAAAAGCCAGCCTGACGGGCTGACATTTTTAG
>NZ_BBAJ01000022.1 GCF_001311195.1 Lacticaseibacillus camelliae DSM 22697 = JCM 13995
AAAATTGAGGCGCTGTTTTCACCGCGGCTTGCGCATCCGCTGGTGTCAAGCTTTTCGGTGCAGGTTGCGGTTGTTGCGTCTTCGCCGTTGTGGCAGCATCCACTGAGACCCCTTGCGCCGGTGCTGCAAGACCAACGGCCCCAGCAAGCAAAGCAGCCCCAGCAAGCCCTACCATCCTGTTCTTTTCCATCACAATTGCCTCCTCCAAGATTCAAATACACAATTATCATACCATTTAATTAAATAGGTGAACCATTTGTTGCCGCTTTTATCCATATAGTGGTTGATCAGCCTCAACCAATCCCTGACTGTACATCAAAAGCCCACCTGAGCATTCCTCAGGTGGGCAATTAAACATGATTCATATTTTTAGTTGTCGGTCTGCTGCCCGTTTCGATCACGGCTGTATACTACCGCCACGATGCCGGACTGCCAACTGATCGTCACGGGTTGTTGGCCCAGAAATTCGTTGGACGCCCAGGAAAACGGTGTCATGCTCGACCAGTCCTTGAGCGGATACTTGGCGCCGGCAATGTTCAGCCGTTCGATCCCCGTCAGCGGCACAATGCCCAGGTACGGGTAATCCGGCTGGGCGGGCAGCTCATGCGTGCCGCCGCGGTAGAACTGGACCCAATTCTGTGCATCAAGCATTTCAATCTGCTCCGTCCAGTTTTGAAACCGGAGCTCGGTCGGCAGAAACAAGTTGGAAAGAAAATGGTCCAGCCGGCCCCCCGTGGCGCCAATCAGCCGCACCCGAGCGGCACCAGCCTTAAACGCCAGACGCACGGCCATTTCCGTATCCGTCTCATCCTTCTCGGGTTTAGCAGTGTGCAGCTCAGCCACGCGACGTTTGACCTGGCCAAATTCAGACGCCGTCAGCGAATCAAAATCCCCAACGGCAAACTGCGGCGTGATGCCGGCCTGAAGCAAGTGCAGGTCCCACGGTCAACGCCGACCCAAGTGCCGGCTAACTTTTGCCAGTCGTGCGGCAGCAAGCCCACCGGCCCGCCGACCATCAGATTCATCAGCGTCATTTGCCGGCCGCCCGCAGCTTGCTGATCTGCTTGGCCGGCGACTCGCCTTCAGAAAAGACGAACGACCCTGCGACAAAAATATCCGCGCCGGCTTGGCAACGGCACTGATGGTCTGGTCACTGATTCCGCCGTCGACCTCGATGGTGAAAGCTAAGTTGCGTTCAGTCCGCAGCTTAGCCAGCCGCGCCACCTTGTCCGCCATTGCGGGCAAAAAGGCCTGGCCACCAAAGCCGGGATTAACCGTCATGATCAGCACCTGGTCAACAATCGGCAGCACTTCTTCGACTGCGCTCAAACTGGTGCCGGGGTTAACGACCACGCCGGCCTTGACCCCGTGGTCGTGGATCAGCTGCATGGCCCGGTAAATGTGCGATGTGGCTTCGACGTGGACCAGGAGCGTATCGGCACCGGCCTTAGCAAACGCCGGGATCCAGGCCTCCGGATTATCGACCATCATGTGCACATCGAGCGGCAGCGAGGTCACTGGTCGAATGGCCGCAACCATCCCCGGCCCAAACGTCAAATTCGGCACGAAATGCCCGTCCATCACGTCGATGTGGATCATGTCGGCGCCGCCTTCCTGTACGGTGCGGATATCCCGCGCCAGGTTGGCAAAGTCTGCACTCAAAATAGAGGGTGCAATTTTCATCGCCAAAACTCCCTTTCTAATTCTTCTGGTAGATGGGCCGTTTGCCTCAAGTTCAGCCCGAAACTGCATGTAGTCATCGTAGCGGCTTTGCATGATGGTGCCCGCCGCAACTGCCGTCTTCACCGCGCAGCCCGGCTCCTTGGCGTGCTGGCAAGACCGAAACTTGCACTGATCAGCCAGTTGCACAAACTCTGGGAACCGGTCGCGCAACTCATCGAGGGTGACATCCAGCAGGCCAAGTGAGGAAAAGCCTGGCGTGTCGGCGACCAGCCCACCGTCCGCAATAAACAGCTCGGTGGTACGGGTCGTGTGCTTGCCCCGATTCAGTGCCTGGGAGATCTCCCCCGTGGCCAGCTTGAGCCTGGCACAAGGTGGTTGATCAGCGTCGACTTGCCAGCTCCGGTTTGGCCAGTAAAAATGGTCAGCTTATCCTTGAATGAGGCGCGCACCGCCGCCAGTGTCGCGGCTTCAAACGGCGGCACACTCGCAAACGTCGCGTACCCGATCTGTTCATAGCCCGCCAGCGCTGCCTGAATTTCTTCCAGCCGCGCTGGGGCCACCAGATCGGTTTTTGTCAGGTAAATCTCGGCATGGATCTGTTTGCCTTCTAGGTACACGAGAAAACGGTCCAGCAGGTTCAACGAAAAATCCGGCTGAGCGGCGGCCACGACTAGGATCGCCTGATCGATATTCGCCACCGGCGGGCGCACCAACGCGTTCAGCCGCGGCTTTAACCGCAGCAAGTAGCTTCGTCATCGGTGCCGACCCCTGGCGCAAATTCGGCAAAATCTCCGACCAGCGGGGAAATTTTTTGGTTACGCAGGTTGCCGCGACCGCGAGTGCGGTACACGGTGCCGTCAACGGCGATGTCGTAAAAGCCGCTCACCTGCCGGATAATGCGCCCGGTTTTTTTCGTTAGTCGCCACTGATATTATCCTCCGATTGCACGACGCTGCCGTTATTTTCGATCCGGTACGCGCCCGTTTGGCCGTTCTTCAGCGTGAAGTTCAGCGTGATGCTTTGGTTGGCAGTGATGGTCATGGTCTTGTAAACCGACCCTAGGCTGTGCGTGCTGTCCTGCAAGTAAATGGTGATCTTATTGGCAGTGTCACTGCTTGATGAGTCACTGTCCGAGGTGCTAGTGCCGATGGCACGTACTCCAGCGCCACTGTCCGGGTCGCCGTCTTAGTGGTGTCACTCGACGCGCTGCTCGAACTGGACGCACTGGCCGGGTCTTTGCCCTTCGAGAAGGTCACATTGAGCGTGTCCCCACGGTGCAGGTCGCTGCCTGCCTGAGGATCCTGACTGATCAGCTGACCGGAAGCCACACTGTCGTTGTAGGCCGTGTCGATTTTCAGCACCATGCCATGAGTGCTGGCCCATGCACTGACCTGATCTTCAGTTTGCCCAGAAAAGTCGGGCATGGCGAACGTCGCGGAACCACTGGAAACCGTGAAGGTGATCGTTTGTCCGCTTGGGACCACACTGGTGCCAGCATCCAAACTCTGCGCCATGATTTCCCCTGCAGGGATATCGACACTGGTCCGGCGCTTACGCTTGACCGTGAAGCCGGCCTTCTCCAGCCGCGCTTTAATGGTCGCGTACTCATCCCCGACGTAATCCTCAAGTTGATACTTTTTATCGCCGGAACTGACCACAATGTCCACGCTACTGCCGGCTTTGACCGTGCTGCCGGCGTCCGGGTCGGATTCAATGACCCGGTTCTTGGCGACCTTGCTGGAGGCACGCTTGGTCTCCTTGCCCAGCTCCAGGTTGGCCGCTTCAAGGGCACTTTCAGCCTGGGTGCGACTCATCCCACTGAGCATGGGCACGGTGGCCTCTTTGCTGCCACCGGTCAGGGACAGGACGACAAACAAGATGATTGCCGCCACAATGACCCCGGCCAGCACAAACGGCCAGTACTTCCGCCAGCCGTGCTTGCCCGCCTGCTTGGGCCGTTTCTGGCTGCTGTCATCAGGCGATGCGGTTTCCCGCGTGGTCGGCGCCGTCGTGGCCGCCTGCACCTGCTGCTCGGCTGCAGTCGAGCCGACCATCGGCATGACCTTGGTCTCGTCAAGGTCGGTTGCGTCCGGCACAAACTTTTCCTCATGGGCGCGCGCCGGGGACAGCGAGGTCTTCAGGTCGGCCGCCATGGCGTCAGCGAGGTGTAACGATTGGCCGGGTCCTTGGCGGTGGCTTTCAGCACCACGTTCTCCAAGGCTTGGGGAATGCGCGGGTCAAACTCGCGAACACTCGGCATGTCCTCTTGGAAGTGCTTAAGGGCGATGGACACCGCCGAGTCGCCTTCAAACGGCACGGTGCCGGTCAGCATCTCGAATAAGATGATCCCCAGCGCGTAGATGTCGCTTTGCTTGGTCGGCATGCTGCCGCGGGCCTGCTCCGGGCTCAGGTAATGCACGGAGCCCAGGAGCGAGTTGGTTTGAGTCATCGAGTTGTCCGACAGCGCCACGGCAATACCAAAATCAGTGATTTTTGCGTTGCCGTCCTGGTCGATCATGATGTTTTGCGGCTTCAGATCGCGGTGAATGATGTTGTGATCATGCGCCACCTGAATGCCGGCGAGGATCTGTTCCATGATGTCGATCACGCGCTGGTACGGAATGGGAAAATGCTCGACGATGTACTTTTTCAGGTCAGAGCCGCGGACGTATTCCATGACCAAGTACTGCTGGTCGTTGCTTTCGCCGACATCGTAAATCGACACAATGTTCGGGTGGACCAGCTCGGTGGTCGCCATCGCCTCGCGCTGGAAGCGGCGCTTGGTGTCGGGATCATTTTGCAGGTCGAGGCGCAGCACCTTGACGGCCACGTCGCGGTCCAAAATCAGGTCATGCGCCAGGTAAACATTGGCCATGCCCCCTTCGCCCAGAGTTTTGAGCAGCTTGTAACGCTCGTTCAAAATGTAGCCAGGTTCGATCACGGCTGCTCCCTCCAATCCTGATGAATGATCAAAGCGGAGATGTTATCGGGCCCACCGGCTGCGTTGGCCATGTCGATCAGCTGCTGGGCTTTTGCCCCGAGCGGCTGGCTGCCGCCGATCACCTTGGCGATTGCGGCGTCTTTGACCTGTTTCGTCAGCCCATCGGAGCACAGCAGCAGATAATCGTCGTACTCCATGTCGTAGATCGTCACATCGGCATCGACGTCTTCGAACACGCCAAGGCTGCGCGTGATGACGTTGCGCTGAGGAAATTTTTCGGCTTCCTCGCGCGTCAGCTCGCCGCGGCGCACCAATTCATTGACCAGCGAGTGATCCTCGGTGATCTGAATGAGGCGGTCGTGGCGATACAAATAAGCCCGTGAATCGCCAATGTTGGCGACCACAAAGCGCGAGCCTGAGATGATGACGGCGACCAGCGTCGTGCCCATCCCCGTGAGATCGGCAAAGTGCTGCGCCTTTTCCAGGATCACCGAGTTTTCCTGCTGCAGCTCAAAAATGAGCCACCGCACAATTTTTTCCACATCAGTGTTCTGCGTGGCTTCAAAGGCGTGACCTAGGTGAGAGACGGCCATTTCCGAGGCGACATCGCCGCCTTGGTGGCGCCCATGCCGTCGGCAACAATCGCCAGCGTTACGCCGGCAGTGTTCGCAAACAGCCCCACGTAGTCCTGATTATTTGGCCGCTTCCGGCCGATGTCTGTCCGATAGGTGTATTCCATAAGATCGTCCTACTTTCGCACGAAGCTGGCAATGAAAAAGCCGTCCGTGCCGTAATCGTCGGGAAAAAGTTGCAGGGCCGGCGCGTTGTGCGCCCGGTCAAGCGGCCGGTCAACTTTGACCGGCACCTGCACGTACTCCGGGTGCGCGGCCAAAAAGCTTTCGACCACGCCCTGGTTTTCCTCTGTCACCATGGTACACGTACTGTAGGTCAAGCGTCCATTCACTTTTAGTAAAGGTGCAACCGCGCTCAGCAGCGCCAACTGGATCTTGGGTAGGTTCACCAGGTCCTCAGGGTGCTTGCTGTAGCGAATCTCCGGTTTGCGCCGCAGCAGGCCTAGCCCTGAGCATGGCGCATCGACCAAGATGCGGTCAAAGCTTGCCGCCGCAAAATGGGCACCGGCTTCGCGTGCGTCCATCTGCGTTGCGTGCACGCGGTCTTCAAGGCCCAGGCGCTTGGCGTTTTGCTCGATCAGGCGCACCTTATGGGGATGCAGATCGAGCGCCACGACCTCACCGCCCTGGGCGGGATCTAGGTACTGCGCGATGTGCGTGGTTTTGCCGCCTGGGGCCGCGCAGGCGTCCAGCACGCGGCTGCTCGGCTGCACGTCGAGACTCGGCGCCACAAGCATGGAGCTTTCGTCCTGAATCGTGTACAGCCCGTCCGCAAACTCAGCAGTGCCAGCCAGGTGCCCGCCGTCGGCTACGAGGCCAACCGGCGTCAGCGCGCTTTCGCGAATACTCGGAAACTCGGGTTCCAGGGCTTCGGCAACTGCTGCCGGGGTCGCCTTCGTGGTGTTGACACGCAGCGATGCGCCGGCCGGCTGATCGATCGTCTTAAAAATCGACTCGGTTTTCTCCGCCCCCAGCTGGCAGATCAGCTTGGCCGTCAGCCACTCCGGCACGCTGTACGTGATCGACAGGCGCTTAGCGACCGGCTCGATTTTGGTCAGGTCCGGGACCTCGCTGCGTTGTAAGTGCCGCAAAATCGCCGTGACGTACTGACCGATGCCGAGATTGCCCATTTTCTTAGCGATCTTGGTCGACTCGTTGAAAATGGCGCGCGCCGGGATCCGGTCCAGATAGACGAGCTGGTAAACAGCGGTTTGGAGCAGGACGTGGACCCACGGGTCGAGCTTGCGATCGCGCACGAAGGGCTTGAGGTAGTAATCCAGCGTGATCCCATGCTGGATGACCCCGTAGACAATGTTGGTCGTGAGCGCCGCATCGCGCTCGCTGAGGTCACTTTTCTTCAGCTGCGCGTCCAGCGCCAGATTGGCGTAACTGCCTTGGTGGTGACGCGGGTCAGAATGTTAACGGCGACGGTACGCGGATCAGTTTTCGGCAATGATTTGGTCTCCTTCTTGAATGCTGCGGCCAGCCCCGTTTAAAAACGCGGCGATGGGTTGCTTGCCCTTGCCCGCCGGCTGCAGCTGATTGATGGCAAACGTCGTCCCCGCACCGGCCGCCACGACTAGGCGTTTTTTTGCTGCGTTCGACCACGATGCCGGGCTGGGCGTCAGTGGTCGAAGCCAGCGGCGTGATCGCCCACAGCTTCACGCGCTCGCCCATCAGCGTCACCCAGCCGCCGATTTCAGGCCGCAGTGCGCGCACCCAGTTGTCGAGCTGATCCGCGGTTAAAGTGATATCCAGGTGCTCCTGGTCCTTGCTGATGGTCGGCGAGAACGTGACTTGCGCTTCGTCTTGCGGAATCGGCTGTTCACCGGCAATGATGGCCGGCAGTTTTTTTTCATCAACAGGTCCCGGCCGACCAGGCTGAGCTTATCAAACACGGTGCCAGTGTCGTCCGCGCGCGTCAGCGGAATGGCCGTTTGCGCCCACATGCCCCCGGCATCCATTTTCTTGACCATCTGGATCAGCGTGACGCCGGTTTCTTTGTCGCCGTTGATGATGCTGTACTGAATCGGCGCGCCACCGCGATACTTGGGCAGCAGTGAGCCATGGACGTTGACGGCCGTGATCTTGGCCGCGTTCAGGAACTTGGTCGGCAAGAACTGGCCGTATGCCGCAGTGATGATCAGATCCGGCGCAAGCGCGATTGCTTCGGCCAGCTCGGGACTGCCCCCAAGCTTTTTCGGCTGCAGGACTTTCACGCCCAACTTGACGGCGGCTTGCTTCACCGGCGACTGGGTCAGCTTCTGCTTGCGGCCCACGGGACGATCCGGCTGGGTGACGACGGCCAGAACATCATAGTCCTTGGCGACGGCTTCTAAGATCGGCACGGCAAACTGCGGCGTGCCCATAAAAATTACACTAGTCATATAGTCTCCTTAAATGAATGTCAGCGGCTCTTTGTCGATGCCGACAAAATAGCCGTTGCGCGTCCCGACCTGAGTTTCGTCCAAAATCTTGGTTAGCGTCTGGTCGAGCTGCGGCTCTTGTTTATACTTGATCACCAGTTGGTAAATGTAACGGTTCTTGAGCCGGGCGATTGGCCCCGGCGTCGGCCCCAGCAGGACCGCGGACGCGGACAGCGTGTCGGTCAGCTGCTTGGCAAGTTGGTAGATCAGCTTGGCCGCGGCCTCCTCCTGCTGGTGGCTGACCGTCACCTTGGTGGTGAAGTAGTACGGCGGGTAATCGCCGCGGTGGCGGATCGCCATCTCTTGACGGAAGAAGCCCTCGTAGTTTTGCGCCTGTGCGTACTGAATCGCGTAATGGTCGGGGTTGAAGGTTTGAACGAACACCTCCCCCGGCTTGTCGGCCCGACCGGCCCGGCCGGAGACCTGCGTCAGCAAGTCGAACGTGCGCTCGCTGGCGCGAAAATCCGGCATGCCCAGGCCGGTGTCGGCGTTGATGACGCCAACCAGCGTGACGTCAGGAAAGTCCAGCCCCTTGGCGATCATCTGGGTGCCGAGCAGAATGTCGGCCTCGTGTGCGCCAAACGCCGCAAGGATTTTTTTTCGTGGCCACCCTTGCGGCGCGTGGTGTCAACGTCCATGCGCAGCACCCGCGCGGCCGGCAAGAGCTGATTCAGACTGGCCTCGACCTTTTCGGTACCCGTGCCGTAGTAACGGATCTTGCGCGACCCGCAGCTCGGGCAGACGGTCGGGATCGGTTCCTCGTGGCCGCAGTAGTGGCAGCGCAGCGTGTGCGTGTCCATGTGCAGCGTCAGGCTGATGTCGCAGTTGGGACACTGCACCCGGTAGCCACATTCGCGGCACATCACAAAGCTGGAAAAGCCCCGTTTGTTGAGCAGCAGCACGCTTTGCTCGTGGCGATCAAGTCGCAGCTGCAAGGCATCAAGCAAAGCCTTGGAAAAATCGTCCTTGCCCCCCTGCTTGTACGCCTCACGCATGTCCACAATGTGCACTTGCGGCAGCGGCTGACGATTGATCCGGCTTGGCAGCCTCAGCAAAGTATACACGCCTTTTTCGGCGCGAGCACGCGATTCCAAGCTTGGCGTGGCCGACCCCAGCACCACTGGCGCCCCAAACGTTGCGGCGCGGTGTAAGATCACGTCGCGGGCATGGTAGCGCGGCGCATCATCCTGTTTGTAGGAGGTTTCGTGCTCCTCGTCAATGATGAACACACCGATGTTGGTCAACGGCGCAAACGCGGCCGACCGTGCGCCCACGACGACCTGCGCCTCGCCGCGCTGAATGCGCCGCCACTCATCAAACTTCTCGCCTTCGGAAAGACCCGAGTGCATGACCGCCACTTCGCGGCCAAAGCGGCCCTTGACGCGGTGGACCATTTGCGGTGTCAGCGCGATTTCAGGCACCAGCATCATCGCGTTGCGGCCTTCCTTGAGCGCCTGAGCGATGACTTGAAGGTACACCTCAGTTTTGCCCGAACCGGTGACCCCTTCAAGCAGAAAAGTGGTGGGCTGCTTGCTGGTGACCGCAGCGTCCACCGTCTTGACCACTTTGGCTTGGTCAGGTGTGAGCGTCAGCGGCTGAGTCCGCTCGCCGTGATCGAGATCATCGTAAGGCGCACGGTAGACTTCACGCGCGTCCAAACGCAGCCAGCCCTTCTTGGCGGCCGCGTGAACCGCCGCGCGGTCAACGTCGCCATTGTTGACGGCTGCGGTCAAGGCCGGCTCTGTGCCGCCGTTGACCCATGTGCGCAGCGCCGTGATCACTTGGAGCTGCTTGGTCGCATTGGCGCGGACGCTTTGGCGCAAGGCGGCGTACTCAGACGCAGTTTTCAGCGGAACGATATACTGTTCCGTTTTGACCTTGGCCCGGTCCTTACGCGCATAGTGCAGCGTCAAGGCTCCCTGGTCGATCAGCCGCATCACTTGTGCCGACACGCTCGCCTCGGTGTGGCTGTCCAGCACCAGGCGGTCCTGACCGGCCAGCAGCGCCTGCGCCTCCGCCGTGGGGTTGGCGCTCAGTGACACGCTTTTGATGGTATCAACTTTCAGCATCGCCGGCAGCATGGTTTGAATACATGTGATCCAAAACGCGTACGTGGTTTGCGCCAGCCAGTGAGACAAGGCCAGCGTCTCCTGATTCATCACCGGCGCGTAATCGAGTGCAGCAAGAATCGGCTTGAGCTCACCATCAAAGTCGGCGTGATCCGCCAGGGCGACGACCATGCCCGAAACTTCACGCTTGCCCTGACCAAACTGGACCCACACGCGCATCCCCGGCTGGATGCGCTCCTCAAGCGCCTGCGGAATGGCGTAATCAAATGGCCGGTCCGTTTGCATGGTCGGCACGTCAACAATAACTTTGGCTACCTTCATGCACGCGCCTCCTGAATGTAACGTAAGATCTGCTGCGCAAGCACAAGTTTAGCCGCCCGCGGCAGGCTGACCGGCGGTTGTCCCGGCTGCAGGAGGGTCACCGCGTTGTCGTCCTGATTGAAGCCCTGGCCCTTGCCGACCTGGTTGGCAATCAGCATATCAACGTGCTTGCGCGCCAGCTTGGCTTCAGCATTGACCAGCAACTTGTCCGTTTCAGCCGCAAACCCCGCCACGAACTGATGCGTTCTTTGCGTGCCCAGCGTTGCTAAGATGTCAGGGTTTTGCACTAAGTTGAGCGCCAGCCCCTGGTCGCCGGTTTTCTTCAGCTTATGATTCGCCGTTTCGCTTGGCCGAAAATCTGCCACGGCCGCCGCCATGATCACAATGTCTGTCTCCGCAAACCGCGCTTGGACCGCAGTGTTCATGTCCTTGGCAGTCGTCACGGGCACCACGGTGACGCCCGGCAGCGTGACCTGGTGCGCCGCCGTCACCAAGGTCACTTCGGCACCTGCTGCAGCCGCCGCGTTGGCCAGTGCCGTGCCCATCTTCCCCGAAGAATCGTTGGTCAAATAACGGACTGGATCCAGGCGCTCACGCGTGCCGCCTGCCGTCACCACTACCCGGGTGTGGGCCAAATATTGATCCGTGGTTGCCAGCTGCGCAAACAAGACGATTTCCGCCTCGTCGGGCAGGCGGCCCTTGCCGCTGTATCCTTCTGCGAGAAAGCCAGTGGCAGGCGGCAGTACCTGGACGCCTTGCTGCTGCAAATGCGCCAGGTTCGCCTGGGTCTGCGGATTGGCCCACATTTTATCGTTCATCGCCGGGGCGACCAGCTTCAGCCCAGCAAACGCCAACAGTGTGGTGGTGACCACATTGTCGGCCAGCCCCATCGCCATTTTGGCCAAGGTGTTCGCCGTTGCCGGCACCACTATGGCCAGGTCCATCCAGCGGGCCAGCTCAACGTGCGCGACGTGTTCAGGCACAGCGAACTCCGCGGCATCCGTTAAAACGGCGTGTTTGCTGACCGTGGCCAGGCTCTGCACTGTCACAAAATTTGCCGCGGCAGGCGTCATCGCCACCCGCACTTCGAACCCTGCCTTGATCAGAAGGCGAACCAGGTTCGGCGTCTTGTAAGCGGCGATCCCACCTGTCACGAATACCCCGATTTTCTTTGCCATGTGTCACCCTCCGTTTCGTCCTTCATTATAGCAAACATTCACCACCGAGAAGTTTTGACCTGGCTGGTATGGGCACCAGACATGGCTGCAGGCCACAAAAAAACAGCCATGCTAACGCTTGCGCTGACATGACTGCCCCCCATGCCCCCTGACACGAAGTGAGGTTTTGGTTGCTCGGACTTCTACATTCACAGTTTTATACATACCTTTAAGCTCACACAAACCGCAAAACACTCGACAATCCTTTCGAAAGAGCGGCAGCGTTCAAACCATAAGCCTAATTATAGGCCCCTTGCCGAAAAATGGGGAGGAAAATTCTGCAGTGGGAATGCTGGCCACAGCAAAGAAAAAGGCAAACGCGATTACGTTCACCCACTGCCTGTTTAGTCTTCTTTGTGGTCCAACTTTTCCGCGTCGCGTTCCTTCAGCTTCGAGTCCGGATCGATGATCACATCACCGGCCGCGATTTCTTCAAGCGCCTGGCCGACTTTTTTTTCAACGACTTGTACTCAGGCAACATTTTGATGCCACCTTGTTCCAGCTCATGTGCGCGCTTTGCCGCAAGCACTGCCAGAGAATAACGAGACGGGATCCGGTCCAGCAGGGTATCAATTGATGGGTAAATAATCATGTTAATCTTCTCCTTAATCATGTCAGGGCAAGCCTATGGTGCGGGCGTTCTCGCCCGTACACGTGCGCCGCCAGGCTCAGTGGGGCTGGCTGCACAACTGGTCATAAGCTTGTTCCACTGGCCAACGCCCGAGCAGCTAGCTCGGCACTCTGGTCTAGTTTACCATATTCCGGTACTTATCGATAACGCGCGGGACGCGCAGGTGCTCGCTTTCGATGATCCGCTCGATGCGCTTGCACGCCTTGGGCACTTCGTCGTTGACGACCGCGTAATCGTAGTTTTCCATCATCTTGATCTCTTGCGCGGCCTGCTTGACGCGCTTGTTGATCACGTCTTCAGAATCCGTGCCGCGGCCGATCAGCCGGTGCTTGAGCTCCATCAGATCCGGCGGCGTCAGAAAAATAAACACGCCATCCGGGCACTTTTCCCGCACCTGCATGGCGCCGTTGACCTCAATCTCCAGTAGCACATCGCGGCCGCTATCGAGCGTCTTATTCACATACTTCAACGGAGTGCCGTAATAATTGTCGACGTATTTCGCGTACTCGAGCATCTGCCCGGCCGCGATTTCGGCCTCGAATTGTTCTTTAGTCCGAAAATAATAATCGACCCCGTCTTGTTCGCCTGGCCGCGGTTTTCTCGTCGTCATCGAGACCGAGTACTGAAAATCGCGAAAGTCATCAGCGAGCATGGCCTGCCGGACCGTCCCCTTGCCGACCCCACTTGGTCCCGACAAAACGATCAGCATTCCCCGTTCATGCATGATTTAACCTCTTTCGTCATTAGTGTTAAAAACATTATGCATTTTGCCCCGTCAAATATCAAGTCCGGTTGGGGAGCAAAGCCTTAAATTCCGGGGTTTTCATCATTTTTTTCCGCCATCTGCCAACCGGCCTGCAGCAAGCGCGGACGGGGCTTTTGCCGAAAGTCCAAGATGTTGGGCGCCCACTTGGGCACGTCCAGGTGCAACCGGGCCGTCATTTCGGGCTTTGGGCCCAGCCCGCCGGCACCGATGCTGATGATCTGGGTCGCACCTAAATCTCGCGCCACGTCGACCGGCAAATCATTGACCATGCCCCCATCGACATAGTGAGTCGCGGCAATGGTCACCTTCGGGTAGACACGTGGGATCGCCGAACTGGCCAGTAACCACTGCAGCTGCACCTCTTCTGGCTTGCCCGTCAACGTGACAACGTGCTGGCGCATGGTTGGCAGCGCAGCCGTCAAAATCAACACAGGCCACGCATGAATGGTGGGCCGAGCCACTAAATCACGGAGCAAACTCGCGTATGGCACCTCACCGTTGCGGCGAAAAAAACATGTTTCTCGGCACTTTTGTCAACCACCATTGCACAAGCTCCGCCGCCGGCAACTTCGTCGTGCCCAGTGCGTTGATCGCCCCAATCGAGGTGCCAAGCACGAAGTCTGGTTGCAGTTGACTTGTCGCCAGCGCGGCCAGCGCCCCGGCCTGAAACGCGCCGCGCGCGCCACCGCCGCCCAGAACCAATCCAAGTGTCATCAACATTTCCCCTTTCGAAAAATATTTTGTCGAAGTGATTGACAAATCGAACAATTGTTTGCATAATGAAGTTACTAAATAGAACGAGTGTTCGGAGGCGCCATTATGGAAAACAAAACGAGTGCACTGCAGTCTGTTTCACATCAGCTAATCAAATCTACGCGTGAGTTTTTTGCCCTCACCGAACCGGCAGTGGTCATGCCGGGCAAGCAGGTCAACCAGTTTGCGGCCCAGGCGTTCACCCGGCACTATCGCGTCGCGCTAAACTTCAAGGGCGAAGACGAGGCCGTGGTCGGCCATCTCACCCGCCGGCTCAGCGGTGATCGGTATCTCCTTCAAGCATACCGCAGTAACGTGTACCGTGTCGTTAATCTCACGCAGGTCTCTTATTTACAGCGAGCCTGAAGTTAATGCGCAAGGCTGAGACACAAAGCGGTTTTAGCCCAAAACGCAGGCGTCCCTGCATCACGATTCGCACTTCGAATCGCGATGCAGGGACGTTTGTGTGTCTGGGCGTTGCTTTGTGGAACGCGACTAGGCTAATTTTGTCTAAGCCTGTTTGTGATCCGATTTCGGCGCCTACTGCTGCTTCGCCTCTTCGGCCAGCTTCAGCATCTCAGACGCGTGCGCCACCGATAATTTGGTGACCTGTTCGCCCGCAAGCATCCGCGCGATTTCTTGAACCCGGCCTGCGTGGTCTAACTTCGTGACGCTGGTCGTGGTGCGGCCCTTGGCGACCTGCTTTTGGATCAGAAACTCGTGGTCCGACATTGCCGCCACCTGCGGCAGGTGACTGATGCACAGCACCTGCGAGTGGCGCGCAATGGCCGAAATTTTGTTGGCGATTGCCTGTGCGACCCGGCCTGAAACGCCGGTGTCGACCTCATCGAAAATGATCGAGGTCACGCCGTCCGTTTCGGCAAAAATGGTCTTCAGCGCCAGCATGATGCGGGACAGTTCACCGCCACTGGCAATTTTGGCTAATGGCTTAGCGGCCTCGCCTGGGTTGGTCTGAATGTAAAACTCCACGTTGTCAATGCCATCCGACCGCAGCGTGTCAGCCGGCAGCTTGCTAAACCGCACCGAAAAGACAGTTTTTTCCATGTACAGGGCCTTGAGCTGACCGTGGATCGCACTGATGAGCTGATTTGCCGCGTGTTTACGGGCAGAACGCAGCTGCGCCCCCAGCTTCAGCAGCGCCTGGTGCTCGGCAGTCACGCGCTTTTCCAGGCCTTCCTCATCCGCATCGTTAGCCGTCATCGAGGCCAGCTCAGCATCGGCCTTTGCGCCGTAAGCAATGACCGCTTTGAGGTCGGCCCCGTACTTGCGCTCCAGTTGTGAGATCAACTCAAGCCGCTTTTCGACCTCATCCAGGCGCCCGTCGTCGTACTCCAGCGTGTCCACCTGCCGCGACAAGTCGCCTTGAACGTCCTGCAACCCGTAGTACACCGACTGAATCGAGTCTGCCAACTTGGCGTATGAGGGGTCCAGATCGGCAATACTTTGCAAGTTGCCCATGATCTCACCGATTTGATCCAGCGGGCTAACCTCGGACTCGGTCAACAGCTCATAGCTTTGCGTCAGCGCGTCGGAGATTTTTTTGAAAATTAGCCAACCGGTCGCGCTCGGCAATCAGCTCGTCTTCCTCAGTGGGCTTCAGCTCGGCGCTTTGAATCTCGTTGACTTGGAACTTCAACATGTCCAGTCGCTGGGCCCACTCGCGCTCGTTTTGGTGCTTTTTCGTCAGCGTCACCTGGTCCTTTTGATAGGTCGCATACTGCGCCTGATAAGCGGCCAGCAGCTTGCCCACCTTAGCGCCGGCAAACTGATCCAGCAGCCCGAGGTGAGTCTCCGGATGCACCAACTGCTGATGCTCATTTTGACCGTGAATATCGACCAGCGTCTCGCCAATCGCCCGCAGTGTGGCGGTGTTCACCAACTCGCCGTTGACCCGGCAGAGGTTACGCCCTGACGCGTAAAGCTCGCGCTGCAGCAGCACCATCCCGTCGTCCGGTGCGAGGCCGAACTGGGCCATCACTTCCGGCGTCCGCGGGTTGGCAGTGGCATCAAACAACCCCTGCAGGGTCGCCTTGTTGGCACCGGTGCGCACAAAATCTGCCGACCCCCGACTGCCAGCCAAAAGCCCCACCGCGTCGATGATGATCGACTTGCCGGCGCCGGTTTCCCCGGTCAGGGTCGTCATGCCCGCCTCAAAGCTCAGCTCAAGGTCTTCAATGATGGCAAAGTCATGGATCACTAATTCTTGCAGCATTCGCTCACACCATTTCGTCCAGCATTTTCAGGACCAATTTAGCTTCGGCCGCCCCGCGGCAGACCAACAGGATCGAGGCATCCCCGGCAATCGTCGCAAAAATGCGCGCATCATCCAACCGTTCGATCAGGCTCCCAACCGCCGGCGCCGTGCCTGGTGACATCACAAGATAGACAAACTGGTCCATCACGTCCCCGCGCAAGTAGGCGGCCTGAAGCGTGCGGCGCAGTTTGTCCTGAGGGGCAAGTTGGCGTTCCGGCGGCAGCGAGTAGCGATAATGGCCGTTGGTCATTGGCACTTTGACCAGCTGCATCTCCTTGATGTCGCGAGAAATCGTCGCCTGGGTCACTTTGATCCCGCGCCCAGCCAGCGCCGCGACAAAATCGCCTTGGCGCTCGATCGGGGTGCTTTCCACTAAGGCTCTGATCTGAGCCTGACGTTCATTCTTTTGCATCCACTCACCTGCTTTCGCCCTTAATTATACAACACCGTGCATAAAGTCTAAAAACAAATGAATAGATATTCACTAATGCTTAACGTGTGCAGGCTTAAGCTCGGCGTATGCGGCCGCCAGCGTCTGGTCAACATCAACGTCTGGTGCCTTCACTCCCGGAATCTCAGCGTTTTGCAAATGAATCAAAAACTCGATGTTGCCCTCGCCGCCGGTGATGGGCGAAAAGTCGAGCCCCAGCACGTTGTAGCCGGCGCCTAAGGCAAAATCCACAATTGTTTGCAGGACGGCCTTGTGCACAGCGGGATCGCGCACGATGCCTTTTTTACCGACGTGCTTGCGGCCTGCCTCGAACTGCGGCTTGATCAGCGCGACGGCGTGCCCGCCTGGCTGCAAAATCGCGTGCAGCGGTGGCAAAATCAGCTTCAGCGAAATGAAAGACACGTCGGTCATGGCAAACTCGACCGGTCCGTGGGTGAAGTCCTCCGGCTTACTGTAGCGAAAATTGGTCTGCTCCATCACAACCACGCGTGGGTCTTCCCGAATCTTCCAGGCGAGCTGATTAGTGCCAACGTCCAGCGCGTACCCCAGCTTGGCGCCATTTTGCAACGCCACATCGGTGAAACCGCCAGTCGAGGACCCGATGTCGAGCACGGTTTTGCCCTTCAGGTCGAGGTCAAAGACCTTGAGCGCCTTGGCCAGCTTGAGGCCACCGCGGCTGACGTAAGGCATCTTCTTGCCTTTCACGTGCAGCACGGAATCACCAGCGATCTTCACCCCTGGCTTGTCCTGCCGCTCGTTATTTTGATCATAGACTTCACCTGCCATGACCGCGCGCTTGGCCTGCTCGCGTGATTCAAACAGCCCCTGCTCAACCAGCAGGACATCGACTCGTTCTTTACTCATTGCTTCTCCGTTTCAAAATAATCCAGCAGTGCCTTCAGTTGCGGCGCCGGGACACTCAAGTCACTGGCGGCCGCTTGGGCCTTGACCACTTCTTCGGCTAACACTTGGCGCGTTGCAGCCAGCCCCAGCAAGCTGGGGTAAGTGGCCTTGCCTTCCGCCACGTCCTTGTTCGGGGTTTTGCCCAGCTGGGCCGCGGTTTCAGTGACATCGTTAATGTCGTCTTGAATCTGAAACGCCCGCCCGAACGCCGCGGCAAACACGTGCACGCCGCGGGCATCGCTGGCGCTGACATGGGCAAGTTGCGCACCCATATCCGCCGCGGCCGTCAGCAAGGCACCGGTTTTCTCCGCCTGCAGCTGCAGTAGCGTTTGCAAGTCGATCTGGTGGCCCTGGGCATCCATGTCCATGACCTGCCCGCCGACCATGCCGTTAGGACCAACGGCACGGGCAAACGTCTGCACGAGGCCAACCAGCGTGGCCGGTGCCACTTTGGTTTGAGCCAGCAGCTCAAACGCCGCGCTTTGCAGGGCATCCCCGGCGAGGATCGCTGTGGCCTCGTCAAACTGCTTGTGGCTTGTTTTCTTCCCGCGCCGCAGGTCATCGTTATCCATGGCCGGCAAATCATCGTGGATCAACGAATAGGTGTGCAGCAGCTCCAGCGCCGCGGCAGCCGGCAGTGCTTGCTCACCATCGCCGCCAAACGTGGTGACGACCGCCAGCAACAGCAGTGGCCGCAGCCGCTTGCCACCGGCGTCAACCGAGTAGGCCATGGCGGCCTGGAGGTGCGGATTGTTGACCGTGGCCAAATAATCGTCAAGCGTCTGCTGAACGGGTTTGAGCCAAGCAGCGGTTTCCTTAAGCATTTTTGTTTGCTGCCTTAGGGTCGAATGCTTCGACCGTGCCATCATCCTTGACCATTTGGGTGACGGTTTGCTCTGCGTTCTTTAAGGTGGCCTCCAGCTCACTGGACAGCTTGATGCCAGCCTTGTACTGCTTCAGCGCCTCTTCAAGCGGCACTTGGCCCTGTTCGAGCTGATTAACAATGGTTTCTAGTTGCTGCAATTTTTCCTCAAACGTCGGTTCCTTTGAATCAGCCATTCTTCTGCTTCCTTTCTTCAACCACGACTGGCACGGTGCCGTCTTCAACGTGGATCAGCGCCTTCGCGCCAGGTTTAAAGTCTCCAACTTTAGTCAGGGCCTTACCGCGCGGACTGGTGACATAACTGTAGCCGCGGCCGAGGATCTGGTCTGGCCCCAAATGATCCAGCGCATCGTTCGCCAGGTCGAAGCGCTGGCGCTGACTTTTGATGATCACCTGCGCGGCACTTTGCAGCCGCCGGCGATCATTGACCACTGTCTGCCGGGTATTTGCCACGCGGACACTCAGCTGCCTGGGGTTCAAGCTGGTCTCGGCCAGGCGCACCCGCTGGGCCAGTGCCGTGAGCTGATTCTGCTCGGCGGTCTGCAGCCGCACTTTTAACTGGTCGACCTGCTGCAGGTACTGATCGTACAACCGGCCGGGCTGCGTGAGCACAACGGATTGCGCAGAGCGGTTCAGCCGGTCACGAGCGGCCTGGATGCGGTTTTGCATCGCTTGCCGAATGCGCAGCTGGTCCTCTTGGAGCCGCGTAATGCCGTCGGTCAGCTTGACCGACGTGACGAGCTCGGCGGCAGCCGTCGGCGTGGCGGCCCGGTGATCCGCGACAAAATCGGTGATGGTCGTATCCGTTTCGTGGCCAACCGAGCTGACGATGGGCATCGGCATGTCGGCCAAGGCGCGCGCGACGCTTTCCTCGTTGAACGGCCACAGGTCTTCAATCGAGCCGCCGCCGCGCCCAATGATCAAAGCGTCAAACCCACCCATGGCCTTCACGCGCCGCAGCTGGGTGACAATCGTGGCCGCGGCCTGGTTGCCTTGGACCTGCGCCGGGAACAGCACAATCTGCAGGATCGGGTACCGCCGGGCCACGGTGGTCATGATGTCCTGAATGACGGCCCCACTGGGACTGGTGATCACCGCCACGCGCTTCGGAAACAGGCGCAGCGGCCGCTGGTTCTTAGCGAACAAGCCTTCGTCAGACAATTTCTTTTTCAGCTGCTCGTACGCGAGGTAGAGTTCGCCGACGCCTTCTGGGGCCATTTGTTCAATGACAATCTGGTACTGGCCGCTGGCCGGATACAAGGTGACACGCCCAACGACGCGGACGGTGTCGCCTTCCTTGGGTTCGAATTTGAGCCGGGCAAAGGCGCTTTTAAACATCACCACGTTGATCTTAGCGTGCTCGTCCTTCAGGGAAAAGTACTGGTGACCAGGCCGCTTGCGAAAATTCGTGATTTCGCCCGTCAAATAGACCTTGCTCAAATATGGGTCGAGGTCGAATTTGCGACGCAGATATTCGGTCAGCAAACTGACCGTCAGATACTCGGGTTCAGCATGATGATGCCTCTTTGCTAGTTCTACCGTCTGGATCATGAGCGCCGCAATGGTCATCGGGCCAACACCACCCGGCACCGGCGTGATTGCCGACGCCACCTTTGACACACTGTCAAAATCGACGTCCCCGACGAGCTTGCCCGCCGCATCGCGGTCCATGCCCACGTCGATCACCACCGCGCCGGGTTTGACTGCATCTGCGGTGACGAACTTGGCGCGGCCGATGGCCACCACCAGGATGTCAGCCTCGCGCGTGACCGCGAACAAATCGCGGGTCTTGCTGTGCGTAATGGTCACGGTCGCGTCCGCGTTCAGCAGCAGTGCCGCCATGGGCCGCCCAACAATGTTGGAACGGCCGATGATCACGGCGCGCTTGCCCGCCACTTCAATGCCGTAGTGCTTGAGCAGCGCCATAATGCCAAACGGCGTTGAGGCGACCACCCCGGGATTATTTTCCCACAAGCGGCCGACATTGTTGGCGTGAAACCCGTCGACGTCCTTCGCCGGATTGATTGCCGCCACCACCGCATCGGGATCGACCTGCTTGGGAAGCGGCAGTTGAACTAAAATGCCATCGATTGACTCATCAGCATTCAGCTCCGCCACCACCGCTAGGACCTCGGCCTGCATCGCCGTACTTGGCAGCGTGCGCATGACCGAATGAATCCCGAGCTGATCGGCCCGTCGCTGCTTGTTACGGACGTATATCGCGCTGGCCGGGTCATTGCCGACCAGCACCACCGCCAGCCCCGGTGTCACGCCTTGTTTTTTTAAGTGCTGAAACTTCTGTCTGTAGGTCAGCCATTAACGCGTTAGATGTTCGCTTGCCGTCAAGAATCGTGGTCATGGTCGTTCCCCCTTTTTGATCGCGCCAAAGCGCATTGAACCTCACCATTCTACCTAGATTACGCGAGGGGCGTCCATGCTTCTCATCGGAATCCTACCAGATTACTAAAAAAGGCTGCCGCAGTCGCGGCAGCCAGCGCTCATTCAGGCTTTGACAAAGTGCCCCAAGATGCCGTTGATAAACTTCGCGTCTGCGTCGTCACCATACGTTTTCGCCAGCTCAAGCGCTTCGTTGACCGCGACCTTGTCTGGCACGTCTGGGACGAATTGAAGCTCAAACAGACCCAAGCGCAGCAAAATGAGGTCGGTTTTGCTCAACCTCTGCAGCGTCCAACCCTTTTTTAACTTGGCACTAATCTGCGCGTCCAATTCATCCTGGTGGGCCAAAACGCCATCGACCAAGGTGGTTAAGTAGGCCGGAGCCTCTTCATGCGCCGGCAAGGCCTCTTCGTACACGTCACTGCGGTTCGCCTCGGGGTTGCTGACTAGAGCAAAGAGTGCCTTAAAAGCCGCTGCCCGGGTATCATGTCTGTCTAGCATTACTTGTCTTCCTCTGGGTTGTCGTCATCCGCATCATCTGCGAACAAATTGTCGGGATCAAGCTTTGGTGCTTTTTCCGGGACCACGCCAACCACGTGCACGTTGACCTCGTCGAGCGTCAGATCCGTCATGAACAGCAGCTGTTCGCGCAGCTTGATTGCATCGCCATCGCGACCTTCGGCACCGAAACGCCGTAGTCAAGGTAAACGTACACGTCGGCCGTGAGGCGCTTGCCATCCACCGTCAGGTCAACCCCTTTACCGTGATTGGCCCGGCCGAACCAAGAATTGATCGTGCTGGCCATTGTGCCACGCATTTGATAGACGCCGTCCACCGAAACTGCGGCAATCCCCAGGATCACTTCAAGCACTTCAGGCACGATTTCAATGGTGCCCTGCGCGTCAGTCCGGTTTGCCAGAATGATGTTCGAATCTTCAGCCATGAGCTGCCTCCTAAAAAAATTACGCGCGGGAGATATATGTCCCATCTTGCGTATTGATTGACAAAACGTCGCCCTCATTGATGAAGAACGGCACCTGAACGACCAGGCCCGTTTCCAGGGTCGCCGGCTTGGAGCCGCCTGAACTCGTGTTGCCACGAACACCAGGTTCGGTCGCGGTGACTTTCAGATCAACGGTGTTTGGCACCTCGACACCCAGCGTTTCGTTGCCGTGCATCATGATCTTCACTTCCATGTTTTCCTTCATGTACTTCAGCGCATCCGTCAGCTCTTCGGCCGGCAGTGTCAACTGTTCGTACGTGGTCGTGTCCATGAAGACATAGGAATCCCCGTCAGCGTACAAGTACTGCATGGTTTTCGTATCGATCTGCGCCTTCTGCACTTTTTCCGTCGCCCGGAAGGTTTTTTTTCTTGAACGGCCCCTGTGCGCAGGTTCTTCAGCGTCGACCGGACAAACGCGGAGCCCTTGCCTGGCTTCACGTGCTGGAATTCGACAATGCGCCACAGGTCGCCATCAACTTCGATGGTCAAACCGTTTTTAAAATCGTTAACAGAAATCATGTATTTCCTCCACCTATCTTCTTTCGCTAACCTTAACTATATCAATCGCCAAAAGCCCTTGCAAGGAAAAGGCGGCGTGTTACTTACGAACCGGCACCACTAGCAACTCACTAGGGGCTGGCGTGGTCAGGTACTTGGCCCCACTTTTCGTGATCAAAAGGTCATCTTCGACTCGCACCCCACCCAGGTCCGGAATGTAAATGCCAGGCTCGTCGGTTTCGACGTTGCCTTCCGCTTGCGGCGTGTTCGCATACGGCCCCCAAGCACCGGGGCCTTCGTGAATCGACAGGCCGATGCCGTGACCAGTGCCGTGGCCAAAGTACTGGCCATAGCCCTTGTCCTCGATGTACTGGTGGGCAAACCCGTTGATCGTTTTACCGAGCACGCCTGGTGCCATCATCGCCGCTGTGGCCTTGTTGCAGTCGTAAACGATCTTGTAGACAGCCTTGAGCTTCGCATCCGGTTCACCCACCGCAAACGTCCGCGTGATGTCGGACACGTAACCCTGATACACACAGCCCCAATCCAGAGTGATGACATCGCCGTCTTCGATCTTCTTATCGGTCGCAGCGCCGTGAGGCATCGCGGCACGTTTACCGGAGGCCACAATGGTTTCAAACGACGTGCCACTGGCGCCCAGGGACCGCATGTAAAAGTCCAGGTCAGTGGCGACCTGCAGCTCCGTCTGGCCGGGTTTGATCGTGTCCAAAACGTGCTGATAGCCGGCCTCGGCGATTTGAATCGCCTTCTCGATCAGCTTAAGCTCCTGGTCGTCCTTCACTTCGCGCAGTGCCGGAACCACGTTGGTCGTGGCCTGCCAAGCAACCTGCTTAGGCAACTTCTGAAAATCGGCGTAGGTCATCACATCGCCCTCAAAACCCACCGTCTTTAACCCGTGGGCCTGAGCGATCACCCCTGCCTCACCTAACAGCCGTGCGTGTGCAGCACCAGCTCGGCGTTGTCGACCTCGACTTTGACCTGTTCCGTGAAGCGAGAATCGGTGATGAACCAGGCGTGGTCTTTCGCCACCAGCAGGGCACTTTCATTGCCAGTGAAACCGGTCAGGTACGTGACGTTGACCGGATCTGTGACCAGCAGCGCGTCAACTTTCAGTGCAGGCAACTCAGCCTGCAGGTTTTGCAAACGAGACATGTGATGACCTCCTTGAAGAAGTGAAATTCGGAAACTTAAACAGGCGACGGGCTGACAACACCCAGGCTCTTCGCACCGGGCGTAATCGGGCTTCGGGTTCGCACCTTGACGTAATCGGGCTTCGGCCAGCAACGCCCGAGCGTCTCGCTACGCTGAGCGCCTCGCCGCTAAAAGCAGCGGCAATGTGCTCAGCTAGGCTAGCCGTCGGGCTAAGTGCGCTGGCCTACGCACCATACAAAAAGCGCCCCGTCACCGGAGCGCTACTGGATTATTCAGCTTTTGCTTCTGCTGGATAAACGGATACTTGCTTCTTATCGCGGCCAAGGCGTTCGAACTTAACGACGCCATCAGCTGTAGCAAAGAGCGTATCGTCGCCGCCACGGCCGACGTTTACACCTGGGTGGATCTTAGTGCCGCGCTGGCGGTACAAGATGTTCCCAGCCAAAACGAATTGGCCATCAGCGCGCTTGCTGCCAAGGCGCCGACCTGCGGAGTTACGGCCGTTAGAAGTCGAGCCGCCCCCCTTATGGTGAGAGAAGAACTGAAGATTCATTTTCAACATTGTGTACACCTCCGAGTATTGAATTAGGCTTGTTTGGTTGAAATCGAGAGATAATCGCCGTAGCTTTCCTCGATGCTTTGCAGGGACAACAACAAATTCTCCAGGAGAATCTGTGCGATGTGTGCCTGCTCCCCATCCTCGGGTTGATCTAGCGTCAGCTCCAAGTGGCCCCCGTTAACTTCATCGGCTTTGACGTTGGGTTCAAACCCAGCCAAGGCCTCAATGCCGTTGACGGCGCCGATTGAGACTGCAGAGACCGCTGCGCAAACGATGTCATGCCCATAATCCCCTGAGTCGGCATGGCCGGTCAGGTTAAAATGAACAATGTCACCGCGTGCATCCCGCTGAAAGCGTGCTTTGATCATGCGTTCACCCCGTTAGGCGTTGATCGCGTCGATAACAACTTTCGTGTAAGGCTGACGGTGACCCTTCTTCTGGTGTTGATGCTTCTTAGGCTTGTACTTGTAGGTAACAACCTTCTTTTCGCGCCCTTGCTTCTCAACTTTACCAGTGACGGTCGCACCATCGATCGTTGGCGTGCCGATTTTGGCATCGCCTTCGCCGCCGACCAGGATCACCTGGTCAAACGTGACAGTCTTGCCTTCTTCAACATCGAGCTTTTCGACGTAAAGTGCTTCCCCGACTTCGGCTTTGTACTGCTTGCCGCCGGTTTTGATAATTGCGTACATCTTGTGCACCTCCTGTTGCCCGTAGGCTTTTTCCCCTGAAGACTCGCCAAGCCAGGTGCTAGGCTTTGATACCTGACGTTGTGCGGTTGCAGATGAGGGGTGACAAATACAACGTAACGAGTTTATCAGATTGCAGCCCCTGACGCAAGCAGAATCTGCGTACCCGTCAAGGAAAAAGCCTTGCCAGCCTCACGGGGAAATATCATTGTTGGCAGCCGCCCCCTCGACTATACTAATGACGAGGAGTTGAGGCCCATGACGATTGCATTGAACAGCTTAATTTTTCTGATCACCGGCGGCCTGGTCGCCACCACCACCGCCCGGCTGCACCAGCCCATCAACTTTATCGTGACCGGCCTCGTGATCCTGACCTTGGCCACGCTGGCAACAAAGATATACGGCTGGGGATGGTTCAGCGTCTTTTATATTCTGTGGATGATTGGCATTGTCGCTGGCCTGCTCATGCTGCGAGCTTACCTGCGAGCAGAGAAAAAAGGCCCGCTGAATGCGCGGACCCGCCCCTGCCAAGGACATTAAGTATAACATGTGTCTTTGACCCCGAGAAAGTGTTTGCGCGTCAACGGCAAAATAAAAAGCCTGAAGCACGATGGCTTCAGGCTTGGCACCTTAATTACCGATTAAGTTGCGCAACGGCTTGCTCGATCGTAGCGCCGCGACCAATGTGGTTTTGGTTGCTTGGGTCGATCGCAATAAACTGTTGCGTCTGGGTATCTAATTGGATCCGATATTTCATATCAATTACCTCCATTCGTATCGCACATGAATGGGTTGTTTCAATTGCGACTATCTATTATTTTACTATACTTATGTAAGCATGTCAAGCGCTGTCATTCCTTGCGAGCTAAAATCAGTCTTTAGTCTGATTGCTGAATACTTTAGTGAAAAGGCGTGTCTATCACCCATCGTTGTGCGAAGATATAATTATCATACCGAAACAGAGGTCAACTATGGAAACAAAACGCACTGCCCGCAAATTCGTCGATGTTCGCGGCGCCATCATCACTGGCGTTGTGGTCGGGATTATGGTGATCTTGCTCTTCATCGCCCACCAGTGGGTCTGGGGGGCTCTCACGCTCGTGCTTGGCGGCTGGATCACCTGGCACATCCTCACCCACATTCCCACCAAGGACAACCATCCTGTTAACCGCCGCGATATTTCCGCCGCAGAAACGGCCAACCACTTCCAGCCGCTTGACTGGGAACCAGTTCAGTCCGCGCAAGACGCCGAGACCATGCTGACGGCTCAGCTCGGAGACCTTGGGTGGCACACCGTCAGCGGAACGGTCGCCATTTCGGCACCGATTCAGTTCGTAGTTGAAGCCGCCGATGGCACGACGAAAATCGTGACCGCAGCCGGTCAGATCATCGCCGATAACAGGAGCGACACTCATGAAGAAGGAAAATAAAATCGGCTGCGGCGGGGCTTTCATCCTGTTGCTGCTCTTTTCAGTTCTGATCACCTACTGGTACGTGTTTGTGGCCATTGGGTTGATCGGCTTTGCAGTCTGGTACTATTACCACCGCAAGCAGACTGAGGACAAGGCAGCGGCGGATGCGCAAGCCAAAAAAAGACCAAGCCCAGGCAGAAGCCGCCGACCGGATTCGCGAATTCAAGCAGTTGCTGGACGAAGGCGCCATCACCCAAGAAGAATTTGACCAGCAGAAGGCTAAAATCTTGGGTGAGCAAGACGATCTGAAATTTTAACAACGTCGCGCCGCCTGCTGGGTGGCGCGTTTTTGTTTCCAAGAGTGATGAGGAGGTGATTTTCATTGGCAAGAAATCCGGAGACGCCGCAGGACAGAGAAAATAAGGCCATCATCAAACAGCGCCTGAACAGGTTGCTACTGGCGAACCACACCACCCAGGCCAAGCTCAGCGATGACACGCACATTCCCCGCAGCACCCTCACCGGCTACTTCAAAGGCACCACGACTCCTAACGCGACCAACGTTGCGAAACTCGCCAGCTTCTTTGGCGTGAACAAAGGCGCGATCGACCCCCGCTATGTCCAAACTGGTACCACCGCAGTCGACCTCGCTGACGACCAGCCAGCCGTCCAATATCAAGGCCAACCCCTTTCCAGCTGAGCTACAACTGGTCCGCCGCGTGCTAGAAAAAGCAAGACAGTAAACAAAGAGCCGCACTCCCTGACTAGGAATGCGGCTTTAGTGTGCCAGCGGGGCTCGAACCCGGGACAAATGGTTTAGAAGACCATTGCTCTATCCAACTGAGCTACTAGCACATTGAACCTGTTCATTATACGGATGCGCCGCTTGGCCTGTCAATCGCGCGCTGGCTTGAATGCGAGCCGCTGCTCGGCTAAACTGAACCTATTAAATGAAAAAGAAATGAGGAATCGATTTGAAACTCAACCAAAACGGCCGGATTCAAGCCGACCAGGCGACTCAGCTCAACGAACTGACCGCCGTCGGCTTCACGCCCGACCTTGATCAATCACTCAGCGATGCGGCCAATGCCGCCTTTCGCAAGCTTTTCCCGGAAGCCTTTAGTGAAACTGCGAAACAGCAGGCCCTGGCCTCGGTTGCGGTCAACGGCGAGCAGGACCTGAACCAATTTCTTGCCTCACAGCCCACGCAGATTTCCCGGACGGACTTCTACGCCGTCGCGCTGCAACTGCTGGGCTTTGAGCCTAAGACCGACTATCAGCTCGCGGATAGCCTCAAGTTCATGGCCGAGACCAAGCTGCCGGTGGTTAACGCAGACATCGCCACCACCGCTGATTTCTGGTCGGCCATGTACCTGCTGCTCTGCACGCGCACCAAGCACCTGGTGACCCTCCTTGACGCCTTGGCCGCACGCGGCTTTTACCGGGATTTCCAAGCCGGCAAGAAGACGCCGGAGTATCTCTTCTTCAATGGCAAGGCACAAAATGTCTTTGACGCGCGGAAAATTCACCGCGAAGTCGTCTGGATTGAATCCGACATGGACACCGACCACGATGGCAAGCGCGACATGCTGGAAACCACCATTTTTCGGCCGCAAGAAACCGACGCGGGGTAAAGATGCCGGTCCTGTTCACCGCCAACCCGTACTTCCACGGGACCAACGATGTGGATTGGATCACGCACAAACCAGACCCTAAACTAGCAGTCAAGACGCATTCCTACACCAAAGATGAGGTCACGTACACCCCCACGACCCCAGCTGAACTGCCGCACCAGCCAGTCACCGGCGAAAGTCGAACCGCCGAGGTCTACTCCGACCAAGGCGGCAGCTATATGTTCAACGACTACATGCTTGGCCGCGGCTTTGTCACCGTGTATTCCGGCGGAGTTGGCACCCGCGGCTCGGATGGCGTGCGCTCAACTGGCGGCACCAGCGAAACCGACTCGGCAGTCGCAGTGATCGAATGGCTCACCGGCAAGCGCCGCGCGTTTACCAACCGCACCGATGGCATTGAGATCAAGGCCTGGTGGTGCAACGGTAAGGTCGCGATGACCGGTAAGTCGTACCTTGGCACCCTGTCGATCGCGGCGGCGACCAGCGGCGTTGCCGGGCTGAAAACGGTCATTTCCGAATCCGCGATTTCCAGCTGGTACGACTATTACCGCGAAAATGGCCTGGTCGTGGCCCCTGGCGGCTTCCAAGGTGAAGACGCCGACGTGCTCGCCGTAGACACTTTTTCTCGGCAAAAGCAGGCCGGTGACATGCTTAAGATTCAGGCGGAATGGGACAAGACCCTGGCCGCCATCACAAAGGACCAGGACCGCGAGTTCGGCGATTACACCAAGTGGTGGGATGAACGCAACTATCGCAACAACCTGAAAAACATCAAAGCCGACGTCATCATCGAGCACGGCCTCAACGACTGGAACGTCAAACCGGCCAATGCGATCCGCTACTGGAATGGCATTCAGGACCTGCCCATCAACAAGAAGCTGTTCCTGCATCAAGGCCAGCACACGTACCTCGACAACATTCGGTCCCTCGACTTTGTCGACCAGTTAAACCTGTGGCTGTCCTACGAGCTGCTCGGCGTGCAAAATGGCGCCCCGGCGGCCTTGCCGAACGTCACAGTTCAGGACAACGTGGAACCTGAGACGTGGCACACCTACGATGAGTTCGGTACGGCCGACGCTAAGCATACCGATAAGCCTTACAACCTCCAGAACGACATGGCCAGCAAGCGCGCCGGCTTCCCTGATAATGCCACCGCGATTTTCAAGGAAGACAAGGAGGACTCCGATGGGTTTGAGGCTGAGATCATCAAGCCGCACTCCAAGTATGATGGCGCCCGGCTGTGGCTCGACCTGCCTGCCGAAACCAAAGACGTGACGCTGGAAGGTATCCCCCACCTCAAGCTGCGCCTGTGGATCGACCAGCCAACCGCGATTCTCTCGGCGCGCCTGGTCGACGTCGGCGAAGCCAAGCGCTTTGCCCCAGTGGCCGGAGTCGTCGATGCCGGAGGCTGGAACCTTGGCTACGACTACAAGACCGTCAGCATTCAGGAGTTCAAGCCGGCCAAAGAAACGGCCAGCAAGCTGGTCTCCTTCGGTCATGTCAACGTTCAGAACCAAAAGAACGCCTACGAAAATGCGCCAGTCACCCCAGGGAAACCATTCACGGTTGACTTTGACCTGCAGCCGACGCACCTGCACCTGCCTGCTGGCCGGCACCTGGCGCTGATCATTCACGGCGCGACATGGCCCAAACGCAGCGTACCGAAACCGTGGTCAACTTCCACATCGATTTGGCGCAAAGCACACTGACCCTGCGCTACCGCAAGTAAGACAAAAGCACGCGACTGATTTTCTCAGTTGCGTGCTTTTTTTATGGCGTGATGCCAATATTTTCTGCAGAATCGGGCTTTGCGCCGACAACGCCCGCGCGTCTAACGCCGGACCGCTTAGTAAAGCTCGAGGTACTGGTCCCGTTCCCACTCGGAAACGCTCTGACGGTATGCTGCCCACTCGAGATCCTTGGAGTCCACAAAGCTGTGGTACAGGTGATCGCCAAGCGCAGCGCTGACGACTGGATCGCTTTCAAGGGCCTTCAGGGCATTGTGCAGCGTCGATGGCAGGTCTTGAATGTGGTTGGCCTTGCGCTCGGTGTCCTGCATCTTGTAAATGTTGCGATCGACCGCTTCCTCTGGATCCAACTGATTGCGGACGCCATCGAGTCCGGCCTCAAGAATCGCCGCGATCGCCAGATAAGGGTTAGCCGTGGCATCGACTGAGCGCATTTCCAAGCGCGTCCCAAGCTTGCGGGACTGCGGAACCCGGATCAGCGGACTGCGGTTCGTGCCAGACCAGGCGATGTAAACCGGCGCTTCAAAGCCTGGCACCAGGCGCTTGTAAGAGTTGACCGTCGGGTTGTTGATGGCGGTCAAGCCGCGCGCGTGGGCCAGCAGGCCGGCCAGGAAGTGCATCGCGGTGCTCGACAGCTGGTCATCAGTGCCGGCGTCGTAGAACGCGTTACCGTCTTTGTTGAACAGCGACATGTTGATGTGCATCCCCGACCCGTTGATCCCGTGGATCGGCTTTGGCATGAAGGTCGCGTACAGCCCGTGCTTGCGGGCAATGGTCTTAACGACCAGCTTGAAGGTCTGGATGTTGTCCGCAGCGTTGACGGTATCGGCGTACTTGAAGTCGATTTCGTGCTGACCCGGGGCAACCTCGTGGTGAGAGGCTTCAACTTCGAAGTTCATTTTTTCGAGTTCAAGCACAATGTCGCGGCGGCAATTCTCACCCATGTCCAGCGGGGCAAAGTCGAAGTAGGAACCCTTGTCGTTCAGCTTCAGCGACGGGTCTCCGTTCTCATCCAACTTGAACAGGAAAAATTCCGGCTCCGGTCCAATGTTGAAAGCCGTGTAGCCGGCCTTGTGGGCGTCTTCCATCACGCGGATCAGGTTGTTCCGGGGATCGCCCATGAACGGCTTACCGTCCGGCGTGTGCACGCTGCAGATCAGCCGCGCAATCTTGCCCCCGTCATTTTCCCACGGGAACAGCAGCCAAGTGTCGAGGTCCGGATACAGCAGCATGTCAGATTCCTCGATGCGGACAAAGCCGTCGATCGAGCTGCCGTCGAAGGTAATTTTGTTGGCCAATACCTTCTCCAGCTGGGAGACCGGCACTTCGACATTCTTGTTAATGCCGTTGATGTCAGTAAACATCAGTCGCAAAAATTCAACGTTTTGATCCTTAACACTCTGCCGGATCATGTCGCAGTAATCGGTTCTTTAGCCATGAGCCACTCCTTCTGCAATTATCCTACGGTCTGAAACCAAATCCCTGCGTCGGGCTATCCCCACGCGGTTCAACCTACCCTGATTCAACAACTCCGAGCGAAGCGCCGCCCGTACTTCCTCGTCGGAAAGCTTCGTCTTCGACTTCGGCTGCTTTTGGGCATCCCTCAGCTCGGCCAGCGAAAACCCTGCCGCCAGCTGGCTGTGGATCTCAACCAAGTCGTCCACGTCCTTCAAGGAGTACATCCGGTGATTGCCAGGCGTGCGGAGTGGGTGAAGCAGCCCCTGCGCCTCGTAATAACGGATCTGCCGCGCCGAAAGGTCGGTGAGCGCGATCACTGTGCTGATTGGCAGCACCGCCCGCGTGCGAATATCACTGATCTCTGGCATCGGCAGTCCCTCCTTCACGCAGACAACCATACCAATTTGGCAAAAAGGCGTCAACTGTTGATGTCAGAAAAACTGACATAACGTCAATTTTCTTTTCAAAAGCCTAGTCTAACCAATTTGCGACGAGTGCTTGTGCTTGCGCCAACCCGCCTTCAGGATCCGCGATCATATCCAACCAGTGCGTCGGCAGCTGGTGGCGAAAATACGTCAGCTGCCGCTTGGCGTAATGGCGCGAATTTTTTTTGATCAGGCCGACCGTTTCCGCTAAAGTCGCCTGCCCGGCAAAATACGGCAGCCACTCCTTGTACCCAATGGCCTTCAGTGCCTGGGCGCTTGGGGCCGTGTTTTGCAGCACGCGCCGCACTTCAGCCTCCAGCCCACTTTCCACCATTTGATCGACGCGCTGATCGATGCGCGCGTACAGTGCCGGCCGGTCCGTGGTCAGGCCGAGGACCAAGGTGTCGTACACCGGGACTGGAACTGCCTGCGCCGAAAATTTGCGCCCGGTGGTTTCGATCACCTCCAGCGCACGGATCACGCGCCGAGAATTGCCCACCGGGATACGACTGGCCGCCTCCGGGTCCTGGGCGCCAGCTGGCCCCACAGCCAGTCTGGCCCGTGCTCGGCCAGCGCCTGCTGCCACTTGGTCCGCACCGGACTGGCCGCGTGCTCGCCCAATGGCAAGGCCAGCCGCAACGCGTTCAGGTAAAAGCCGGTGCCCCCCACCACGATTGGCAGCTTGCCCCGCCTCGTCAGGTCTTTGATCGCCGACTCGGCAAGCCGCTGAAACTGGGCGGCCGAGAAACTTTCGCCGGGATCCTTGATGTCGATCAGGTGATGGGGAATGCCAGCCATTTCCGCTGGCGTGACCTTAGCAGTGCCGATGTCCATCCCGCGGTAGATTTGAAACGCGTCCCCGTTGATTACTTCACCGTTGAACTGCCGGGCCAGCTGCACGCCCAGCGCGCTTTTGCCGGTCGCGGTGGGCCCGCCGATCATCAACACTCGAGTTTTCAATGGATTTTGCTCACTTTCTGTCATGTCATCTAGTATAATGAAATTAGCACCTAAAGTTCCAGAGGGAGGGATTTTCATGAAGCACAAATTTTTTAAAGGGGTTCCTGGTCGGCGTTGTCGCGTCGGCAGGCGCCGTGGCCAGCTCCGTATTTGCATTCAAGAAGTCTTACATCGAACCCGTAGAAACCAAGGTTGACGAGATCAATGAGAACCGGCGCAAGGCCAACCGGAAGCAACATGCCTCTCACCAAGGCTAAGCACAAGAAAACCCCTGCGATTGCAGGGGCTTTTTGAATCAGTCTTCAAACTGCTTAGCTTTCTTTGTTTTGCCAGACCAATTGTCATAGCCGCCTTTGAGGAAGTACAGGTGCTCAAAGCCGGCTTTTTTTTCATGCGCCGCGCCGCCTTGACAGACACCGCACCGGTCAAATCGTACATGTAAACTGGCAAGTCCTTGCGCAGCTCGATCATGCGCTGCTTGAGTTGGGTATACGGCAAGTCGCGGGCGCCGAGAATGTGACCAGCGTCAAAATCCTTTTTTTTCACGCAAATCAATGATCTGCGCCTTACGCATGTTCGCTTCAAACACATCCGGCGT
>NZ_BBAJ01000023.1 GCF_001311195.1 Lacticaseibacillus camelliae DSM 22697 = JCM 13995
AACTTTTTAAATCGCTCGACCTTGGCCGAACAAGCACAGCTGAAACATTTTATTCAAGCTGGGAAAATCGATGTGTCATTGAATTACCTAAACCTAAACGAATTGGTTGATGACCATGTCTTAAGAACCAAGGAGCAGGAGGCCAGGCAGTGGGCTAATGAAGTTGGCTTTAACGGTGCTTCGGCCTTAACCGCGGACATCAATGGTTTCTCATGGAGCTATGGTGACGCGCTGTATGATGCAGGTATCACCCGGCTTTATACGTGTATCCATACGCATCATGGGATGTACCCATTATTTAAGAAGCAGACGGCGTTCAAGTGGCAGACTCCAGAGGGCCATCAGCTCCTAGTCTGGAGTGGCGATCACTATATGATTGGGAATGAGTTCCAATTAGTACCGGATAACCGCTATTCATACATTCTTCACGATCGGTACTCTGGTGATGAAACCACTGACCAGATGACAATTTCTGAATATCGCATTCCGAAATACCTACAAGCACTGGAAGATCAAGATTATCCGTTCGATTTTGTCCCAATCAGCCTCTCTGGTGTTCGCACAGACAATTCTCCTGCCAATCCCAGAATAATGGAAAATATTAACAGATGGAATGGCAAGCACGGAGATCAGATTGAGCTGAAGTTAAGCACCTTGGATGAATTCTTTGACGTTGTGGAGAAGGAAAAGGATCTGCCAGTTTATTCAGGTGACTGGCCGGACTGGTGGGCAGATGGTGTCAGTTCAACTCCAGGCCCAACCAAGCTTTACAAATCGGCGCAGAGAAAATATCAACTTTCACTTGCGCTGGATCCAAAAGGGACGAAAGGGGATCCGGCTAGCTTTAAACACGCTACCCAGAATCTGATGATGTATGCCGAGCACACATGGGGTTACTCCGCTTCGGTTTCAAACCCTTGGAATAGTATGGTCAACGCGTTGGACCTTCGTAAGGCAGGCTATGCAATCGATGCTTTCTCGGCGATTTCAGAGAATCTTGATCAAGTGCTCGCCAACCTGGGCGAAGTTTCGCCTAAGCCATACCGAACAAAGACATTCAAAGTTCTCAATCCATCACCAACGACCCAGACAGCCAGGGCCACTGCTTTCCTGATGTCTTGGGAATCAGTCGACGGCCAACCGCTTTCGGTTGATACAATGAATCATTTGAGACTTGTCGACGTTGCCACCCATCAAGAATTGCCCACCCAGGTCACTCGAACGAGCCGTGGGTTTGAGGTTTCCTCAGTCATTACGCTGCCAGCGAATGGTTCACGCCACCTGCAAGTCATTTACGCCTCTGAAGCCAATGATGGTGGAGGCAGTACAGGCTTGATCACCGGCGCAGAAGGCGTTTCGGATTTAATCGCAGATGAGAGTCAAAACTTCGACTCCCCGTTCGAGATTAAAACCGATAACTTTGAGATTCATATTGATCCTACACGAGGGATCAGTCAGCTGATAGATCGACAAAGTCACCGGTCACTGCTGAGCGGGCATGAGGCGCTGTTTAATGGCATCTATGAAAAAAACGCCGATCAAGCACGAGAACCCTGGTGAAACGAGGAAGCAACTGGGACGTAATCGCAAGGGCATCGGAGTTGAAAGAGACTTCGGCAAACTGACTAACATTGAATTGGTTAGCGAAGGCGCCTTATATGTCGATCTTCAGTTGGATTACAGCTTGGTGGGAACAAAGCTTTATCGGGTGACGCTCAGGATATATAAGCACATTTCTCGCATTGAGTGCACGGTCGCAGTTCAGAAGACAACTGAGTGGGCGCCAGAAAACCTCTATGTAAGTTTACCGCTTGGTTTGGGCGAGCATTCAACATTGTACCTATCGAAGGGCGGTTGCCTTGTTCGACCGAGAATTGACCAGCTGCCAGGCAGTAACGTCGACTACTTGATGACACAGGAGGGGGTCGCGTGGCAAGACGATCAAAGTCGATTGATGGTGGGCATTGAGGATGCACCACTGGTCACGTTTGGTTCATTAGATGCCCATTTAATTAAGGTCATGGATTTTGACCAGAAGCTACCTAATCAAACACCGCTCCATTCCTGGGTGATGAACAACTTTTGGGAGACCAACTTCAAGGCCGACCTTTCAGGGTTTTACGAATTCAGATATGTTCTGCAAATTGGTCAGTCAGCCAATCCAGCCACGATTACGACTGACCTGAGAGCAATCAATAATGGTTTCATTTCGTTCAGAGAGAACAGTCATTAAACATTTTGACTAAAAAGAAGAAGAAAGTGAAAAAAATGAAAAATATGGATTTAGGGGCAATACAGAAGAAGGTCAACCGCGCGATTGGTCGAATCGCGGGTAACCGCTTGTTACTGACGTTGCGTGATACCTTCATCATGGCATCTACCCCGATTATGATTGCTGGTTTTGCGATTATGATTGGTTCCGTCTTTCTTGATCCAACCGGCATTATCTTTGGTAAACAGGGGCTCCAGCTGGGGAAATTATTTACTGGATCGCCGTCTGATAAGGCTTGGCTTGCGACTGGATTTGCAGCAGTCCTAACACGGCTGCAAAAGGCGGTTGGCCTGTTTAGCAACGGGACCATGGCGATTAATGCGCTGTTTGTTATTGCGGGTTTTGCCTACTTTGGCACCAAACGGTTCTTCCGTAAGAACAAGGAACCGATTTTGGTCTCGTTTTATGCGTTAGCCGCATTCTTTATCGTTGTGCCTTGGTCGGTGACGGGTGCCACTGCTGCTGGGAAAACCCACACCTTGGTCGGTATTCTGGACTCACAGTACATTGGCCAGCCTGGGATGTTTGCCGGGTTAGTTGTCGCTGGGGTCACCTTCTGGCTGTTTAATAAAATTGTGGAAAAGAACATCACAATTAAGTTGCCAGATAGTGTGCCACCCGCAGTTGCGCACAGTTTTGAAGCGCTGATTCCTGGTGGTATTGTCCTAATTCTTGCCGTTGTCGTTGCCTCTGTATTTAGTGCGTATAATACTTCGTTGCCGGCTGCCATGTTGGCCGTGCTTCAGAAGCCAATGCTGGCGATTTCCACGACACCGTACTTCGCCTTCTTTGCCATGGTCGGGCAGCCAATTCTTGGGTGGTTTGGGATTCACGGCAGTTCAATTTTTGGTCCGATTTTTGGCCTGACCTGGGATATTAACCAGAACGAAAACATCATGGGCACGGCTCATCACATGATTTCGACGCTGTTCATGAACTTTACCGTTATTAATACTGGTGGTCTGTGCGCTGGTGCGATCATTGCTGTACTGATTGTTAGCCACCGTGAAGATCGTCGTGCATTGGCCAAACTGGCTATCCCGCCAGTGATTTTCAACATTGGTGAGCCTGTTATGTTTGGTTTCCCAATTGTTCTTAACCCATATCTATTATTGCCTTGGATCCTTTGCTACACGATTCCGTTCTACTTGGGCATTTTCTTCACGAAGATTGGATTCTTACCAATTATTACCAATGCTGTTCCTTGGACTATGCCACCCTTGATTTCAGGGTTCCTATACACCGGTAATATTAATGGCACCATTTTCCAGGCGTTGATGCTTGCACTGTGCACATTGATTTGGATTCCGTTTATCAAGATGTGGGATAGTTCGGAAAAGGATGCCACAATTAAGGCTACTGCTCAGTAAAAAAATCGAGGCAAATAGATTGAAAATTTCTGAAGTCATAGAACGAGTAAAACAGTATACAAAGGTTGGTCGCGGACTTTCTACGGAGACGAGAGCTACCGCTGATATCACCGACCACATTTTATTTGGCGATACTAGCAAGAATGCAAGGGAATCGCGACCGCTATCTGGGCTTCCACCGATGTGATTAAAGCGGCGGTAGGTCGTGGGGCTAATCTGATCATCGTCCACGAGGCGCTGTTCTGGAACCACGGGGATAAAACCCAGTGGCTTGAAGAAGAACAAAATGATGCTTATTTGCAGAAGATAGCACTATTGAAGCGCACGAATGTGGTTGTTTGGCGAGATCATGAGTATGTCCATTCCGGTATTCCGGTTGACGGCGGGAAATATCGTGATGGTATTTACTACGCGATTCAGCAAGCGCTGGGTTGGGGAAAATACAATGTTGACGATGCTGAACGGCTTCTAGATTCACTATTCCAGCAACTCCTGTTTGTGAAGTGGCTCAGACCGTGATGAGCGCGCTGCATCTTGGAGGGGCGAAATTAGTTGGGCGTCCCAACACGAAAATTGAACAGGTCTATTTTCCCCTACACATTCTCAGTGGAGACAAGGATTCTCAGCTAATTTCTAAGATCAATCGTGAGAATATACAACTAATTATCCCGCTCGAAGTCATTGACTACACCACTACCGAATACCTTGCCGACTGCAGTGAAATGGGCATGTCGAAAGCAATGCTCACCTTTGGACACTTCAATCTTGAGGAAGTCGGCATGAAATATTTGGTAAGCTATTTGCCTAAAGCAGTTGGCGTGGATCTGCCTGTGACCTTTATTCGGGAAGGTGACATGTATCACTATCTATCACCTAAGGAAGCTTAGGTTTATCCGTCTTGGATTGAGATTGTCTAGTTATCTGCTTCCATGATAAATCGGATCAGTTACTGTTCATGATTAAATTATTAGAGGAAAGGATCACGTGATGAATGAAGAAGGCGCCCAAGTGGCGATGAAGATCATCTACTATGCGGGCAATGCCAAATCCTCAGCATTGCAAGCGATTGATGCTGCGTTTAGCGGAGACCAAGATAAGGCGACAGCTAAGTTGGCGGAGGCAAAAAAGCAGCTGAATAGCGCTCATAATATCCAAACCAGTCTGATGACCGATGAAATGAACGGCAAGATGATTGAAAAATCGATTATCTTGATTCATGCGCAGGACCAGTTTATGGCGGCTAATACCGAAATTGAACTAGGCGAGCGCCTGATTAAATTTTCCGCTAAAGCATTGAATTCTTAATGCAGTCCTGATATTGACCGCTTATCTAAGCGACATTTTTCAGGCTTTGCAATTGCTGAGCCTCAAGACTCATGCTGCAAGCAGTTGAGTTCTGGACTAAAAATCAACGGTGCTGATGGGGACGAATCATCTGCGAAGTGGCCAGATGCAACATTAACACCGTTGATAATCCCCTTTAAGCTGTCGGATACCCGTAACGATCCGGCGGCTTTTTTGGCGTATCGGACTGGAAAATCACGTGATTTTTATACATATAACAAAAGGACAAAGCAGAGCGACCATAATTCTTCAGTGGCGGTTTAGTCAATCTGCTTTGTTTTGCTCGTGCAGGATCTTCGCCAGATACTCCAAGATAAACAGACACGGCACCTGGGAGGTGACATCCTGCTCGACGTAATGCTCCTTGGCAATGTCGGTGGCGATGTTGACGTCGGTCAGCCGCGCGACCGTGGAGTGCGCGGAATTGGTGATCGACAAGGTGTGGCTGTCGCGAAACGAGAGGTTGCTGAGGTAGCTGATCACCTCGGGGGTTTCACCGGAAACGGACAAGGCGATGACGCAGGTTTTATCCAGCAGGGCTTTGGGAAAGTAGCGCTGCGGATAGGTCACAGGGTCCTCGATACGCACGGCCATGTGGAACATGGAGGAGAAGTACAGGGCGCCATACTCGGCCATCACGTTGGAGGAGCCGACGCCGATGAACAGAACCAGCTCGCACTGCTTGAGCAGCTGCACTGCGGCCTGAATGTGCGCGTCAAAGTCCGGCGTGGTGACGCGGTTGAAGAAGTTGATGTACATGCCGGGGTCGACCGGTGTGGCAGGCGTTTTGGCAGCGGTCTGCTCCTGAAGCAGCTTCAACCGAATTTTAAACTCAGTGAAGCCTTGGCACTCGAACTTGCGGCAGAAGCGCTGAACGGAGGCCGTGCTGGTGTGGGTGTTGGCAGCCAGCTCACGGATGCGCATGTAGATCACTTTGTCCAGATTTTGCAGGACGTACTTATAAATCGCCAAGTCGATATCGGACAGGTCGACGGCGTGGTCGAGAAAAAGCATGTTGATCACCTCACGCCTAGTGTACGCCTGATGATACGAGACGTATCGAAAAAGTCACAATGGCCCATTTGAAGATACAGGACCTAAACCGCCAAGACCGATTGAACGCACCGCTTGCCGCGGTATATTGAAGCCGTAAAGCAAATTTTGAGTCAAAAAGGGTGAGCAAAATGGCGAAACGTTCAATTAAAATTGCGACGATCGGCGGCGGGTCCGGCTACACGCCCGAGCTGGTCAAAGGGTTTTTGGACCGGTACGACGAGATGCCGGTGCGCGAGCTGTGGCTGGTCGATGTGCCGAGCGGCGAGGAGAAACTCAACGTGATCGGCGCCATGGCCAAGCGCATGGTGAAGGCGGCCGGCAAGCCGATGAAAATTGTCACGACCATGGACCGCGAGGCGGCGCTGACCGACGCTGATTTTGTCACGACGCAGTTCCGGGTCGGCCAGTTGCCTGCGCGTGTCAACGACGAAAACATTCCAATCAAGTACGGCACGCTCGGGCAGGAAACCAACGGGGCCGGCGAGTTGATGATGGCGATGCGCTCGATTCCCGTGCTGCTCGACATTGTGCACGATATGGAGCGGCTGTGCCCGGCGGCGTGGCTGATCAATTTCGCCAATCCGGCGGGGATGATGACTGAGGCGGTGCTGCACTACACGAACTGGAAGAAAGTGATCGGGCTGTGCAACGGGCCTGACAACATCCGCCGCGACATTGTGCAGGCGCTGAATGTTGACCCAGTACGCGTGTACGTCGAGTTCATCGGCCTGAACCACCTGGTGTTCGCCAAGCACATTTACCTTGACGGCCAGGACGTGACCGCGCATGTGATCAAGCTGGTGACCAGCAAGAAGCAGCGCGTCGACAACCCCGGGGTCGGCAACTGGGATGCCGACTTTTTGCAGAGCCTCGGCGTGATTCCCATCAGCTACCTGCAGTACTACTGGAAAACCAAGCAGGTGGTCGCCGAAGAACAGCGAGCGGCGGCGCGCGAAGGCAGCCGGGCGGTCGTGGCCGAGCGGCTGGAAAAGCAGCTCTTCGACATCTACCGTGACCCGACCCTAGTGACGCTGCCGGAAGAACTGAAAAAGCGCGGCGGTTCGGGCTACAGCCGGGCCTCCTGCAACCTGATCTATTCCATATAGCTGACAAGCGCGATGTCCAGGTCGTCAACGTGGCCAACAACGGCGGCTGCCTGGACCTGGCGCCGGATTCGGTGATGGAAATGAACTGTGTGATCACCGGCCACGGTCCGGTGCCGCTGACCACTGGTCATCTGCCGCGGGCCTGCGTCGGCATCGTGCACGAGATGAAGGCCTTCGAGCAGGTCGGCTGTAAGGCGGCTGTCAGCGGCGATTACGCCACGGCGCTCAAGGCCCTGACCATCAATCCGGTCGTCCACTCCGATGTGGATGCTCGGCCGCTGCTCAACGAGCTGCTGGTGGCCAATGAGCAGTACCTGCCGCAGGTGGATTTTGCCCAGCTCCGCGCGACTGGCACGCTGAAGTAAAAAAATTGCGTTCTCTCGACGCCGACTCGTATTTGTGAGCCGGCGTTTTTTTTCGCGCTTGCCGAAGTGGCGCGTCGCGGGGTAACTACTGTTATCTTATTAACCGCATTCGAAATAAAGACGATGTACCACGAGAATCATGAGAAACGCCTAATGGTTCACTGGTATAAATGGATTATGGAATAAAAGCATTACGTCATGCACAAGCCGGGGGAATCTGGCGACGATAAATAGCGTGAACCCCTGATGTAGATTGGATTATAACAATCACGAGCCGCGGAACAGACTTGCTCACCTGCTGCTCCTAATAAATCATGCTTACCGATATAATTAATTTTAAATGAGACGAAAACGTTTTTTGTTGCGTCAGGAGGTTTGCCTCGTTTACTATAATGTAAAGGCTTCCAAGGGGGTGGTGATGCTGAGAATCCGCTACGTGGTCGTCCGTGCGCTTGCCGGACTGATCGACCTGATCATTGTTTACGTGCCGGCGGTCATTTTGTTCTCGCTTTGGTTCCACGTCGCAACGCGGTGGGCAGAGCTGCTGGCCCAGCTGCTGTTTCTGGCCTACAACGTTGCGGCTGTTAGCACGTTTCACGGCCAGACGATCGGCAAGTACTTCGCTCGCCTGCGCGTCGATACGCGCAGGCTGGTCTCAGACAATGTCCTGTTTGTCGGGATGCGCGAGATGACGAAGCTGCTGTTCCTCACACCGGTGATCGGCGTGCCACTGGGTCTGCTCAACTTGCTGCTGGCGCTTGCGACCGGCCGCATGCTCGAGGACTTTGTCGGGCAAAGCGACGTCGTGGTTGTAGAAAGGACGGTGAAGCCAATTGACGGGTGACTTGGTGAGTAAAAGTCCCTTGGCGCGCATTCCCACCGTGCCGCTGCTGGTCATGATCGCGCTGACAGTGGTCGTGGCCTACTGGTTGGCCTGGCGCTACCGCCGCTCGTACGACCCGCAGCGGCTGATCCGCGGGTACGTGATCTACGCCCCGGTGGCCCTGACGCTGGCGCTGCTGCTCCAGGTTCAGCTGGTGCTGGCTATCGGCATCTGGCTGGCCGGCGCCGGGGTGCTTGCCACGCGGTCCAATCATTATTTTTACGAGCACCGCTAATTTTTTTACCCTTGGCCAAACGTTGCCAAGGCGAAGGAGGTCACGATGAAAACTTCGATCAAGTATCACCAGGATGATCCCTGGCGGCTCTCAGAAGCGACGTTTGATCCGGCCCACCTGGGTAAGTACGAGGCCATTTTTGCCTTAGGAAACGGCTACCTGGCACGCGCGCAGCCACAGAAGAGGCGAACACCGGCGAGGTCCGGAACACCTTTGTCGCTGGCACGTTCGACCGCCTCAACGAAGACGAGGTGACGGAGCTGCCGAATCTGCCTGATGTGTTCCAGGTGGCGCTGGTCTTCAACGGTCAGCGGCTGGACCTCAACCAGGGCAAAGTTCTCGACTACGAGCGGTCGCTGAATCTGAAAACCGGTGAGCTGTCGCGGCACTTCATCTGGCGGTTCGGCCGCAACCGTTACCGGATCACGACCAGCCGCTTCGTGTCGCTGGCCCGGCGGCACGTGATGGGGCAGCGCATCGAAGTCACGGCCCTGGACGGCGACGCGACCCTCAAGCTTTCAGCGGGGATCAACGGGCAAGTCACCAATACCGGCACGCAGCACTTCAATGACGACGTGAAGCGCCTGTACCCGCACCACATTCTTCAGCTCACAACGAAAACCAACGAGTCGCAGGTGAATTTTGCCATCACCACCCAGCACCGCCTTTCGGTGCCCGACGACCGCCTGGGTTACGTGAAAACGGAAATGCTGCGCAGGCGCCTGCGCGCCACATACACGCTGCCGCTGACGAAGGACGATCCGCTGACGTTTGAAAGCATCACGACCGTTTACACCTCGCGTGATCTGGATGTGGCCTACAAGGACCGCGCCAGCCTGCGCCGGCAGGGCTACCAGGCGGCACTGGCGCTGGAGAAAATGAACTTTCGCCAGCTCCTGACGGAATCGGCGGCCGCCTGGGCCGACAAGCTGTGGACCCCGATGCCGCTGGAGATTGACACTGATCACGCGCGCGACCAGCTGGCGATCAATTTTGCCCGTTACCACCTGCAGATCATGACCCCAGGCCATGATTCGCGCATGAACGTGGCGGCCAAAGGCTGAGCGGCGAAGGTACAAGGGCCACACGTTCTGGGACACGGAAATATTCCTGCTGCCGTACTTCATTTTCAGCCAGCCCGAGGTGGCCCGCAGCCTGGTCACCTACCGCTACCTCGGTCTGCACGGGGCGCGCACCAAGGCGGCGGATAACGGCTACCGCGGGGCGCAGTACCCGTGGGAGGCGGCCTGGGGTCGATGATGGTGAGTCCACCCCGGTCTGGGGCGCCACCGACATCGTGACCGGGGAGGCCACCAAGATCTGGTCGGGCTTCATTGAGCAGCACATCACGGCCGACGTGGCGTATGGCGTTGAGCAATACATGCGCGCGACTGACGATGAGGAATTCGCCAGGACGCGCGGCAACGAGATCATCATCGACACGGCGCGCTTCTGGTGCAGCCGGCTGGAGTGGAATCCGGATGTTGACCGCTACGAAATCAACAACGTGGTCGGCCCGGATGAGTACAAGGAGCACGCGAACAACAACGCCTTCACGAACCACATGGCGCACTGGAACCTGCTTCAGGCCATGCAGCTGATCGATCGCCTCAAAACCAACGAACCGGCCGAGTACCAGCGGCTGGACGAGCGGCTGGACCTGGCGGCGCTGCGACCCGAGATCGAGGAGCGGCTGGGCAAGCTCTACTTGCCCGCGCCCAACGCGGAGGCCATTATTCCGGAAGACGACGCGTACCTGACCCTGCCGACCATCGACCTCAAGCCTTACCTGACCGCGGGCCGCGTGGGGGCGTTATTCGACGATTACAACCTGGAACAGGTCAACCACCTGCAGGTGACCAAGCAGGCCGACGTGATCCTGCTGCTGTTCCTGTTCGAGCGGCATTTTTCCAAGCGGGTCAAGCTCAAGAACTGGCAGTACTACGAGCCGCGCACGACGCATGATTCGTCGCTGTCGCTGCTTACCCACACGAACTTTGCCGCCGACCTTGGCCTGAAACGGAAGGCCTACTCGTACTACCGGCGGGCCCGCGACATCGATATGGGGACCAACATGAACAGCTCGGACGAAGGGATCCACGCGGCGTCGATCGCCGGCATTTGGTCAATGACCGTGCTGGGGTTTGGTGGGGTGCGGTACCTGGATGGCCGGCTGCGCATCGAGCCCAATTTGCCGGATCAGTGGCGCCAGCTCAGCTTTTGCCTGTGGTGGCACGGCCAGAAGCTGGCGGTGACCGAAACCAACCAGACGCTGAAGATCCGTAACCTGACCGGCACCCGGGTGGTCGAAATCGACCACGCCGGCGCCTCGGTCGAGATTCCAACGCACGACGAAGTTCTGATCACACGATAAAAAAACGGCGAAAGCAAAGGGGGAACCATCATGAAACTTTTCACCAAACGCACTGTACTCGGCGCCGCCACCGCACTGGCGTCGCTCTCATTGGTCGCATGCGGCAGCAGCCAGTCGACCGCAGGGGATTCGACCACCGACTTTAAGGGCCAGGAACTGAAAATCGGCATCTGGCTGGGCTCCGACGCGGAAAAGGCCGGGATGAAGGACATGGTCGACGGCTTTGAAAAGGAAACCGGCGCCAAGGTCACCGAGAAGGTCTACACGGATTTCAACACGCAGATCCAGGCTGACCTCTCCGGCCACCGCGCCCCGGACGTCTGGTACATGGACTCGTCGATGTACCCATTCTTCCAAAGCCAGGGCGTGCTGGAGCCGCTTGATAAGGAAGACTTGCTGGCCGACAAGTTCTACCCGACACTGACCAAGGCCTATACGACTGATGGCAAGCTGTACGGCGTGCCGAAGGATACGTCCACGCTGGGCCTTTATGTGAACAAGGAAATGCTGACCAAGACGAACACCGCCATCGAAGACGTGCCGAAGAGCTACGAGGACATGATCGACTGGCTGCCGGGCTTTCAGGCTAAGCTGGACGAGCCTACGGCAAGGGCAAGGTCCACGCCATGGCGTACAACCAGGACATGGCACGCAACCTGTACATCATGCAGCGCAACGGCGGCCAGCCAATCAAGAAAAACGGCGACGCCAACCTGGCCTCAAACGCGGTCGTGAAGAACCTGGAACTGTACAAGGACTTGGTGGCGACCGGCGCGGTGGTGACCCCGCAGGAAATCGGTCAAGGCGACAACGGCACCGCGTTTGGTGCCGGCAAGATCGCGATGATGGAAGAAGGTAACTGGACATATCCGGTTCAACAGGAACAGTACAAGACCGACTTCACGGTGCTGCCAATGCTCAGCTACGAAGGCAAGCAAGGCGGCATGATCTTCACGGTCGGCTGGGGCGAGTACGTCAACTCCAAGGTCAAGCCGCTGGCCAACGCCTGGCTCAAGTATGTGACCTCTGAGAAAGTGATGGAACAGTACATCAAGACCACTGGCACGTTGCCAAGCCGGCCGGACGTAGCGGAAGCGGCCAAGCTGACCGATAACGCCGACCTTAATGTGCACTTGGAAGCCAACGACTACTCCACCGTTTGGCAGGATGGCACCACGCTGCCGACCGTCAACACCTCCTACCAGAACTTTGTGGGTAAGGCGATGAAGGGCGAGACCTCGCTCAAAGCGGCGATGACCCAGGCCGACGACCAGGCCAACGCGGCGATTGAAAAGTCCAAGTAATCCTCTGGCCTTGAGATGGGAGGGTCCGCGATGGAGAAACCGATAGCTTCAAAAAAACCCCGTTTTAAGCTCACGCGGCGCCAGCAGGACGCGATTCAAGGATACGGTTTTCTGCTTCCGGCGGCCGTGATCGTGGCGATTTTCTTCTTGGCGGCGATCGTGTTCGCCCTGTACATGTCGGTCAATAAGGTCAACATGTACTCGCAACAGTACGAATTCCGTGGCCTGCAGAACTACGCAAACATTTTCTCGGACGGAATCGCGTTGACCGCGCTGAAAAACACGGCGCTGTTCTCGCTGGTCGTGGTGCCGATCCAGACGGTGTTCGCCCTGGTCATCGCCTACGCGCTGAGCAGCAAGACGGTGCGCTTCAAAAAAAAGTGTTTCGGCTGATCTACTTTCTGCCGACGCTGACGTCAAGTGCCGCTTTGACTTTGATCTTTATGTTTATTTTCAACATCAACGGGCCCATCAACGATTTGTTCACCGGCCTGGGCGTTTACCACACGCCGATCAACTTCCTGCAGGAGCCGCAGTACGCGCTGAAGGTGATCATGGTGATGAACATCTGGTCGACGGTGCCGAGCTTCATGACCGTCTACTTGGCGTCACTGGTGGACCTGCCGGACTCGCTGTACGAGGCGGCGGAGATCGACGGCGCCAGCGCGTGGGATAAGTTGCGCTACATTACGATCCCGTACCTGCGGCCGATCACGACCTACGTGCTGCTGATGGGGATTATCGGGACCTTCCAGATGTTTGACCAGGCGTACATCTTCTCCAACGGCTCGGGCGGTCCGGACAACTCAACGCTGACGGTGGCCCTGATGGTATACCAGTACGCGTTTGGGCAGATGAACACCATGGGCTATGCGTGCGCGCTGGCGATTTTCCTGGCCGCGGTCATTTATATTGTCTCCCGCTTGGCGGAAAAGCTGAACGGCGGCAGCGGCCTGAAAGACATGTAGGGGGGTGACGAGATGAAAAAGCACCACACCGGCCGGATCATCCTGTACGTGGTCCTGACGGCCTACGCACTGCTGACGTTGTACCCGTTTGTCTGGGCGATTGCGGCCTCGTTTGAACCCCTCCGGGTGATCGTCAGCGGCAACATGAGCCTGATCCCCAAGGAATTCACGCTGGACAACTACAAGTACATGATGAGCACCTCGGCGCTGTTCCCACGCTGGTTCCTGAACTCGGTCATCGTGTCCACCGTGGGGACGGTCGTCAACATTTTCTTCAATACCATGGCGGGCTACGCGCTGGCCCGGCTGCATTTTCCGGGGCGGCAGAAGATCTATTACGCCTTGCTGTCTTTGATGATGGTACCGGCGCAGGTGCTGCTGATCCCCAATTACCTGATCTTGATGAACCTGGGGATGCTCGATACGTACCAGTCCCTGATCCTGCCGTCCGCGATCAACATTGGGAACATCTTCATGATGCGGCAGTTCTTCCTGTCGTTCCCGAACGACATCGAGGAGGCCGCGGCGATTGATGGGCTCGGCCGGGTGCAGACGTTCTTCCGAATCGTCTTCCCGCTGGCCCGGCCGTCGATCGCAACGCAGGCAATCTTCACCTTCATGGGTTTTTGGAACAACTTCATGCAGCCGATGCTGTACATCACGACCCCGTCCAAGTACACCCTGACGCTGGGGCTGCAGTCGTTCACCAACCAGCAGGCAGGGGTGCGGTGGGATCATTCGATGGCGGCCAGTGTGATCTCGATCCTGCCGATCATTGTGCTGTACATCATTTTCAACCGCTACTTCCTGCAAGGCATTCGGATGGACAATGAAAAATAAGCGGTCGGCGTTTTTAACCAGGGGCGGTGATTAAAGTGGTAGCAAAAATTTACGACGTGGCCAAGCCGCCGGTGTGTCGGTCGGCACGGTGTCGCGGGTGTTCAACGGTTACACGGACATCAGCCGCGCGACCAAAAAGCGCGTCTTGAAGGTGGCCAAGGAACTAGGCTACACGCCGAACGTCGCGGCCCGGACGCTGTCGTCCAAGTCCTTGAAGACCATCGCCTTCATCATGAACGATCTGGTCGGCTCGCGGTACGACGGGGTGTCGATGCAGACAATCATGGGCGTGTACCACTACGCCGAGACCCACGAAATGCAGTTTGTGCTGTATCCCACCACGACTCAGCAGCAGCGCGCGAAAACCTTTGCGCAGTTCTGTGAGGAACGCAACATTAATGGCGCCGTCGTGCAGGGCCTGCACGTCGACGACCCGTACGTTGCGCAGATCGCCGAAGCCGCCCTGCCGGTGGTGACCATCGACCTGGCGATCCCAGGGCCGCGCACCGGCGCTGTGTCGATCGATAACACCGCCGCGGAAAAGGCCGTGACCCAGTTGCTGCTGAACCGCGGCCGCCGGCATTTGCTGATGGTCAACGGCAGGCAGAATGCGCAGGTCTCGGTCGTGCGCGAGGCCGGGTTTAAAGCAGCGCTGGCGGGCGCCGGCATGACGGCAGATACGCGCCGGATCCTTTACGCCGACTACGACATGAAACTGGCGGGAGAGCAGGTGGCCGCCGCGCTGACGGCCGACCCAGCGATTGACGGCATTGTCTGCGCAAGCGACGCCATGGCGCTGGGGGCACTGAACGTGCTCAAGGCGCGCCAGCTGCGCGTGCCCGCCGATGTGGCACTGGCGGGGTTTGACAACACCGCCCTAGCCGAGTTTGTGGATCCGGCCCTGACGACAGTGGAGCAGCACATGGACATTATGGGCTACAACGCCGCGGAGCTAGTCAACAAGCTGCTGCAGCGCGACATGCCGACGGCGCAGCGGCAGATATTTTCACCCTATGAAGTGATCGAGCGGGCCAGCACCGGCGGCCAAGCGAAGTGAAAGGAGGCGGATCATGAGGATCACCGGCTTTGTGTTTGACCTCGACGGCGTCATTACGGACACGGCCAAGTACCACTACCAGGCCTGGAAGGAAACCGCCAAGGCCAAGCTGAACATTGAGATCAGCCGGCCGTGAACGAATTGTTAAAAGGGCAAAGTCGCCAGGACTCGCTGGCCGCAATCGTGCGGTTCGGGCATCAGGAAGGCCGCCGCAGCGCTGCCGAGCTGGCGGCCATCGCAACGGCCAAGAACCAGCGTTACCAGGCGCTGATCGCGCACATGACCCAGGCGGACATTTTGCCAGGGATGGCGGGACTTTTGAACGACCTGGCGAACAAAGGCTATCCGCTCGCCGTGGCCTCGGCGTCGTACAACGCGCCCGTCATCATCGCGCGGCTTGGGCTTAGCAATCTGTTGGCCAACGTGGTGGACCCCGGCGCGGTTGCGCGAGGCAAGCCGGCCCCGGATATTTTCGAAGCCGCGGCGGCCATGATCAAAAGCCCCTGCGCGACCACGGTCGGCTTTGAAGACGCCGCGGCCGGAATCGCCGGGATCAACGCCGCGGGAATGTTCTCGGTGGGCATCGGCTCGGCGGTCACCTTACACGAGGCCGATGTCGTTTTCCCCGCCACCGGGGATGCTGACCTGGCGACGATCGAGCGGCTGTTTGTCGCCAAGGCGGCGCGCCGGTCTGCCCCGCAGCAAGCCATTGATTAAGACGGCCGCAAACACCTGGAAAGCGAGGGATCACTGATGGTTGAAATGGATTTAAATCATCTGTACAAAAAAATATGACAAGGGTGAAGATTTTTCAGTCAAGGACTTTGACCTGCACATCAAGGAGCACGAATTCATCGTCTTTGTGGGCCCTTCCGGGTGCGGCAAGTCGACAACACTGCGCATGATCGCGGGCCTGGAGGACATCACGGAAGGCACGCTCGAAATCGATCATCAGGTGATGAACGATGTGGCACCCAAAGACCGCGACATTGCGATGGTGTTTCAGAACTACGCCTTGTACCCGCACATGACCGTGTTCGACAACATGGCCTTCGCTGAAGCTGCGCCACTACGAAAAGGCCGACATTCAAAAGCGGGTCGAAAACGCCGCGCAGATCCTCGGGTTGACCGAGTTCCTGCAGCGCCGGCCGGCGGACTTGTCGGGGGGCCAGCGGCAGCGGGTCGCGCTGGGCCGAGCCATCGTTCGCGACGCGCCGATTTTCCTGATGGACGAACCGCTGTCGAACCTGGATGCCAAGCTGCGCGTGTCCATGCGCGCCGAAATCGCCAAGCTGCACCGCCGGCTGAACACCACCACGATTTACGTCACACATGACCAAACCGAGGCGATGACGATGGCGGACCGGGTCGTCGTGATGTCGGTCGGCCAGATCCAGCAGGTGGGCACGCCGGAGGAGGTGTACCAGCAGCCGCGTAATTTGTTTGTGGCCGGTTTTATGGGCAGTCCGGCGATGAACTTCTTCCCTGTGACCTACCAGAACGGCACAATCACTGACGGTCAGCGCCTAACGATGACGCTGCCAGGGGCGCGGGCACGAACGCTGGATCAGCAGGGCTACAGCGGCAAGCAACTCATTTTAGGCATTCGGCCGGAAGACATCCATTCCGAGGAGGCGTTCCTAGAAACCTGGACCGATGCGGTCGTCGACTCCGAGGTGGTTGTGTCCGAGCTGCTGGGCGCCACGGAGCAGTTGTACATGGAGCTGGATGGCAAGGAGTACGTGGCTAACGTGAACGCGCGGGACTTCCACAACCCCGGCGAGGTCGTCCAGATGGGATTTGACCTGAACAAGGCCCACTTCTTCGATCCGGAGAGCGAGCTGGCAATCGTTAACCAACCCGTTCCGGTCGAAGCTTAACCGTGAAGCAGACAGAAAAAGGCCAGTCCCGCGAAAATGCGGGGCTGGCCTTTGCTGTAGAATCGGTTATTCGCCAGGCTTGTAGTCTTCATCAATGACCAGAATTGGCTTGATGGTCTTGCCGGAGCGGGAATCGGCGTTGGCTTCGTTGATTTGGTCAAACTTGTAGAACTTCTCGGTCTTCGGGAAGTCGAACATGCCCATCTTGTAGAAGTCGATCAGGCGCGGAATGTCGATTTGCGGAATCGAGTCGCCCATGTTGACGCCGACGATCTTCTTGTCGTCCACGCACAGGTCATTCCAGGTATCGACATCAATGTGGTGGGCGGTGACGGCGATCGTTGCCGTGGTGCCGCCTTGCGCCAAGACTTTGATGGAGTTTTCCATCACGCTAGTGACGCCGGTCGTGTCCACGGCCCAGTCAACGCCGCGGCCGCCGGTCAGGTCCTGCACGGCCTTGACCACGTCAACGTCCTTGGAGTTAATGACGTCAGTGGCGCCGAGTTCCTTGGCGAGGTCCAGGCGTGAGTCCACGATGTCGATGCCGATGACCTTGGTGCAGCCGGAGATGCGGCCAGCATCATGCAGCCAGCCCCACCGCACCGGTGCCGAAGACGGCAATGGTGTCGCCAGGTTTCGGTTTGAGCGTGTTCAGCACCGTGCCGGAGCCCGTCACGTAGCCGCAGCCTAAAGGACCGAGGGTGCGCAGGTCCATGTCCTTAGGCACCTTAACCGCGTTGCGCTCGCGGACCACCGTGGTCGTGGTGAACGAGGATTGGTCGAACATGTCGGCAACATGGTGCCCATTTTCGGTGAAGTGGCTGGAGCCGTCAGGCCGCACGCCCGACAGGTTGTTTTGCGCGTAATTTTCGCACTGGGTCGGAATGCCCTTCAGGCAGGACTTGCAGTTGCCACAGGCGTAGAAGCTGAGGACCACGTGATCGCCTGGCTGGAACTGGGTGACTTCCGGGCCGACCTTCTCAACGATGCCGGAGCCTTCGTGGCCGAGGACGATTGGGTAGTCGATGACGGCGTCGCCAATGCGTAAGGCTTCATCCGAGTGACAGATGCCGCTGGCGACCATGTGGACTTGGATGTCGTCCGGGCCCATTTCTGCTAGTTCAACGTCATCCTTGATTTCGAAATCGGCGTTTTGCTTTTCAACCACAGCTGCTTTGATCTTCAAGATTTACACACTCCCTTGAGTTTTCTTTTGGCACACTGTTCATTATTTCACAATAAAAAGCAAAAGTGAAGCGCTTCCATCTATTTTTCCTCCGTGGTTGAGGCGGTGCCGGTTGCGTTCGCCAGATTAAAACATTATGATAAAACGTAATTCGCGGGCACGAATCCACCGCGCAATCTGGTTCATTAAAGGAGCACATTCATGAAGAAAATCCTCAAGGCACTCGTTGCGGCAGTGGCGGTTTTTAGCATCACGATCCTGGCCGGCTGCACGCTGTTTGAACACAAGACGACGCTGGTCAACAATCAGGTGGCCGGCGCCAAAACGACGATGGTTTACTACACCAAGCGCAATTCGGATAAGGTCCAGCAGCAAAGTCTGACCAGCGAAAACGATTTGACCAAGCTGCTCAACTCCAAGAAGAAGAAAGACTTGGACGCCGCCTATAATTCTTTGAAAAAGTCAGTCAGCAGTTATAAAGGGCTGAAAGGCGTGACGACAAAAGTGACGCGTAAAGGCAACACCGTCACGGAAAACGTCACGATCGACTACACCAAAGTCGACATGCAAAAGCTCAAGGACGCGCAGGGCTTGGGTAAAGGCACCAAGAACACGGTCAGTTTGAAGGATTCGGTCAACACGCTGAAGGCGGCCGGGTTTAAAGAGCAATAACAATGAGGAGATCGGCCAGGTGAAGGCCGATTTTTTTGTGGCAGCAAAAAAGCAGCCGTATCCAGGCTGCTTGCTCATTTACTCTAGGTATAACCGCCGCAAATCAGCAATGTCGCTGGGCGCAAGGGCCAAGTGGCGCTTGGCGTACTCTTCTCAGCCGCCGTATTTTTTTGACGACTTTCTGCACGGTTTCAAAGTAGCTGTCATCAGCGGGCTGGATGTTCATGCCAGTCACCATCGCGTCTGCCATGGGCAAGTCGGCGGCAGATTGTTCGTCCTTGAAACGGTCCATCAGGATGTCGTTAGTGAGGATGTAATCCTGGTGGGCCACTTTTTCCGGCACACCCAGCAGGCCTTCGATCAGCATGGCGACGACCCCGGTGCGGTCCTTGCCGGCAAAGCAGTGAAACAGCGTGGCGCCGGTTTCGTTTGCGACAATCAGCTGAATCACGCGTCGCAGCATTTTCGCCGTGCGCGGGTCGGTGGCCATGTACAGGTAAGAGATGCGCGCCAGCTCGAACTTTCTGGCCTTATCAGCGCCGCGGAATTCCTCCTGGAAGTGGGGATGATCGGCAAACGGGTACAGCGACAGGTCGTAGTAGGTCACGCCAGGCAGTTTGACGTCCGGCGCGTTGTCCGAGTTGTCAGCCTGGCGCAGGTCGATGTCCTGGTTGAGGCCGACTTCAAGCATGTGCTGCTGGACTTTTTCCGGCATAAAGGTGATCAGACCGGAGCGGTACAGCCGGTGGCGACGGATGGTGCGGCCGTCCTTGGTGTGATAGCCGCCCATGTCGCGCAGGTTGATCGTGCCTTCAAGTTCAATTAAATGCCCCTTCGTTTCTGTCATGACTGAGTCCTCCCGTTAGTGGTCGCATTCAGTTTAGCATTTAAGGGCCCAGCTGCGGCTTGGATTCGTCAATTTGTGCCATCGCTGATACGTGCTGATCCGCACCAGCTTCTCTCTGGGGAAAAACTTACCGGTGCGGCTGAGCTCGACCCAGCAGGAGACGCCATTGATCCGCATGGCGTAGGCGGCAGTGCCGGCCCACCCCTGGTCGTCGGACTCCAGCACCACGCGGTAGTTGTCCGACTGCAGCGCCTGCGCCGTTTCAGGGTCGGCGTACCGGGTCAGGTCACAGCCCTTGGCGTTGAGGGTCTCCAGGGTCGTGGTGCGCGCCACGTGATCCGGCCACAGTGCGACAGTGAAGCCGGCGCCGACCAACACCACCAGAGCGGACAGCGCAATTAACAGTTTTTTGAACATTTTTCCGCTCCCTCTCCAGTTCTTGCTTCACACTTACGATAGCATGGTGCTAGGCTTGAGGGTGGTTAAGTGTGTGTTAAGACTATTGTCTTGTCGCACTTTGGGTTAAAGTTAAAGCCAGAGGAGTTGACCTTTATGAATAGTGCAGAACGGCAGGCGCAGATTCAGATGCAGCTGAGTACAGCGAAGAAACCGATCACCGCGACCACTTTTGCGGACAGCTTTGGGGTGTCGCGGCAGACAATTGTCGGTGACATTGCGCTGATGCGGGCCCGGGGCGAGGAGCTGGTGGCCACGCCGCGCGGGTACATGTACGTCGAGGATTCACCGCACCAGGCCATCATTGTTTGCCGCCACACGCCGGATCAGGCGGGCGATGAGCTGACGCGCATTGTGGATAACGGCGGCGCCGCGCTTGACGTCATTGTCGACCATCCGCTGTACGGTCAGCTGCGCGGTGAGCTGCAGATACGGACGCACGCCGAAATCAACTTATTTCTCGGCCGGATGCGGAAGAATAAGGGCAAAATGCTCTCGGAGCTGACTGACGGCATCCATATGCACACGATTGCCTACGATACGCCCGCTCAACTGACGGCGATCAAGGCTTCCCTGCGCGAGGCGGGGTACCTTTATGAAGAAACGACGCGCTAGGCTGGCTTCTACCCAAAAATGGCGGCGGGAGCTGGTCGCTTGGCTGAGTGCCTTCGGGTTAGTTGTGCTGCTTGCCGGCTGCAGTCAGGCGGTGCACAAAACGGTGTTTGCGCACAGCGGCGGCGGGGAGAAAACCACACTGGCGTTTTACACCAAGGGCCGCTCTGACCACGTGGATAAGCAGGTCACGACGCTGGACATCGATATGGCCAAGGTCATGGGCAAAAGCGATGCGAAGACGCTGGACCGTGGCTGGCACGTGATGCAAGCAGACGCCCAGGCCCACGCCAAGCTGCACGGGGTGAAGGCGACCGTGGCCCGGAGCGGCAAAATGGTCCACGAGGTCGTTACCGTCGACACGGCGAAGGTCGATTTTGGCAAGCTTGCCAAGGTCGATGGTCAAGCGCTGGCGGGGAAGACCGACCACATCAGCCTAGACAACGTGACGCACACGCTGAAGCAAGACGGCTATCAAGAGGTCAAGTGATTGAGGGGCGGCTGATGGGTCGGCCTTTTTTTCGTGGCGGCGCCTGGGCTACCCAGTCGCCTAAGTGGGCTCGGCTTCGCAGCCTTTGTAGTCGCGCTCGGTGGGGCAACGTCCGAGTGTCTAGCTACGCTCAAGACCTCAGCGCCAAAAAGCGGCGCCAATGCCTTGAGCTAGGCTAGCCATCGGACTAGGTGGGCTCGGCTTCGCAGCCTTTCGTAGTTGCGCTCGGGTAAGCAACGGCGGCGTGTCTAGCTACGGCCACAGCTTCACCTGCTGCGCAGGCAAAGCTGCAGCTAGGCTAGCCATCCGCCTAAGTGCGCTTACCCTCGCAGCCTTTCCTTAATAATATGTTAAACTATAAAAGCACATTAAAGCGATTAGCATGACTGCGAAAGCGAGTTAGCGAGGAAAATGAAAAAAACTATTTGAAAAGATCACCCTGCCGGCGTTTCTTGAAGACTCCCGGCTGCGTAACTTAGGGCTGGTGATGACGGTCCTGGCCGCCATCGATGTCGTCATTGCGCTGTTCATTAAGCCTTGGCTGGGGCTGCTGTTGCTGCTTTTCTTAGTCGGGCTGGTCGTGGCCACGTTCTTCACCCTGGAACGGATCACCGAGTCGACCAATAAGTACATCTCCGATCTGTCGTACCGTATCAAGCGCGGTGAGCAGGAAGCCTTGATCAAGATGCCGGTCGGGATTTTGATCTTCGACAAGAAGATGAACGTTGAATGGGCCAACCCTTACCTGCTTCAGTACTTCAAGGATGAGGACATTCTGGGCCGGCCGCTGAAGGACATCGATGCCGAGCTGGCCGATGTCATCACGGCACACCAGGAAGATACCGAGCTGTCTGAGGTGCACTGGGGCGGTCACGACTTCCAACTGACGGTGCAAAAGCCGATCGGGGTTGCCTACCTGATGGACATCACACATTACGCGCAAATTGAGGAAAAGGCCAAAGGCGAGCGCCTCGCCATCGGCCAGGTGTTCCTGGATAACTACGATGAAGTCACCCAAACCATGGACGACCAGGCAACTACGAACCTGAATTCCTACGTCACCAACCAAATGAGCGACTGGGCCAACAAGTTCGGGATGTTCGTCAAGCGAGTCGCCAATGACCGCTTCTTGATGATTGCCTACATGCGGTCGCTGGAGGCCGTCGAGGCGGATAAGTTCAAGATTTTGGACACGATCCGCACCGAAACGTCCAAGCAGAACTACCCGCTGACGCTGTCGGTCGGGATCGCGTACGGGGATTCCGATTTGTCCCAGCTAGCCGTGACGTCGCAGTCCAACTTGGACCTGGCGCTTGGCCGCGGCGGGGATCAGGTCGTCGTCCGCGCGAAAAATGGGCAGGCCCGTTTTTACGGCGGCAAGACCAACCCGATGGAAAAGCGCACCCGGGTGCGGGCCCGCATGATTTCGCAGGCCTTGCAGGAACTGTTTAAGCAAACCGACAAGATCTTTGTTGTCGGTCACGACCGGCCTGACATGGATGCCATCGGCGCCAGCTTGGGGATTCGCCGCATCGCCCAGATGAACGGCAAGGAGTGCTACGTGGTGATTAACCCTGAGCACCTGCACTCTGACGTCGAACGCCTGATGGGCGCAGTGGGTAAGGATCCTGACATCGGCAACGCCATTGTGACGCCGGAAGCGGCGCTCACTGAGGCCACCGACAAGTCGCTGCTGATCCTGGTCGACCACTCGAAGCGGTCGATCACGGCGGCACCAGCGCTGTTTGACCGCCTGGCGACTCGGACGGTCATCATTGACCACCATCGCCGCGGCGAGGAGTTCCCCGAAGACCCGATGCTGGTTTACATTGAACCCTACGCCAGCTCGACTTGCGAGCTGATCACCGAAATGTTCGAGTACCAGCCGAAGGGCGTGGCGACGCTGTCCAAACTTGAGGCGACGGCGATGCTGGCTGGGATCACGGTCGACACCCACAACTTTGCGATGCGCACTGGCACGCGGACGTTCGACGCCGCCTCGTACCTGCGCAGCATGGGCGCCGATCCCCAGATGACGCAAGCCTTTTTGAAGGAAAACGTCGACTCGTACATTCAGAAGAATCACCTCATTGACACGATTGAAATGATTGCGCCAACTATGGCATTATGTACGGGTGAGGAGACCAAAGCGTACGATCCGGTCATCGCGGCCCAGGCGGCCGACACCTGTTTGTCGCTCAACGGCATCGAGGCCAGCTTTGTCATCACGCGGCGGTCTGATTCAACAGTTGGGATCTCTGCGCGCAGCCTTGGCAACATCAACGTGCAGCTGATTATGGAAAAGCTTGGCGGCGGCGGTCACCTCAATAACGCGGCGACCCAGCTTCAAGGCAAAACCATCGTGCAGGCGACGGCGATGCTGAAGGACGCCATCAAGACGGAAAAAGAAGAAAATTAGGGAGGCCATCACATGAAAGTGATTTTTACGCAAGACGTACGAGGCAAAGGCAACCGTGGCGAGGTCAAAGAGGTCCCGGATCTACGCCCAGAACTTCCTGATCAAAAACGGCAAGGCCAAGCCGGCGACCCCGCAAGCATGAGTGCGCTGCGCGGCCAGCAGAAGCTTGAAGAGAAAAAAGGCGGCCGAACAGCGCGCCGAGGCCGAGGCCGTGAAGACCAAGCTCGAAGACGACAAGACGATTGTCCAGATTCAAAGCAAGGCTGGCGAGGATTCCCGCCTGTTCGGCTCGATCCCGAGCAAGCAGATTGCCCAGGCCTTGGAGAAGCAGTACCAGATCACAGTCGACAAGCGCAAGATGGACCTGCCAGAGCCCATCAAGGCGCTTGGCTACCGCAATGTCACGGTGCACCTGTACCCAGGCGTTGACGCAAGATCCGTGTCCACATCACCGCGCAGAAGTAGTCGTGCGCTGGCCTAAAATGAAACACGAAAGGCGCTATGCACTGATATGACGCCTTGGGTCTCCCACCGCTGATTGTGGTGGTCACCTTAAGATTTGAGATGAATTCTTCAGTCGTCTGGCTATGGTCGGGCGGCTTTTTTTCTGGTCGCGGCCTTCGCGCAGGCCTCATCGGCTAAGCTTGAAGCCTAACCTGGGCCAATGACCAAGCCGCTGGTTCCCGCTGCGGGTTCTGTTGCGAAACCCCTCGGCGTAAACTAAACTATATAAGATAACTTAGGATGAAAGAAAAGGAGCCTTCGAGCATGGATAACCCGATCCGGCGCATGCCGCCGCAAGATACTGAAGCTGAAGCAGCTGTTCTCGGCGGGATTTTTCTGTCGCCGAGCGTCTTGGCGTCGGCTGAAGAGTACATCGTGCCAGAAGACTTTTACAAGCGCGCCAACCAGCTGGTGTTCAGTGCCATGTCGGCCTTGTCGCTGGATGACGAGGCCATTGATCTGGTCACCGTCAAGAATTACCTGGACGCGCGCAACCAGCTGGACGATGTGGGCGGGATTCCTTACCTGACTGAGCTGGCTGATGCGGTGCCAACTTCTTCGCATGAGGTTTTCTACGCCAAAATTGTCGCGGAAAAAGCACAGCTGCGGCGGTTGATCGATGCGGCTGAGAAAATTATTCAGCAGAGCTACGACGAGCCAAAAGATGTGCCAACTTTGATGGAAGACGCCGAGACCGCCATCATGAAGGTCAACGACGGCAACCAGCAAGGGGGCTTTCGCCCGATCAAAGACGTGCTGAATAATGCCATGGATGAGATCGACAAGCTGGCGCAAGGCGATCAGACCATCACCGGGTTGCCCACTGGGTTCAAGGCGCTGGACGAGATCACGACTGGCCTCCACGACGATGAGCTGATCATTATCGCAGCGCGCCCGGCCGTCGGGAAAACGGCATTCGCGCTGAACATCGCCCAGAATGTCGGTACTAAGACGCCGAAAACGGTGGCCATGTTTTCCCTCGAAATGGGGGCGGAGTCGCTGGTCAACCGGATGTTGTGCGCGGAAGGCAACATCAATTCTCAGCACCTGCGGACAGGACAGCTGTCGCCTGACGAGTGGCACAGTCTGGTTGTCGCGATGGGCAGCCTGAGCGAAGCCTCGCTGTACATTGATGACACCCCGGGGATGCGCGTGGCGCAGATTCGCTCCGAGTGCCTCAAGCTTCAGAAGGAAAAGGAAAACGAGGTCATCAAGCACAAGGACGGCACCGAGGAGAAGGGGCAGCACCCGCTGGGCCTGGTCGTGATCGATTACCTGCAGCTGATCGAAGGGACCGGTGAAAACCGCCAACAGGAAGTTTCCGCGATTTCCCGGCAGCTGAAAAAGCTCGCCAAGGAGTTGCACTGCCCGGTCATCGCGCTGTCGCAGCTGTCGCGTGGCGTTGAACAGCGTCAGGACAAGCGGCCGGTGCTGTCAGATATTCGTGAATCCGGGTCGATCGAGCAGGATGCCGACATCGTCGCGTTCTTGTACCGTGAGGATTACTACCGCGACGGTGAAGGCGGCGACGATGATGATTCGGATAACAGTGACAATGGCCAGGGTGACGACGGCGAACCAGACGTTGGCCCGATTGAAGTCATCATCGAAAAGAACCGTTCCGGCGCGCGCGGCACGGTGAAGCTGCTATTCGTGAAGTCGTACAACAAGTTCAGTTCGCTGGCACCGATGACAGAATAAAGGGCTGCGAAGATTCCGGGCGTTGCCTCGCTGAGCAGGACTAGGAACCACGCTCAGTCGCGCTCAGCACTGGCAACGCGGGAGTGGCTAGCTACGCTCAGCGCCTCGAAGCCAAAGTGCGGCTTCAATGCACTGAGCTAGGCTACCCATCCCGCTAAATTCGCCAGTGCTTCGCAGCCTCAGAAAGGAGGTCTCCCCATGGATGCAATTCTAATGAGTCTCATGACTGCCCTGAACGAGCAGCTGCTGATCAATGTTTATCAGCGAGACACCGATGATTTTTACACCGGCTATGTCCAGTCCCTCGGCAAACAGCGGGTGCTGCTGGCGACTTACAACGATGCGGGTATCGCCGACGGGGCCGTGTTGATTGCATTCACGGCAATCGATCAGGTCGAGTTCGCTGGGGATGACCTGGTGGACATGTCGTTTCGGATGCGTGTCGCGGCGGAGAAGCATTTTCTTACAATGGCCCAGCCGAGTCCCGAGCTGCATTTTGATCCGCGTAAAAGTCTGATCCACCAGCTGGCAACGCAGGCCAAAAGTACCGGTGACGTGATCCTGGTGATCTTGGCCGATGACGACGCCTACCTGGAAGGCCAGGTGACTGCCGTTGCCGAGGGGCGCATGACCCTGTCCGTGTTTAACAAGTTCAACTACACGGATGTGCGTTACATGCAGGTCGATTTTGCCGACGTGTTGGTTATTGAGTTTCAGGGCCTTGAGCTGCACCTGGAAAGTGCCTTGGTCCAAAAGCGCAATGATCTGCACCATGTGGTGACGAAGATCGTGCAAAATGACGGCCAGCTCAAGGACGTGTTCACCACTGCACAGGGTGATGGCACTTTGCTGGCAGCCATGCCGAAGGGCGGGGATGACCAGTTTTACGTCGGCACGGTCAAGGCCATCAATGATCACGTGGTCGTGCTGCGGCTCAAGGACATGGCGGGCCAATTTGGCGGGTACGTGGCGCTGCGGCTCACCAGCCTGCAAAGTGTCACACTGGCGTCGGACTACCTGCAAACTGTTCAGGCATACAGCGACTGGATGACGGCTAATCACCTAGAGAAACAGCCGGTACTCAACGCGGACCGCGAGTTTGACAGTTCCTCGGACATTTTTCAGAGCCTGATCCAGGAGGCCGCGGCCTTCGAGCGGGTGGTGCGCGTGCGGACTAAGGACGACGACGACCACCTGATGGGCGTGCCTGACGCGGTGGGGCCGGCCAGCTTTGAGATGCAGGTGCCAAGTGCTGACGAGCCGGCGCTGGTGACGTTTGACGACGTGCAGGAGATCGCGTTCGGCCACATCTACGCATACCTGCAAGAGGCACGCCTGCATCACGAACAGTAATTCGGTTATTTTTGAATATTGAAAAATCCGGACATAAAATGTTCGGATTTTTTTGTGTTCTGTTTAAACTTTAAAAATTAACATTCGGATTTAGGCTTGAAAGCTGCTCGGGTTGTTGTTATCATACTGGATGGCAATGAGTGGCATTTACCAATTGAAACGAAGGAGCGAGAAGTCATGGGAACAGTCGTAGTTGTTGGCACGCAGTGGGGCGACGAAGGCAAGGGGAAAATCACCGATTTTCTCAGCCAAGGCGCGAAGATCATCAGCCGGTATCAAGGTGGGGACAACGCCGGCCACACGATTCACCAGGGCGGACAGGTGTACAAGCTGCGGCTGATCCCCAGCGGCATTCTGCATTCGCACCAGCTGTCCGTGATCGGCAACGGAGTCGTCGTCAACCCGAAGAGCCTGGTCGAGGAGCTTGCTCACCTGCGCCAGCAAGGCGTCGCCGGTGATAACCTGCGCATTTCCGACCGCGCACAGGTCATCCTGCCGTACCACCTCGCGCTGGACAAGCTGCAGGAAGCGGCCAAGGGTGCGGATAAGATCGGCACCACCAACCGCGGCATCGGCCCGGCATACATGGACAAGGCTGCGCGCGTCGGCATTCGCATCGCGGATTTGCTTGACCGCGAGACCTTTGAGGAAAAACTGCGTGCTAACCTCAAGGAAAAGAACCTGCTGTTCACCAAGATTTACGACGCCGAGCCAATGAGCTTCGACGATATTTTCGAGGAATATTACGGCTACGGCCAGCAAATCAAACAGTATGTGACCGACACGTCAGTCGTGCTGAACGATGCCATCGACAACGGTGAAAACGTGCTGTTTGAAGGTGCTCAGGGCACGATGCTCGACGTCGATCAGGTACTTACCCATTCGTGACCTCCTCGAACCCGGCCGGCGGCGTCACCACCGGCTCCGGCGTCGGTGCGTCCAAGATCGATCGCGTGGTTGGGGTCGCGAAGGCTTACACATCACGTGTCGGCGACGGCCCGTTTCCCAGTGAACTGTTTGACGACGACGGCAGCTTCATCCGCGAGGCCGGCCACGAGTACGGCACCGTCACCGGCCGGCCGCGGCGCATCGGCTGGTTCGACGCCGTGGTGGTCAACCACGCGCGCCGCGTTGCCGGGGTCACGGACCTCGCGCTGAACTCGATCGATGTCCTCACTGGCCTCAAGACGGTCAAGATCTGCACGGCCTACGATCTGAACGGCGAGGCCATCACCCGCTACCCGGCTTCATTGAAGGAGCTGGCGGCCTGCAAGCCGATTTACGAGGAGCTGCCTGGCTGGACGGAGGACATTACCGGCGCCAAGACGCTGGCTGACCTGCCCGAAAACGCCCGCAATTACGTGAAGCGCATCGTTGAGCTGACCAACGTCGACCTGCTGACGTTCTCAGTGGGCCCGGACCGCGAGCAAACCAATGTGCTGGCGGACATTTGGCAGAAATTCTAACTTAGCGACATCGCAAAAAGGTCCCCCTCACATGACGCGTGAGGGGGACCTTTTTGGGTCACTGGTTTGTGAAAAGACTTGGTTACTTGGCGGAAGAGCTGCTGTCGCTGTCCTTCAGTTGCTTCCAAGTGTTGTTGACCTCGTCGGTGTGCTTTTGTTCCTTTTCGTGGATCTTCTTGGCATGCGCGTTAGCCTTAACCGTCAGCTTCTTGGAAACTGACTTTTTGGCCTTGCTGTCTTCGTACTTCACCGTGACTTTGTTGTCCTGGTAGGCTTTGTTCACCATAAAGTCAGTGCTGAACTTGCCGTTTTTCGGCTGGCTGGTCGCCTTTTGGCCATTGATATACAGGACGCCATCGCCTTTGACCGTGCCCTTAGCCGTGGCGTTACCGGAATCATCCGAGCTGACGGTGGTCTTGGTCAGGCCGAGGCTCAAGTCATTGCTCTTGCAGCCGCTGAGGCCAACAACCAACAGGACCCCGGTCAACAGTGCCAACAATAAACGCATACTCTTCTTCATTTTTCCCTCTCCTTTGTGAAAAAAGTCCGAGGAAAAGTATAGACCACTTGAGCGACGATTACGTCGATAATGAAAGCAGGATAAGAGAGTATGAGAGAGATGGACTAAATTCTAATCAAAAAGGGCGTTTGAGCGACTTATTTTATCTGATTAGACAAAAAAAGGCCACGATTCTCATCGTGGTCTCAGTGATCCGGTGCGTCAGCCTTCTGAACGCTCTCGCGCCGACCGAGTACCCGGATCGTGGTTTGGCACCGGAAGTAGTATCTCAAGTTTTGGCGGTTGTGTCAAATGGTACTCACTTTTAGGGCTGTTAAGGCAGACTACGTAATTTTACAATAGGCAACTAGCTCCGAGAGGGGGTGTAAAGATGGACAAGATCCTCGAGCTATTCATTATGCCGCTCCTGGTCGACATAGTCGGAGGACTCATCGATCGCTGGCTGGACGATGACGAATGAATAGAAGCTAGCTGCCATCCAGCCCACGCGCTATGGCCGCATACGTCGTAGTGAAAAAAATGCCGCTTCCTTGCGCAAAAGGGGGCGGCATTCGTGTTAAAGATGGAAAAAGATCCTCGATGACCATAGTTTATCATGGCTGCTGAGTTCTGACAACAAGGCAGTGGATATGACGTAAGATGGCTTCACAGACTTTAGTTGCGCTCAGCGAGGCGACGCCCGAGTGGTTAGCTACGCAAGAGGCCTCACCGGCAAAAAAAACGCCGGTAACGCCTCTTGCTAGGCTACCCATCGGGCTTAGTACGCCTCACTTCGCAGCCTTTTAGTTGCGCTCCGCCGAGCAACGCGGGAGTGGCTAGCCTAGCCCGCTAAATGCGCCCGGCTCCACAGCCTTAGTTATTCATCCCGTCTTCGTAGATCTTCAGCTTGCCCTTGACGATGCTTTCGACCAAGTCAGGGTAGGCCACGCCTTCTGCCTCTGCCTCTTGCGGCAGGAGGGACAGCGGGGTCATACCCGGCAGGTTGTTGGCCTCAATGACCCAAACGCCAAAGTCGTTGGCGAAAAAGTCGACCCGGCCGTAGTTTTGCATGCCCAGGACCTTCATGGTTTGAATCGCCACGCGCTTCATTTCGTCGTGGACCGCGGGGTCCAGGTCGTGCGGCGGGGTGATGAAGTCGGTGTGCCCAGGCTGGAACTTGTGCTCGAAGTCGTACCAGCCATCGTGCACCTTGATCTCAATGGCCGGGAACGCGTGACCATTGACGACGCCAAGCGAGAACTCGCGACCCTCGATGAAGTCCTCAACGATGGCTGAGTTATCGAACCGGAACACGTCGACGAGGCCGCTTTCCAGCTCCTCATCGTTGTGCACGATGTGGGTGCCGACCGACGAGCCGCCTGAAGTTGGCTTCAGGACGACCGGATAGGCAAAGGGCAGCTTGTGGCCTGTTGGCCCCTGGTCGCGGGTGATCTCGACGAACGCCGCGGTCTTGATGCTGTGGTACAGCATGATTTCCTTGGAGTAGACCTTGTTCATGGTGATGCCGGACGCGGTCGAGCCGCTGCCGGTGTACTTGATGTTGTTCAGGTCGAGTACGGCCTGGACCTTGCCGTTTTCACCGTCGCCGCCGTGAAGGCCGAGGAAGACGATGTCGGCTGCTTTGCAGATGTCGAGGACGTTGGGGCCAAACAGCGCAGTGTCGTCGCCGGGACGGAGCGCATTGATGTCTTCATCAGTCAAGATCGCATCCGAGATGTTCAGGTCCTTGGATGTGTTGGCGTCTTCGAACACAGATGAAGCCGGCTTGCCTTTCAGGTCGTAGCCGAGGAACAGGTCGATGAACGTGGCCTCGTGACCCTTGTCACGCAGCGCGTTGGTCAGTCGGTAGCCGCTGGAGATCGAAACGTTCCGTTCGGTGCTCCGGCCGCCGGCTAATACGACAATTTTCATAGGTATAAAACCTCCCGATAGTTTTAGAACCTTAAGTGTAGCACAGCCAATTTAGATATTAATAGGGAAGTAACCGCTTTCACACAATTTTAAGCTTTGCGAGGCCAGCAAAAATAGCCAAATCCGGGTCTTACCCTGTATACTGAGAAAAATTACCAAAAGGAGCGATGACCTCGTGAAAATCATTGTGTATGGTGCCAAACTGGATGAACTCGCCTACTTTGAAGCCTGGCAGAAAACGCATGCCCAGACGCTGACCATTCATCCGGAGCCGCTCGACGAAACCACGGTCGGCTGGGCCCAGGGCTTTGACGGTGTGAATTGTCTGCAAACAACGCCGTATTCGGCAGCCGTTTTCGCGCAACTGGCGGCCTTTGGCATCCACTTTTTGACAATTCGCAACGTGGGCTTGGACAACCTTGACCTGGCCGCAGCGAAGCAGGCTGGGATCCGGATTGCCAACGTGCCAGCGTATTCGCCGAGTGCTATCGCGGAGTTTTCTGTCACCATGACGCTGTACCTGTTGCGGCGCCTAGGCGAAACACGTGGGCCGCTGGCCGCCGGCAATTGGGGCCAGGCGGCGAGTTTTCTGGGGGCGG
>NZ_BBAJ01000024.1 GCF_001311195.1 Lacticaseibacillus camelliae DSM 22697 = JCM 13995
TCTGCTTTTCTCGGGCCCAAGCGCCGGGCAACTGCAGGAGCTCGTAGCGCGCATCCGGCAGGTCCAGCGCAAAGCTGCCGGCCTGCTCCAAGTACAGTGGCTGCTGCCCCAGATTGTGATAGCTGACCGCGCGCGTGATCACTGGCAGGTCGCGGAAAATCGTGTACTGCAGCCACACTTCAAGGTGGCGAAAACCATCGGCCAGCACAATGGTCAGCGTGTCCGCCTCGTCTTCTTGATTCACATAAGTCGCCGGCAGCCCTGGCAGTTTGGGTTTGCCTGGCGTTACCGTGTAGCGTTGGTACGCCAAGGCAGTGGCCTTCGTCCCGTCCGCGTATGTCACATCGAAGGCAGACTGCCGGTAGTCCCCGTGGTCGTTGCCTGGAAACTCCTGCAGCGCCGTGTCCAGCGAAAACGGCGTGCCTTCATACCCCGCCGGCTGCGGCGCCAAAGACGCGCGGTCCACATCCGGATGCGGCAGCACCTGCGTGAAGTGCTTGATGCGCGGGCCGTAGTACACATGCAGCAGGAACTGGTGATCCTTCACCTGCATGACATAGCTGATCTGATCATTGCACAGATGAAACGTCAGGGTCTTTTTATCGATCAATATTGCCATCACAACGCCCTCCTCCCCCCTGAGTATAGTGGGAATTGCCGCAAAAGTTAAAACTACGCCTTACAACTCACAAAGTACCGGCGCATGATGGGCGGCCGCCAAAAACTTCAGCACCGCTTCGCCGCTGATCAGCACCGTCTTTGTATTGTCGTTCGGATGAAATGCCACCGGGCTGACAGTCAGCACAGGCCGGTCGATCACCACCGTCACCGCGTTGGCCTCATCATTCAGCACGTTAAACACCGAGACACTGCCCGGGGCGACGCCAAGAATGGTCTGCAGCTGAGCCGCTGACGCCATGGTCAGTCTGCCGCTCCCGAGTCGCACCCACAGGGCTTTGAAGTCCAGCCGCTTTGCCTCGTCAAGAATCACCAAGAAGAACCGCTTTTGGTCTGTCACCAGCAGATTCTTGGGCCTGCTGCCCTCAAAGGGCGGCACGAGCCGGTCAGCTTCGGCCGTGGTAAACACGGCTGGATGCTCGATCACTCGGTACGCGAGCCCCTGCGCCTTTAGCCAGGCCATCACTGCAGCCGCATTAGTCATCGGGGTTTCCCCCCTCACGATAGGAAAGCAGGTCGCCGGGCTGACAGTCCAGCACCGCGCACAATTTTGCTAGCGTTGCAAAGCGAATGCCCTTGGCCTTTCCCGTCTTTAAGATGGACAAGTTAGCAGGGGTGATGCCGACTGCCTCGGCCACAGCGGCACTGGTCAGGCCGCGCGCCAGCAACATTTTATCCAGATCAACTTCAATCACAAGATCACCTCAAATAATTGCGTCCTGGTCCTGCTGCAGCGCGACGCCGTAATTAAACCAGACCCGCAGCGCATACACGCCGCCCACGACCCCGACGGCCGTCAGCAAGGCCACAAAGTCGACTGTGATGACGCCTTGCAACAGGATTTCCGCCATGGTCATCACCAGCGACCCGAGCAGTCCCCCAAGCAGCACCCGCGCGATGAGCGTCAGCAAATGCGCATTGCCGGCGGTAAAATACTCGCCTTGACGCATCCGCCTGACCAGCCGACTCAACAGCCCGAGCAGCACCAGCCCCAAAGCGGTCACGGCCAGCAGCCATATGCCCATCAGCTGCCACTGCAGCGCCGGTGTATAGTAGAGATTCAACAGTTTGGTCACGTGCCGGCCGTTGCGCGTCCACGTGGCGGTGCCCCAGTTGTTGGGTTTGATGGTCAGCCAAAGGACCGACCATTTTGGCTGGATCTTGGCGTGGCTGGATTGAACCATCTGCCAAACTGTCTGGCCCATGGTGACCAGCGCCAATAACCCCAAGACCCACAGGACGTTCGCGATGATCTGCAATGCATAGCGAATGTGTTTCATATCAGCCGCGCTCCTTCCTGCATCAGGTCAAAACCGCGCTGAAACAGCGCCGTGAGCACATAGAGGCCAACCGCCAGGCCGGTCGCGGCCACAGCGGCCATCAAGCCCGAAGACCCTGGCCCAACCAGTGCGGCCACATACTCCAGAATCATGATAGCGCCCACCACCCACAATAGGCGGTGAAGAATCATCAAGTTGGCCTGGACAAAGAACTCGCCGTGGCGCAACCGGTGAACCAACAAACTGATCAGGACCAGCGCGGCAAGGGTCAGCATGACGCTAAGCAGCCAGTCCGCGGCACTCAGCTTCAACCAGTTGCCCTGGCCGTTCAACGTGAGATGAAAGTGGCCATTGCTGAATGTGGTCGCGGCATGGTCGCCCCCGGCAAGCTTCACCTGGTTGGCCTGAACCGCGGCCGGTCGCTCGCCGCTAAAGATTCGGCCAAGCAGCCCTAAGCTGCTCAGGGCAATCCCGCCAATCAGTAAGATCAAACCGGCCAGCACCACCTGCAACCCCGTCAAAAGGGTCTTGGTGCGCCGGCTCAACTGTGGTTGTTTCATTGTGTCGCCCCTTTTCTTATTGTAAGACGATAATACCATATCGTTAAACAATAATCACCAGTTTCTTTCTGGCTGGCATTTAGCCAAATCAAAAACGCCAACCGCGCAGCTGTGTAGGCTGTGGGGTCGGCGTTCAGATTACTTGCCGTAAGTAGAATCCTCGATGATCTCAACGTTCGCGGCCTGAGGGCCCTTGGCGCCTTGAATGATCACAAACTTAACTTTCTGCCCTGCCTTCAGCGACTTGAAGCCGCCGCCGATGATGGCAGAAAAGTGAACATACACATCCTTAGGCAGGTCCGGATCATCCGGTTCGATAAACCCGTAGCCCTGTTTCTCGTTGAACAGTCTCACGCGGCCTTCCATGGCTAGGCCTCGAAGCCGTTCTCAACGGCTTCCGGGAAATTCTCCGCGACAATTTTCGCGCAGCGGCCGCACAGCGTCGGGAAGCGCTTGTCCGCACCAACGTCAGTCGTGGTCATCCGGCAACGCTGGCAAACATCGCCTTGCGCGTGTTCAACCAGAATGTCGGCATCGTCAAAGTGCACGGCACCGGCGGGCGCGCTTTCGCCATCAGCTGCCACCGCAAAGCCACTCGTGATCAGCAGTTGCATCACGTTGGCGTCAAGGCCAGCCAGCAGCGTCCGGACGCTATTTTGCGGATAAACCGTAACGGCAGCCTCCATGGACTTGCCGATCAGCTTAGCGTCGCGCGCCATTTCCAGGCTCTTTTGCACCTCGGCGCGGAAGCTCATGAACGCAGACCACTGTTTGAGCAAATCGTCTTGGCCGGCAAAGTCTTGGGCTTCCGGCATGTTGCTGAGGGCGGCATACTGCTCGGGCTGGCGCAGGTACGGCCAGATCTCCTCGGCGGTGTGGGCCAGGATCGGTGTCAGGAGCTTGGTCAGGTCAAGGAGCGCTTCAAACATCACCGTCTGCATGCGCCGGCGAGCCAGACTCTTTTCCGCCTCAATGTAAACAACATCCTTCGCAAAGTCCAAGTAGAACGCGGACAGGTCGTTGACCAGGAAGCTGGAGATAGTCTTTTCCACCGTGGCAAAATCGTACTTGTCGTACGCGGCCTTGGCCGTCTTGATGACCTGGTTCAGGCGAACCAGCATGTACTGGTCCACGCTGCCCAGCTGCGAGAACGGCACCGTATCGGTCTTTTCGTCGAAGTCACCGGTGTTGGCGATCATGAAGCGGAGGGTGTTGCGGATCTTGCGGTAGGCCTCAGAGGTCTGGGCAAAATTATCCATCGACACGCGCACGTCAGAAGACGAATCGACCGTCGCGGCCCACAAACGGATGATTTCCGCACCGTACTGGTTCTCCACCTTGTCCGGCGCAATCGTGTTGCCCAGGGACTTGGACATCTTGCGGCCTTCGCCGTCCAGGGTGAAGCCTTGCGACAGGACCTGCTTGTATGGGGCGACGCCGTTGACCGCCACACTGGTGATCAAGCTGGAGTTGAACCAGCCGCGGTACTGGTCGGAGCCTTCCAGGTACAAGTCCGTTGGGTACTCGAGCTCTGGCCGCGCCTCGGCCACGCCGGCCCAGCTGGAACCGGAGTCGAACCAGACATCCATGATGTCGGTTTCCTTGGTGAACTTACCGTTTGGTGAGTGCACGTTGGTGTAACCCGCCGGCAGCAGGTCCTTGGCCTCGCGCTGCGACCACACAATTGACCCATACTTACCGAACAAGTCGGCCACGTGGTCAATGGTTTCCTTTTCGAGGATCGGGGTGCCGTCTTCAGCGTAGAAAATTGGCAGCGGCACGCCCCATGCGCGCTGACGAGAGATGACCCAGTCGCCGCGGTCGCGGATCATGTTGTAAAGTCGGGTCTTGCCCCAGCTTGGCGTGAAGGACACGTTGTCGATCGCGTCGAGGATCTGCTGGCGGAACGCGTCAACAGAAGCAAACCACTGCGTCGTCGCCCGGAAAATGACCGGCTTCTTCGTGCGCCAGTCGTGCGGGTACGAGTGAGTGAAAAAGTCGAGCTTGAGCAGCGCGCCTTTTTCCTCGAGGGCCTTAGTGACCATCGGGTTAGCCTTGTCGTAGAACACGCCTTCAAAGCCTGGGGCGTCCTTGGTCATAAAGCCCTTGGCGTCGACGACTGAAACCACCGGCAAGTCGTAGTTCATGCCGGCCTTGTAGTCGTCCTCACCATGCCCTGGCGCGGTGTGGACCAACCCAGTCCCTGAATCCAGGGTGACGTGATCGCCCAGGATCACCAGACTGTCGCGGTCGTAAAGCGGGTGTTTGGCCACCATGCGCTCCATGTCTTTGCCGGAGAAGGTCTTCAGCACGGCCACGTCGTTCCAGCCGAGCGCCTCCTTGACGACCTGCAGACGCTCGGACGCAACCACGTACTTTTTGCCATCGGCTTCGACCTGGGCGTACTCAAAGCGCGGATTGACGGCAATCCCCTGGTTCGCTGGAATGGTCCACGGCGTCGTGGTCCAGATGATAAAGCTGGTGTCAGTACCGATGATGCCCTTGCCGTCCTTAACTGGGAACGCAACGTAAATCGACGGTGACTTCACATCGTGGTACTCGATCTCGGCTTCAGCCAGGGTCGACTCCGAGGACCAGGACCAGTAAACCGGCTTCAGGCCGTGGTAAATGTAGCCTTTTTCGGCCATAGCCCCAAAGACGCGGATCTCCTGCTCTTCAAACTTCGGCTGCAGGGTGATGTACGGGTGATCCCAGTCGCCCAGCACGCCAAGCCGCTTGAAGTCGGTGCGCTGCTTTTCGATTTCCTTCATGGCAAACTGGCGGCAGAGCTCACGGTACTCGTCCATTGGCATTTCCTTGCGGTGAACGCCCTTCTTGGCCAGCTGCTGCTCGATCGGCAGACCGTGCGTGTCCCATCCAGGCACGTAAGGGGCGCGGAAGCCGTTCATCGACTTGTAGCGCACGATAATGTCCTTAGAGATTTTGTTCAGGGCGTGCCCCATGTGGATGTTGCCGTTCGCAAACGGAGGGCCATCATGCAAAATGAAGGCCGGCTTGCCTTCGTTCAGCTTCTGGCGCATTTCGTACAAGTGGTTTTCTTCCCAGGCCGCCTGCATCTTCGGTTCCTTGTTCGGCAGCCCCGCCCGCATCTTAAAGTCGGTGTGGCCGAGGTTCAACGTATCTTTAACTTTCATGATTACTCCTTTTCTGAATCTGGATAAACTTGGCTGCCGCCAGCACATGGGTGAACCCTTGCACCTGACAAAAAAACACCCGTCCTCTCAATAGGACGAGCGTGCTCGTGGTACCACCTAAGTTCAAAGCAAAAGTCTTTGCTTCCTCTAGTCGACCCAATAACGGTGGTCACCCGTCGAAGTTACCTCCGACTTACGCAAACTGATACCGCCAAACGACTGCCACCGGGCTTGCACCCTCCCCGGCTCGCTGCGTGCAGTTGTGCTTAGCGACGCGTGTTCACGACTTATTCTTGAGGCGCCTCACTGGCATCACTCGCGGCGCTTGCCGAATCGGCAGGCGCTGCTGATGAAGTGGTGTCTTCAGGTTCATCGGTTGGAAAAACAATTTCCGTGTACCGCGTGTCGCCATCAGTGTCCTCAGCTGCCTCTGAGTGTACTGAATCTACAGGCTGCTTGTCAACCTCTGCAGCAGATTCAGGCGTTTTCTCCTGGGCGGGATCAAGGTACTCTGCAGATTCCGTGGTGCTTGCAAGCAGCTCTTTCCACTCTGGGCTCTTGACGACTTCCAGCTGCGATTCGAGCATGACCTGCAGGCGCTGACGGAAGACACGGGTCTGACGTTTGAGGTCCTCGGTTTGCACGGTGATGTTCTTCGCCTTGTCCGAAGCGTCCTTGACGATTTGGTTGGCCTTTTCGGTGGCCGAGGTCAACATGTCCTGGGAGGTCTTTTCAGCCTTCGACTGGATCAGCGCGGCCTCATCGTCGGCGTTCTTCTTAACCTTGTCGGCCGCCTCTTGCGCAACGATGATCGACTGGTTTAAGGCATCCTTCAGATCATTAAAGTACTTGTTCTTGTCCTGAAGTTCCTTGAGTTCTTTTTCCATCTCTTCGTTCTTCTTGAGCGAAGCGGAGTAATCCTTGATGATCTGGGCGAGGAAGTCATTGACCTGATCCTCGTCGAGGCCGCGCATGCGGTGATTGAATTCCTTATTGTGTATGTCCAGTGGACTTAATGCCATGATGAACCCTCCCAGCTATTTCTTAATAATGTCGACAGCGACTCGTTCTTTGCCTTTTTTTTGCTGACACCGAGCACTTCGTTGACGCGAATGCGGCCATAGCCGCGCACCGACACAATGTCGGCCTCCCCCACGGCCGCGTCCGGGCGGTCCGTAAGTTCAAAATTCAGTCTGACCTTGGCCTATTCAACCAACGCCTTGGCGCGCGCCCGCGACATCGTGAACGCATGCCCGACCAAACTGTCCAGCCGCAAGCTGCTCATTGACAGCTGCGCAGGCTCCCAGTCATTGCGCGGCGTGACGACCTGGTCCAGGCCCACTTGCACCAGCCGCACACTAATGCGGCCAAGCTTAATAATGTTCTCCTGGACCCAGTCGCTCATCGTTTTGGTGGTAAAGATCTGCCACCGGCTGCCATCGGTAATGATATCGCCAAACGCAGTCATCCGCACGCCCGCGTTTGCCACTGTTCCCAGCACCTGGCTGTGATGCAGCTCGGCAAACTTTTCCGGGTAATGGATCTCCAGTGGGGCCACCTCGAAGTCGATCAGGTCAGGGGCAAAGTAGTCCGGCGCGAAAATCACCCGGGCGCGCTCCGCGCCGATGTAGCCGCCGAACACGTGGCACTTAACGTCACCGTTAGTGCCGGTCAAAGTCCGCGCTATATGGATCTGGCGCGGATCAAGAAAATCGGTCAACACCGGCCGGTATTCCGTGGCGGCAGTGCTGATCTGACTTTGCAACTCGTCGATCAGCGGTGCCTCTTCTTTTCTGAAATGCTGATAAATCGCATCCATGTTAGCCCACCCGCATCAGGATCGCGCTGAATATCGTGCCGAGACCCGAACGGACCAGGTCAAGGACAAAAAAACGCAATCAGCGGCGAAAAATCAATACCAAAAATCGGCGGAATGAAATCGAAAACATTCAGAAACGGATTGACGATCCGGCCCAGCCACTGGCCAAAGCGCGATTGCCACGCTCCTGGGAACCAAGACATCAGCACGTACACGACCATTGCCAGCATGTAAATATACAGACCATAATTGATGATCGTAAAAAGCCAATACAGAACTGTCGCCATACGCCCTCCTAGTTGGTCATATCAAGGTCGCTGTCAGTGCCCAGCGTGGATGCCAGCGTGCCATCAATCTGGAAGTTCGCTGGGGTGACCAGAAAAATCATCTCGCCGACCCGCCGGATCTCACCATTGATGGCAAACACCGTGCCAGTCAGGAAATCAACAATGCGGGTGGCGTCCTCGGCCTTGATCTGATCAAAGTTGACCACCACCGCCTTGTTGTTCAGCAGGTGGTTGCCGATCTCTTTTGCGTCAGAGTAGATCCGCGGCTCGTAAACCACAATGCGCGCGGTCTTATCGGCCGGATCGCCCATTGCGACGACTTTATTGCCGCGGTACTTGGGCTTGTTCTGATGATTTGCGGTCGGCGCCGCAGTTGGCGCCGTTGCAGTGTCCTGCTCAGGCGTTTCAGCCGCGTCATCCTCATCCGGGTCCATCGAAAAGAACTCGCTGAATTTACTGCCAAGTTTTTCAAAAGCCATGAGAATTCCTCCCTGATAAAGACATGTTGCTGAGTCGCGCTATGCTGAGCAACGCCCGAGCATCCAGCTACGCCCAACGCCTCGCCGCCAAAAACCAGCGGCAATGCGCCAGGCTGGGCTGACTGTCGGCCTAAGTGCGCTCAGCTTTGCAGCCTGGTTAGTCGCGCTACGCTGAGCAACGGCCGAGCATCCAGCTACGCTCAACGCCTCGCCGCTAAAAACCAGCGGCAACGCGCCGCGCTATGCTGGCTGTCGGCCTAAAAACACTCAGCTTTGCAGCCTGTTTACTGCCGGCGCAGCTTGAAGAATGGCGGCTGGTCGTCGTCACCCTTGTCGTCCGGCTTCTTCTCGTCTTCCGGTTCTGGCTGGCTTTCAAAAATGTCGAATTCCTGTTTCTTGACGTTTGTAAAGTCCGCGTCCTGATCACCGTTTTGCTTTGGGGTGTCGCGCTTTGGTTCACGGCGCAGATCCCAGTTGCCAAACGGATCGTCTTGGGCCGGTTTTGCGCCATTACCCTTGGCATCCTGAGCCGGACGATTGACTTGACGGCGATTGCCGCGGCCATTGTTCTGCTGAATCGTTGAATCATCGATCCCAGTCGCAATCACCGTGACCACGACCTCATCGCCGAGTTCTTCATTGATGGAAGTCCCAAAGATGATGTTGACGTCGGAACTTGCCGCCTGTGCCACAATGTCCGAGGCGTCCTGCGCTTCAAACAGGGACAGGTCAGGGCCGCCCGTGATGTTCAGCAAGACGTTCTTGGCGCCGTCGATTGACACTTCAAGCAGCGGACTGGAGATGGCCTTCTTGGTCGCCTCAACCGTCCGGGTCTCACCGGTCGCAGAACCGATGCCCATCAAGGCAGTGCCCTGGTTGGCCATCACAGTTTTAACATCGGCAAAGTCCAAGTTGACGTAGCCGGGGCTGGTGATCAGGTCGGAAATGCCCTGAACGCCTTGACGCAGCACGTTGTCGGCGGCATGGAAGGCTTCAAGCATCGGGGTCTTCTTGTCGACGATTTCCAGCAGCCGGTTATTCGCGATAATGACCAGCGTGTCGACCTGCTCCTTGAGCTGAGCGATGCCTTCAGCGCGTTCTTTGCGCGCTTGGGCCCTTCAAACGTGAACGGCCGGGTCACGACCCCAACAGTCAGCGCGCCAAGGTCCTTGGCAATTTTAGCCACGACCGGGGCTGCACCGGTCCCGGTGCCACCGCCCATGCCGCAGGTAACGAAGATCATGTCGGCGCCCTTCAAAGCGTTTTCGATGGCTTCTTCGCTTTCCTCTGCCGCCTTTTGGCCAACATCAGGAGTTGAACCAGCACCCAAGCCCCGGGTCAGTTTCGGCCCAAGCTGAATCTTGGTTTCCGCGTCCGAGTTGGACAGCGCCTGTACATCGGTATTGGCCGCGATGAATTCCACGCCCTTGACCTCTTCAGAAATCATGCGGTTGACCGCGTTGCCACCAGCGCCGCCGACCCCGATGACCTTGATCACCGCACCGGTGTCTTTATCTGTATCCAGTGAGAATTCCATTGTCGTTCCTCCTTAAAAAGGTTTATTCGAAGAAGTTGCCGAAGAAGCGCTTCAAGGCTGAAGGTTTCTTCTCGCTGTCTTGGTCCGGTTCGGCCTTGCTTGGTTTGCTTGGCACTTTCGTTACCGGCGCGTCTGCGGCCTCGGCCATCTGACTGGTCGTTGGGGTCGGCAGGACGCTGGAAACCAGGATGTCGATATCGGTCATTTCCGCCGCGTAGGTGATCAGGCCCAGCGCCAACGTGAACGCCGGGTGCCGCATCCCCATTTGATCCGGGATGTAGCGCTTGACGTTGCGCTGAAAAATGTCCGAAGCCAGCGGTTCGATGCCTGGCAATGCAGCGGTGCCCCCGGTGATCACGATTCCACCGGGCAGGTCCAAGGCGTTGGACTGCGCCAGCGCCTCATTCAGGCGGGTAAAGATCTGCGTCAACCGCGCCTCAATGATCTCTGAGAGATAGTGCTCCGACACCATGACCGGCTCCGTTTGGCCAACCACCGTGACCGGGAACTGATTACCCTCAGGCGCTGCCTGACTATCGGCATTGCCGTAATCGCGCTTCAGCTTCTCCGCGTCGGTCAAGCCGGTGTTCAGCACCACCGAGATGTCCTTGGTGATGTAGTCACCGCCTTCTTGGTCCAGCGTGGTCAACTTCAGCTTGTGGTCATGAATGACCGCCGCCGTGGACTGGCCGCCGCCCAAATCGATGAGGACGGTACCAAAGTCTGCCTCGCCATCGCTTAAGGCGACTCGCGCCTCAGCCAGGGGTGCAACCACGATCTGCCTGATCGACAAACCAGCTTTTTCAATCGCTTTTTTTTGGTGTTATGTAACACAGTCTTCGGCACGGTGAACAAAATGCCGCGCATTTCCAAGCGGACGCCAATCATCCCGCGCGGATCCTTGATATCGTCAAAGCCATCAACAATGAACTCAGTCGGCGTCAAAGACAGGATCTCGCGCTCCGGTGGCAAGTTGCGCACCAGCGCTGCCGAGGCGACCGCCTTCACATCAGCGGCCGTAATTTCCTTGCTTTGATCGCCCACCGCGATCATGCCGGAGACGGTCTCGATTTGAAGCATCGTGGCCGGCACCCCGGCCACGACCTCTTTGATCTCAATGCTTGCCTTCTCAGAAGCTTGTTGCACCGCCTGACGAATCGCCGAGGCAGCCTTATCAATATCCACGATCACGCCGCGGGATAACCCCTGCGCGCGTGAATTGCCCACGCCAATAATGTTTAACTGGCCTTGAACACGCTCGGCCACGATCACTTTTATTGAGGTGGTCCCGATATCAAGCCCGACATAAATGTCTTGATTTCCCATGGACCCGGAACCTCCTTACCAACCTTTTTATAGTAGGATGAGAAAATATAACGCTGAATTTAGTTTAACACACCACATTGCGATTTGCGGCGCCATCTCGGCGAAACGCACATTTTCGCTTACTTTGAAGTGGACTTGCTGTAAGGCTTAAAATACGCGCCCACCTCTAGGTCCACGGTCCCCTTACCCTTCACCTGGGCGATAATGCTGGGGTAATATTTGATTTGTTTGGCCACCGTGCGCGAATCGGCAACCACGGTGTTGCCGTCGGTCATGGTCATCGTGATCTGGTAAGGATTGCCTTCGCCGCGACTGGCCGTGACCTCTGAGGTCGTGCGCCGCACCACCGCCGGGAAGCGGCTGAGGGTCTGGGCGAGCTTGCCGGCCTCGCCTGCAGAAAAGCCGGTGAACACCGGATAGTTATCCAGGGGGGTCGTGGTGCCTGACTTAATGATCGTCCGTTAGCCAAAATCATGTGGTAACGTTTTTTTTGTGACAACGTACCCGATTGGCTGATGCTCTGCCACGTGAATGGTGACGTGATCCAGCGCACTGACCGAAACGCGCGCCGTTTTGATCTGCGGCACTCGTTTTTCGATTCTTGCGGCCAACTTGTGCTTGCTGACCACCACCTGCGGGATCAACACTCGGTCGGACAGGCCGCTGGCATCGATCACCGTCTGAATTGGCACGTTGACCGTGCCAGCCACTGAAACCTGCTGCACCTTGGCCAGCGGCGAGACCATATAACCAAAAAAAGCCAGCAAAAGCAACAGCGGGGTCAGCAGCAGGACCAGGTTGCGCGTGCGCTTGCGGCGGCGCAACGTTGCCACTCCTGGCAAATGGAGCTTGGTTGCCCGCTCCGGCCGGCGTTTTTGTTTGGCCTGGTAGGCCTCCCATGGCGTAAGCGGATCATTTGGTTTTGCGTGTTTGCGCCAGGCCATCGGCAGGCCTCCCTTCTATCAAGCGTTAATGCTTTTGAACACTTTCCAGCACGGCAATCAGCTGATCGGCCGCGTCTGGGGTGCCCATTTTCTTGGCCGCCTGCGCCATGCGGGACAGCCTGGAATCGTCATCCATTAGGGCCGCCACCTGCGAGGCAAAGTTCGCGTCCAGCTCCGGCTCCGTGATGACCTCGGCGGCGCCCACATCCACCAGGCTTTTCGCGTTGACGAACTGGTGGTTGTGCGTGACGTTAGGACTCGGAATCAGCACACTGGGCAGCCCCAGCGCCGTGAGTTCAGCAATGCTGGTCGCCCCGCTGCGCCCGACGACCAAGGTCACGTCCGGCAGAATGCCAGGCATGTCGTCAATGTACGGCACGACCTTGACGTTTGCGGGCAGCTGCCGGATCTGCTTCGTGATGGTGCCGTAATGGCGCGTGCCGGTGACAAACAGCGTCTGAAAGTCCGCGCCGCCGAACGTTGGCAGCGCGTTGACCGCTGCCTTGTTGATCATCGGGCACCGCGCGAGCCGCCGAAAATCAGCAGTGTGCGCTTGTGCGGATCCAGCCCAAAGTCGGCAAGGCGATCGTTGGGCTTGAGCCCAGCCACTTGCTGGGCCCGCGGGTTGCCGGTAATGACCACTTTTTTTAGCCGGGAAGGAACTGGCAACGACCGGGAACGTGATGGCAATTTTGTCCACCGCGTGAGCCAGAAACTTGTTGGTGACCCCGGCGACCGAATTTTGCTCGTGGATCACCGTCGGCACATGGTGGCGCGCCGCGGCGTACAAAACGCCGGCGGAGACATACCCACCGGTGCCGACGACCACGTCTGGTTGAAAGTCTTTGATCATGCGGGTCGCCTTGCGCAGCGAGCCCACGAACTTCTCCACCGTTTGAATGTTGATCTTGACGTTTGTGAAACTCACCTTGCGTTTAAACCCCTGCAGTTCAAGGGTTTCAAACGGGATCTTCGCGTTAGGCACGATGCGGCTTTCAAGGCCTTTGGCGGTGCGACATACATGACGGCGTCCAGCATACCGCGTTCCTGCAGGCGCTGAATCAAGGCCAACGCCGGATAAATGTGCCCACCAGTGCCGCCGCCTGAAATCATCAGTCGCATAATTTACCCTTTTTTTCTCAGCGTACTGAGTCACTGCGTCAATAAATTCATCCCCGCGCACTTCAAAGTTCGGGTACTGATCCCAGCTGGCCGCGGCCGGCGACAGCAGGATCACATCGCCGGGCTGACTGGCAGCAAAGGCAATCGGTACGGCCGTTTTGACATTATCAGTCCGGGTGAATGGAATGCCGGCCTGCTTTGCCAGAGCCTCCATCAGCGGCGCGGTTTCGCCAAACGTGACCATCGCGCGAACGTGCTGCTTGATCAGCGGCAACAGGTCATCCATCGGCAGGTGCCGATCCAGTCCGCCGGCCAGCAGGACGATCGGCTGCTTGAACGCGTTCAGGGCCACGGTGCTGGCCTCGACGTTTGTGGCCTTACTGTCGTTGTAAACCTTACGGCCGGCTACCGTTTCGACGTACTGAATGCGGTGCTTAACCCCGGTGAAGCGGTGCAGCACGTCGACAATGGCTGCATTCGGCGTGCCGCTCAGCTTGGCGGCGGCAATGGCAGCCAGCGCATTTTCAATGTTGTGGTCGCCTGGGATCTGCATCTCGTCGGCCTTCATGAGCTGCTCCCCGTCAAAGCACAGCCAGCCGGCGGTCAGCGTGGCGCGTGCGCCTGTTGCCCCTTTGCGGGAAAACGGGACAACGGTCGCAGGACTTTGCTTGGCCAGCTCGTGCATCTCTGGCAGGTCCCAGTTCATGATGAAAAAGTCGTCTTTGGTCTGGTTCATTGTGATGCGCATCTTGGCCTTGACGTAATTTTCACGGGAGCCGTGCCAGTCCAGGTGCGCCTCGTAAATGTTCGTGAGCACCGCAATGTGCGGGTGCAGCTTCTGAATCCCGACCAGCATGAACGAGGACAGCTCGCACACCACCGTGTCCTGGGCGCCGGCTTTTTGCACCACACCGGTGACCGGAATGCCGATGTTGCCGGCATCATACGCGTGACCTGCAGTCTCCCGCTCGTTCAGCATCAGCCAATCAGCGTCGTCGTGGTGGTCTTGCCGTTGCTGCCGGTGACCCCGACCCAGGTCGAGTCGGACACCGAATAAGCCAGTTCCGGCTCGGTGATCACGGGAATGCCCAACTGCTGGGCCCGCACCACCATGGGATTGGAATAGGGAATGCCGGGGTTTTTGACCATTAGCGAAAAGCCTTCGTCGAGCAGCTCGACCGGGTGACTGCCGGTAATGACCGTGACGCCTTCGTCCAGCAAGGCTTGCGCGTCTTTATTATCATCAAACTTTTGCTTATCGTTCACCGTCACCAAAGCGCCGAGCCGATGCAGTAGTTTAGCAGCACTGACCCCACTTTTGGCCAGGCCCAAAACCAACACTTTTTTGTTCTTATAATCCGAATTATTCAGCAACCACTTACGCTCCCTATATATCCCGGCGGCGGCCGGGTTTACTTAACTTGCACGGCGCTAGGCCAGTGCATAAACCAGATACAATACCGCACCAATCAGACCGACCAGCCAGAACACGGTGTCGACCTTCCACTCAGACCAGCCGAGCAGCTCAAAGTGGTGGTGGATCGGGGCCATCTTAAAAATGCGCCGGTGAAACAGCTTGAACGAACCGACCTGCAGGATCACGCTAGCGGTTTCGCAGACAAACACGATCCCGATCAGCAGCAGCGACCACGGCCGGTCGAGCAGCAGCGCAATCACGGCGATCAAACCGCCCAAGGCGAGACTCCCGGTGTCGCCCATGAACACCTTGGCCGGCTTGTGGTTAAACAGGAAAAAGCCGACCATCGCGCCAATCGTGACCAGGCAGAGAATCAGGACATCTGTCCGGCCATCGTGCACCGCCAGCACGGCGTAGGCCGCAAAGGCGATCATCGACAGCCCCGCCACCAACCCATCCAGCCATCAGACAAGTTGACCGCGTTGGAAAAGCCCACCAGCCAGAACAACGCAAACACCGCGAAGACCCAGGCCACGTTCAGCTGATAGCCAAACAGCGGCAGCACCGTCGGAAACCCCTCATGGAAGTACGCGGTCAGAAAAACTGCGCCGCCCACGATCTGGCCCAGCAGCTTCTGCCAGGCCTTTAGGCCCATGTTGCGGTGCAGCTCAACGCTGATGAAATCGTCCCAAAATCCCAACGCCCCGTAAAGGACCAGGATGAACAGCCCGGCCCAGACGCTGAGGGTCAGCTGGTGCTGCCACCAGCCGGTGAAAATGGCGGCCACTACAATGGCCAAGATGAAGACCATGCCGCCCATGGTCGGAGTCCCATTTTTCTTTTTGTGCCACTTCGGGCCGACCTCACGGATCGTTTGGCCCTCTTTTTTCATCCGCATGTAACCGATAAACAGCGGCATCAGGATCACGGTGATCGCAAACGCCGCGACCATCGGGATCAGCATCTCAGTGAATTGCATTGGTCTCCTACCTTCGTTAATTAGTCAGTTTTCTGAAAAGTCACGGTCACCGTGCCAGTCCCAAGCAAACTGCCAGCCTTGAGACTCTGCGCAGACGCGTATCCGGCGCCTTGTAACTTAAACTTTTTGCCCGTTAACTGGGCCAATTTTAACACATCACTCTTAGACCAGCCAGAAACGTCCGGCATGGTCATTGCCCCGTTGGTGAGCAGCACCACCCGCGCCGAGCGCAGGGCCTGCGTGCCCGCTGCCGGCAGCTGCTGGACGATCCGGTTACCGGTCCCGACCACGGAGGCGGTCAGCGCTTTTTTGTTCAGGGCCGCCGTGGCCGCAGTCAGCGAGTCGTTCACCGCTGCTGGCACGGTCACCGTTTCGGCCGCAGGCGTCGCTGTATTGCCGGCGTCAAGTGCCAGCAGCCGAGTCATCAGCGGGTGGTAAATCGTGTTCAGCACATTGACCGCCGGGGTCGTCATAGCGGTGTTCTGCTTCAAGGTTAAATAAACAATAAATTGTGGGTCACTGGCCGGGGCCATTGCCAACAGACTGTGCAGCTGGTTGGTCTCACCGGGCAGGTACCCGCCTTTCGGGTTGGCAATGTTCGCCGTCCCGGTTTTCGCCGCCACGTCGGCGCCGGCAATTTTGTAGGTCACCCCGGTGCCATATGGCTTGTTGATGGTGTCGCGCATTTCATCCAGCACGGTCTCCGCCGTTGTCGCAGAAATCGGGTGACCCACCACCTTCCGCTTGTAATTGATCACTTTGCCGTCAGGATCAGTGACTTTGGTGACCACTCGCGGCTGCACCATCGTGCCCTTGTTGGCAATCGCAGTCGCCGCCTGAAGGATCTGCATCTGCGTCACATTGATACTTTGGCCGTAACCCATCACGGCGCGGGTCACCGCGTTGCTCAGGTTGTAGCCGCCAGTGGCCTCATTCGGCAGCGTGATCCCGGTTTTTTGGCCAAACCCAAAGTCCTTTAGGGTCTTGGCCTGGTTGGCCTCACCCATCTGCTGCACAATGTGGACAAACCCAACGTTACTAGAACGCGGCAGCGCCTGCGAAAACGGAATCTCGCCGAAGCCAACGTGGTTCCAGTCATGGATCGTGGTGCTTGCGACCTTCACGCCGCTGGAATTGTAGTAGGTGTTCGGTTGGAACGTCCCGCTTTGAATTGCGCCAGCCAAGTTAAAGACCTTCATGACCGAGCCGGGTTCGTATGTGTCTTCCACCAGCATGTTCTGCCAGGACGAACCCTGCTCAAGGCCTTCCATCGTGCTGGGATCGAAGGTCGGACGCTGGCCCGCCGCCAGGATCTCGCCGGTTTTGGCGTTCATGACCACCCCGGTGACTGAGGCTTGCTTGTACTTGGTTTGGACACTGGCCAGCAACGTCTCAAGGTACGACTGCAAAGAAGAGTCCAGCGTGCTTTTGACCGTCCCGCCATTTTTGGCTGGCTTGGTTTTGACCTTGGCCTTGGGCAGTCGATAGCCATAATTGTCCACTTGCGCGGTTTGATAGCCATTGGTGCCGGCCAGCTGCGCGTTAAATTCCTTTTCCAGCCCCATGACCCCGACCAGCGGCTGATTCTTGTTGGTCGCATTGGTTTGGGTCAGCCCAACCGTGTAGCTGGCAAACACCCCGTTCGGTACAACCGGGAAGGGCTGTCGGTGAAATGGATCCCTGGCAGGTGTTCTGCTTCGATTTCTTTGCGGGTCGACAACGACAGCCGGGTGCCGGCCGCGCCGAATTCGACTTGAAAAGTCTTCTTCTTCGGGTTCAAGTAAGCCAGGATCTTGGCCTCAGAAAGCGGCAGATATTTGGCAAGCACCGCCGCGTCTTGGCCTTATCGCTCACGTATAGTTTCTTGCCGTTCTGAGTGTAATTTTGATCGATGATGGCGTAAATGGTGTAGGTCGACGCATCTTCGGCGATTGCTTGGCCGTTGCGGTCGACGATGCTGCCACGCTTGGCCTGCAGCGCGGTTTTGCGCGCGTACTGAGAGGCGCGATACGCCGCGAGATTTTTGGAATCGACCGAGCCGACAACGGCCACATACGCAAAACGACAAACGAACGCCAGCAGCGCAACCAGGCTGAGCCAGAACAGGAAGATCCCGAACCGTTGCCGATTGCGCTCGGGGTGCCGGGCGCGCATTTGTCGTTTATTCGTTTTCTTTTTCATAAGCCTACTTCACCGCATGTTTAATATTACCTTCGATCACAGCAAAACCGTGAGCACTGGCATAACTGTTGAGCCGATCTGAGTTGGACAGTTCGCCGACCGTCTGCTTGTCATCGGCGATCACGCGCTTTTGTACAGTCACCTGATTTTGAACGTTCTGGTAAGTCCGGGTCAGATTGGCCAAGTGCATCGATGCGGTCAGATAACACAGGCAAAACCCCACGGCGACCATTCCCACGAACACCATCAGCAGCCGCTCCAGTGGCGAGAAAGCCACTTTAGTGCTCGGCTTCGCTGCAGGTTTTACGTGCGGCTGAACGTGCGGCGTCTCGCGCCGCTTTGGTTCCACCATGTCTAGCTGTCTTGCTGTGTTATCCACCATCTTGAGCACCCCTTCAATATACGCGCTCGACCACCCGCAGCTTTGCGCTGTGCGCCCGGTGATTGGCGATTAGTTCCGCCTCGCTTGGGAGAATCGGTTTGCGATTGATTAATTTAAAATGCGGCCGGGCCTCCGGTGGAATCACCGGCAAGCCCTGCGGCAAATCTTGCACTGTCGTTTGCTCCTTAAACATCGTCTTCACGAGGCGGTCTTCCAAGGACTGGAACGTGATCACGCTGATGCGGCCGCCCGGCTTGACCAGCTGCAAGGCCTGCGTCAGTGACGCTTCGAGGGCCCCCAACTCGTCGTTGACGGCGATGCGAATGGCTTGGAACACCTTCTTGGCCGGATGGCCGCCGGTCCGCCGCGCCTTGGCCGGAATGCCGGCCTTGATCAGGTCGACCAGCTCAAACGTGGTTTCGATGGGCTTGGTCGCCCGGGCCTGCTCGATTTTCCGAGCGATGGACTTGGCGAAGCGCTCCTCACCGTAGCGGGTGAAGATCCGTACCAGCTCTTGGTAAGACCACTCGTTCACGATCACCCGCGCCGAAAGCGCCTGGCTTTGGTCCATGCGCATATCCAGCGGCGCGTCGAAGCGGTAGGAAAAGCCGCGCTGGAATCGTCGAACTGAGGGCTGGACACGCGAGGTCGTATAAGATCCCGTTGACTGCAGTAACGCCTTCGCCGGCCAGCGCCTCGTCCAATTCGCGAAAATTGCGGTGAAGCAGGTGAAGGTTTGCCGGCACGCCTTGCGCCTGCACGGCGTCGATGGCAGCCTGGTCCTGGTCGAACGCGTATAGCTGGCCGGATGTCAGCTGGCTCAAGATTCGCCTGGTGTGACCGCCGCGGCCCAGCGTCGCGTCGACGTAGATACCGGTAGGATCGATGGCCAAGTTGTCGGTGGCCTCTTTTAATAACACGGTTTCATGTTTAAATTCTGTCATCGCGCTCACAGTCCAAAGTCGGTCAGATTTTCGGAAATATCATCGAAGCTGTCCTCGGCGCTGGCGGTGAAGCTGGTCCACCGTTCCTCGCTCCAGACTTCGATGCGGTCGGAGACGCCTACCAGCACACACGCTTTATCTAGCCCCGCGTGCTGGCTCAGCGGCTTGGGAATGTTGACTCGGCCCTGCTTGTCCAGCTCACACTCAGTGGCGGCGGAGTACAGGAACCGTGAAAAGGTCCGGGCATCCTTTTTGGTCAAGGGCAACGCCTCAATCTGAGTTTGCAGCTTCTGCCACTGACTCATCGGATAGCCGAACAGGCAGCCGTCCATGCCGCGCGTCAGCACAAAATCACTGCCGAGATCGGCGCGAAACTTGGCCGGAATAATTAGCCGGCCCTTCGCATCGATACTGTGATGGAATTCTCCCATCAGCATGGACAACGCCTCCTTTCCAACATTAAATTCAGTCTACCACAATCACCCACTCCTCACCACCAACTCCCACAAAATCTGCTTGACAATTTGAAAAAGCACCCCACGATTCCCTGCGTGTACTAAAAAAATCCCCATCTGCTGCGGTTTACAGCAGGTGGGGACAGGTGGATCACCAGTGGGGGCCAGGCCCTAAAACGAGAGCAAAATGGCCGCCACCCACCAAACGGTGGCCGCCAGGATGAGGACCCGGCCCAAGGTCGTGAAATAACGGGCAAACAGCAAATCGTAATCTCGGACCACAAAGTAAATGATCAAAAGGATGGCGATGGCCGTTGTGGTGAACAGTGCGACCCAAATCGTGTTCGGGGCCTTGGCGTTGGCCAAGTTCGCGACGCCCAGCAGTTCCAGACCGGCAACCAAAAACGGCAACAGCCGGGAGTGAAACTGCAAGGCGCGGCAGACCAGCCAAACGGCCAGACCGGCGAGCGGTAAAATGATCCCGATCAGCATGTTCATCACTTCCTTTACCTTAAGACTATACTCGATTTTACCCCCTTGGGCACGAAAATTCGGTTGAAGCGCCTGGCCAAAACGGGTAAACTACTCGGGTAAAGCACAGCACGGTAGATTGGTCAAAGGTGGTGATTAAGGTGAAAGAGAAACGCTCAAAATTCTGGTGGGTCACCTACATTGCGACATGGGCGATGCTGATCGTCACCATCCTTGGTGCCCTAGTCGTTGGGTTGTCAGCGATGAATGTCTTTTAACCTGATATCAAAAAAAAGCGGGTCTGCAAAATGCAGACCCGCTACTTTTTTTGGGTTGAATTAGTGCTGGGACAGCAGCTGTCTGCCATCCTTCGGCTCAAACAACGGTTTCTTAACGGTGGTGACCAGCACGGAAATGACGATGATGGTCAAGATCCCGGTCGCCACTGCCGACCCGCCGTTGATGACCAGCGAGTAGAGCCATGCCGGTGTGCCCTTTGGCGCGTATGAGCCAAAGACCCAGCCCGCCAGAAAGTGGCAGAAGTACTTGGCTAAGACGCCGATCAGGCCAGCGCCCCACGCCAGGCCCATGGCCTCGCGGTTGTTACCGGCCTTCAGCGCGGCTTGAAAGCGGCCGTAAAGAAGCCCGCCCAACCCGGCGACGGCAAAGGCAATCGGTACTCCAGAAAACCCTGAATTGGTTCAGGACAGACCCTTCACCAAAGCCGATCAGCATGATATCAAGCACGCCCCAGGTCAGCCCGGCTGCCATCCCGGCGCCGGTTCCACGCCGCAGCGCCAGCACCGTGATTGGGATCACACCGTAAGACATTTCAATACTGGAGATCCCGGTTTTGTGCGGGACGTACTCCAGCGCCATGGCAAACGCGGCAATCACCGCGATTTCCACCAAGATCAAGACACGTGAGTTCGATTTGGCCATAAAAAATCCTCCTTTGGGTCAGGATCCGCCACAAAGAAGGTCGATTTCTCGACACCGCAATTCCTACGCTCGTATTAGCGAACAGGTTCGAAGGGTCTGGGCAACTGCCCACTCTCAGCCAATGGCTCCCCTTTGCGTTGGTCCCACCACTATTTTGTTAGAGCACAATTTTGCTTGTGCCCCATCATTATAGCAAGCGAGCCCACATTGTCAAAAAGTAAGGGCTACAGGATCGGGGCAAACAGCCGCGCCAGGTCCGCCCCAAGCTGACTGGCGTGGGACTGGTTTTTGACCATCGCGTACGTGTACGGCGTCGCCTGCGCCATATCAAGTTTGAACTGGCGCTCTACCATTTCGGCCAGGGTCTGGTCGTAAATGAAGGCGGCAATCTCAAAATTGAGCTTAAACGAGCGCACATCCAGGTTGGGGGAGCCGGTCATCAGGTACTGGGAATCGACGATGATCGCCTTGCTGTGCAGGAACCCCGCCTGGTAGCGGTACACGCGCACGCCGGCTTTCACCAGCTGGTTCAGGTAAAATTCTGTCGCCTTGGCCATCATCGGCTGATTCGTGTGCACCGGCACCATCACCCGCACATCGATACCGGACTGCGCCGCCAGCACCAGGCGTCCAGCAGTGAATCATCCGGCACAAAGAACGGGGATTGCACCAAATGCGCCGCTTGGCCAACGCCAACAGTCGCAGGTCCCCCAGTTTGATGGCCTCCAGTTTCTGCTCCGGCCCACCGCCGACGATTTGCATGGTGGTGCGGCCGTTGTCCGCAGGATCGGGGAAGTACGCCTTTTGGAAGTGGACCTTTTTGATCTTGGCAGTAGTGTTCCAATCCATGAAGAAGCGCGCCTGAAGCGAGGCGACTGCCTGGCCGGTGAGCCGCAGCTGCGTGTCGCGCGTGATGGCCAGCTTGCGGCTGGTACTGCCGATGTCAAACCCGCCCATGTAAGCCACTTGCCCGTCGATCACCGTGATCTTGCGATGGTTGCGAAAGTTGATGCGCAGGTTGGCTCGGCCGAGTCGCGTGGCCAAAAACGGCTCGACCTGCCCACCGGCCTGCACCAGCGGCCGCCAGAACGCGCGGTTCAGTCGGTGCGAGCCAAAGGTGTCGTAGATCACGCGCACCCGCACTCCTTGTTCAGCCTTTTGGGTCAGCAGCTGCACCAGCGCTTTGCCCACCCCGTCCGGCTCGATGGTATAAGCCTCAATGTGAATGTGGTGCGTCGCGGTCCGCAGGTCGGCGAACAAGGCCTTAGTAAAATCCTGGCGGTTGAACAGCAGCCGGACCCGATTCATGGTCGTGATGAGCGCCCCGTCAGCCTGCAGCAGCGTCCGCACGAGCTCCGGCGCGCCCGCAAACGGCGAGGCCGCGCCACTTTCCTGACTGATTGTGACGGCTCCTGCTGCGAGGCCACCATCTGGTCGATCCCCAAGCGCTGCTGAGTCGCCAGTGAGTTCAGTTTGTTGGTTGACAGCTTGCGGCCGAAGAACCAGTACAAGATGAACCCGATGACCGGCAGCAGCAAAAGCACCAACAACCACGCCCATGTCGCCGCAATGTCCCGGGGCTGCCGGAACACGGTGATAATGGCCGCGGTTGCGTTGATCACAATAATGATGATGGCAATGGTCGTGAGCCACATACTAGAAACTCCCCACTAATCGACCGAAGCCACCCCAAACCACTTCTCGTTTAACTTCTTCAAAGTGCCGTTGGCTTTGAGCGTCTTCAAGCCGGTGTTGATTTTATCTCTGAGCTCATTATCACTCTTACGCATCCCAACCGCAAAGTCCTCAGCCGGATAAGTGCCTGAATCACCTTGTAGGCGCTCGGGTCTTTTTGGTGGGCAATGTAGTAATTCGCGTAAACCTCGTCGATCACAATGCCCTGAATGCGACCGGCATTGAGGTCCAGAAAGGCGTTATCAAAGGTGTCGTACAGGACCGGCTCGCGGTTTTTAATCAGGTCTTTGAGCTTCTTCGGCTGCGCGTCAATGTCCGAGGCGCCGCTGCTTTCACTTTGCGCGCCGACGACCTTACCTTTCATGTCGGCAAATGAGTTGATGTGGTCCGCCCGCTTGGTGACCAGGACTTGGTGATTCTTCAGGTACTCCTGAGAAAAGGCGACCTGCTTTTGGCGCTCCGGCGTCACGGTGTACCCATTCCAGATGAGATCGATGGTTTGGTTGCGCAGCTCGGTTTCCTTCATGGACCAGTCAATCGTCTGAAAGCTGACCTTCACGCCGTACAGCTTGAACAGCGCCCGCGCCAGGTCGATGTCGTAGCCGGCCACAGTGCCGTTCTTTTGGCGAAAACCCATCGGCACAAAACTATCGTCCAACCCGACGACCACTTTTTTATCCTGCTTGATGCGCGGCCAGGAGTTTTTTTGCTCGGTGCGGGCGCAGCCGCCGAGCACTAAGGTGAACCCAGCCAGCAGCGTCAACAGGATCGTTAACCACTTACGCTTCATTCGACTCACTCCCCTGCTTGGCCACCGTCAGCGTCGCGTCCGCCACCATCTTGGCAAATTCCATGTCATGCGTAACCACGACCTGAGTCATGCCCTGCTGCTTGACGCTGGCAATCAGGTCTGCCACCGACTGGCGCAGGTTGGGATCCAGCGCCGAGGTCGGCTCGTCGTAAAGCAGAATTTTCGGATCCAAGGCCAGCGCCCGGGCGATCGCGACCCGCTGCTTCTGACCACCCGACAGGAGTAAGGATAAGCGTTGGCCTGCGCCTCTAGGTCCAACTGGTCCATCAGGTTGCGCGCGTGCTTCTGCGCCGCTGCCGCGCTGACCCCTTGCAGTGTCGGGGCCAGTGTGATGTTTTTCAGCACGGACAGGTTAGGGAAAAGCTCGAAGCCCTGGAAGACGACGCCAATGACACCTTGCTTACGCAGCTCGGCGGCGGTGGTCGGCTGACCATTGTAAGTGAAGCTGCCGCTGTCAGCCGGAGTCAGGCCGGCGATAATACGCAGCAAGGTGGTCTTGCCGGCACCGCTGGGGCCGACGATCGCCAGTGTTTTCTGATCTTCAATGGTGACACTTAGATTATCCAGGACGACCTGATCACCGAAGCGTTTGGAAATATTTTTAAGCTCTAACATGTGCTTACCCCCTGCCTACTTGTAGTAGCTGAATGACTTTTCGACGCGGCGCTGCAGCAGCGTGAGCAGCAGCGTCATCACCAGGTAAATGACGGCGACCAGGACCAGTGGCACCAGCGTGACATCGCGAGACGTGGCCACTTCGCCGGCGCGGAGCAGGTCGCCCAGGCCGATGACGTAAACCAAGCTGGAATCCTTGACCAGGTTGATCACCTCGTTGCCCATGGACGGCAGGACAATCTTTAGGACCTGGGGAATGACCACGTAGCGCAGCGTTTGCCAGCGCGTCATGTTCAGCACCGTTGCGGCCTCGAACTGGCCCTCCTCAACGGCGCCGAATCCGCCGCGGTAGATCTCGGCGAAGTACGCCGCGTAGTTGAGGATGAAGGTGAAAATGACGGCCGAGAAGCGGTCAAACACAATGCCGATCAGCGGCAGGCCATAGAACACGAAAATCAACTGCAGCAGCAGCGGCGTGCCGCGAAACACCCAGATGTAGGCGGACAGAATCGCCTTACCGGCCTTGGCGAGAATGTTCTTGCCGCGCTGGATCAACCCCACTGACACCAGCATCCCCAGCGGGATGGCCCCGATCAGCGTCAGGAAGAAGACCCCCAACGTCATTTTGACGCCGTCCATTAACGCCGGCAGAATCGAATTGATGTAACTCATGATTATTCCTCCCTCACATTTCTCAACGTTGAATAAAAAAAAGCACCACACAGAAGTATCCTCAAGCTTTGCTTGAGGACGCTTCCGCGCGGTGCCACCTCATTTCGACCAGCCGTCACCGACTGGTCCTCACGTGGTTGAAAAACTCGGGGCTGGCGGTAAACAAAAACACCCCCATTCAGACTGCTGTCTGAATGAGGGCGACTTGAATGCCGCGGTGCCACCTCATGCTCACCGCTTCGTCACCGAACCGGTCTCATGTAGTTTTTCAACCACGGCGATAACGAGCCCAACCGGCCTGACCTACTGAGTTCAATCAGGCACTCATGGATGTGAGGCAAGAATGATCACGTCCGGCTCTCACCGCTCCGGACTCGCTTGGCTGATCTGCTTCTCACCATTTCCACTCAACGTTTTAATTGATTAAGGCAATAATACCTGCTTCAAAATGAATGTCAACCCTGATGATGAAAAAGTCTGTGCCAAAAACCAACTTTTTTTCTGCTCAATGTTCATCAGTGGCACCGACTCGCCCAGCAGGCGGCGTGCAATGTTGCGATAGCCCTGGCTGGCCATGTCGTCGGGGTCCATCACGACAGTTTCGCCCTTGTTGGAGCTGGCGATCACCCCGTCGTCATCGACCACGATGCCGAGCAGGTCAATACCCAGGTGCTGCGTGATCTCGTCGATGTCCATGGACCGCCCATCCGCCATCATGTGCTGGCGGATGCGGTTGATGATCAGGCGTGGCGGGTACACCATGTCGCGTTGCTCCAGCAGGCCAACAATGCGATCCGCGTCAGACACCGCGGAAATCTCAGGCGTGGTGACGACGATTGCCCCGTCTGCGCCTTCGACAGCGTTGCGGAAGCCCTGCTCAATGCCGCCGGCGAATCCAAAATTAAAAAAAATCAAATTCCGGCCGCAACTCATCTACAATGGCCTTGACCTGGTCCGGTTCAAGCGAATCCTTCTCTGCATTCTGCGCGGCAGGGAGGACATAGAGCTTATCGTCGAACCGCTTGTCTTTAATCAGCGCCTGGTGCACCTTTGCACGCCCGCTGGCCACGTCAACAATGTCGTAAATGATCCGGTTGGACAGGCCCAAGACCACGTCAAGATTGCGCAGCCCAATGTCCAGATCCATCAGGCACACCTTCTTGCCCTGCAGTGCCAGTGCAGTCCCGATGTTGGCCGTGGTCGTCGTTTTACCGACACCGCCTTTGCCTGAAGTGACAACCAAAGAAGTACCCATTACATTTCCTCCAGTTTCCGGAACAGTTTTGGCCGCAACTTGCTCAGTTCCGGCACCTTGCCGTGCACTAAGGCGTGCAGGTCATCGATGTAAGAGGTGGTCTGCGCGGTGTAAGAATTCTTGTCAATGATCTCCAAGGTGTCTGCGATGCGGATCTGCGCGGCGCGGCTGATGTCGCCCACAATGACGGCCGCCTGATCGCCCAACGCACCGGCGATCAGCAGACCCTCGACGGTCCCCATCACAAAAAATGCTGCCGGTGGTGCGCAGCGTCGCGCCACGGTGGAGGTTGCCCAAGAACAGCACGTCACCAGTGTAATCCGCCTCCTGGCCGGAGCGCAGGATCCCGCCGACTAAGTGAGTGGCCTTCGCCTCAAAGTGGGCCCGCAGCGGTTCGATGGCCGCCACGTCCGCATGGATGGTCTTGATTTCAAACTGCGGATAGGCGTCAAACACCGCCTGCACCGCTTTAGCCTGGGCCTCATTGAGCAGCCGGTCCCCGGTTTCCAGCACAAAATCGACATTGCTCTGGTCCTTGGTGTCTCCGGCACGCGTGCCAGCAGCGTGGTCAACGACGCAACGACCTCATCCAGCGAAGCCTCTGATGCCAGCTGCAGCTCAAACCCACTTTTACGCCCCTTCAGCGTGACTGCGTCCATGCGTACACCCCCAACTTTAATCTATCCTTAAGTTTATCAATATCTGGCGCAAAGGCAAATACGCAAGCGCAAATAAAACCAGATTCACGATCAGGCTGGGCCCGATGTGGTTGGCGATCAGCGTGATCGTGCTGACCTGGGCAAACCCCAGGAACCGGTTGACCGCGTAATTGGCCAGCGTGAACACCGTCAGCACAATGACGACCACGGCCCCAATGTAAAACGGGGATTTGGGTACCACCGGCCGCAGCTGCCGCACCACGTAAATCAGCAGCGGCCACAGCAGCGCGTTGACCCCAAGCATTCCGGTGTAGTAGCTATCGAAAATCAGGCCAAACACCGCGGCAATTGCCACAATGTAAATTTCTTCCGGCAGCAGCAGGGCCGTCATGATCAGCGCGATCAGCGTCAGCTGCGGCACGCCGGTGAAGGTCGGCGCCATCACGAACTGCGCAAAAACCTGCGCGATGACGCCGTCCAAAAGCAGAGTCACCAGCAGCAAAAGCAGGACCCAGCCGTGCTTGGTAAACTTTTTTTCCTTCAGCATGTTACTCACCCTTGATGGTCCGGTTGATCACAGTCACCACGGACAAGTCGTTGAAGTTGGCCGCAGGCTTCACGTACACCGTGTTCGCCAGGCCGAAGTCGTCCTTGGCCACCGAGGCCACGGTGCCGATAAACAGGCCTTTCGGCGTGCTGCCGCCGAGCCCCGAAGTGACCACACGCTGGCCCTTTTTGATGTTGTCTTCGGTGCTGACCTGACCCAGCACCAGCTCGTTTTTGGCGGCACTGTAGCTGGAGATCACCCCGTTGACGATACTGCCGTTACTCGTCGTGATCTGCGCGGCGAACCGATCGGCCGACTTGTTATCTGTGGTCATCATTTCAACCTTGGCGTTGGTCTTCTCAACCTCGACCACGCGGCCAACCAATCCCGAGCCGGCCATGACCGGCATCCCCTTGGCAACCCCGGCACCTTGGCCCTTGTTGATCACCACAATGTTGCGCCAGTCGCTGGGGCTGCGCATCATCACCGTCGCCGTGATCTGTGAGTAATCCGTCAGCGTGGCATCAAGCTTGAGCTGCTTTTTTTTAGCGAGCGGTTCTCCGCCTGCAGCGTCTGGTTGGTCACCTTGGTTTGCGCGAGGGTGGACACCTGCGCCTTTAGCAACCGGTTCTCCTGATACGTGTTCAGCAGGTCGTTGACGTCATCGAGCCCGTACTTCACAAAATTGCCTGGCGCGGCCACGATGCGCCCACCGATGCCAACGATGTCATTGCCGATCTGCTGCACTAATGGTGGGGTGTTCTTGTTGTTCCGCACTGACATTGAGGTAAACATCAGCCCCACACTGACCAACAAGGCGACCATCAAGACGATCAGTTTTTTTGTTAGAAAAGAACTTTTGCATGAGTCGCTCCTTTTGGTCTTCTCAACGAAAAAGCCGGCCCAATAAAACTAGCGGACCGGCCACTGGTTGCAGCTGCCTGCATGGATCAGTGCTTCTTCAGTACATCGATGTTCTTGAGGGATTCCCCAGTACCGATGGCCACGCATTCCAGCGGATCTTGCGCCACAAACACAGGCACCTTGGTCGCGTCGGAGATCACTGAGTCAAGCGACTTCAGCTGCGCGCCGCCGCCTGTCAGCACGATTCCGTGATCGATCACATCGGCGGCAATTTCCGGCGATGTCTCTTCGAGGGTGTCCTTAATGGCTTCGATGATGGCCTGGACGGTTTCCTGAATGGCGTTGGCGACGTCGACTGCGTGATGTCCTGGGTCTTAGGCAGACCGGTCAGCAAATCACGGCCGCGAATCGTCATGCGTCCAGCTTCTTGGCCTCTTCGATCGAAGCGCAACCCAGCTGGATCTTGATTTCTTCGGCGGTGCGTTCCCCAATCAGCAGATTGAAGTTGGCCCGAATGTAGCAATCACGGCCTCGTCGATTTTGTCGCCGGCCATGCGGATCGAGCGGCTGGAGACGATCCCGCCAAGTGAAATGGTGGCCACGTCGGTGGTGCCACCGCCAATATCCACCACCATGGAGCCGGTCGGATCCATCACTGGCAGACCCGCCCCAATGGCAGCGGCGTATGGCTCTTCAATGACGTAAGCCTCTTTGGCGCCGGCCACCTTGGCCGCGTCGATCACCGCGCGCTTCTCCACTTCGGTGACGCCGCTGGGCACGCAAATCATGACCAGCGGGTGATTGTTCTTGCCACCAAGCGCCTTGTTCATGAAGTACTTCAGCATGGCTGCGGTAGTGTCGTAATCCGCGATCACGCCGTCTTTCATCGGCCGAATGGCGTCGATGTCAGCTGGGGTGCGGCCGATCATCGCGCGGGCTTCTTCACCCACCGCAATGATTTCCCCTGTTTGTGTGTTTTTTTGCGACCACTGAAGGTTCGTTAGTCACGATGCCCTTGCCGTCAACGTACACGAGGGTGTTCGCTGTGCCGAGGTCGATTCCGATGTTTTTTTGTGCCTAATCCAAGCAAGACGTTCTCTCCTTACAAGTCCGATTTTCTAATCCCTTGCATTATAGCATAAACGACTCGCGGTCCGGCGCAGCCCTGACCAATCACGCGCTTTCCCAACCATAATTTAATAAATCTTACAGGTGGTGTTCCTGGTTAAACGAATAAAAGCGCTCACCACCCACGA
>NZ_BBAJ01000025.1 GCF_001311195.1 Lacticaseibacillus camelliae DSM 22697 = JCM 13995
CGCCGAACTCCATGACCGGCCGCCCCGCCGCGGCGAACGTGATCCGCCGCGCTTGGTGGCGATCAGCGACTGGTGGTTCAGGATGTTGAGCAGTACCGTTTCCAGCAGCTGCGCCTGATCCAGCGGCCCTTCGACCGTCATCAAGGGCTCTCTCGGAAACACCGGCGTCCCTTCCGGCACCGCAGACACGGTGCAGTCCAGCTTGAGGTTAGCCAGGTACTGCAAAAAGTCCTCATCGTACAGCTTCAGGCTGCGCAGGTAGTCAATGTCCGCCGCCGAGAAGTGAAAATCACGCAGCACGTCAACGACCTGCGCGAGCCCCGCCGCGAGCACAAAGCTGCCCTTGTCTGGGACATCGCGGTAAAAAAATGTCAAACACCCCGCGGGTCTGCGGCAGGTCGTGGTGGAATCCGCCCGCCATGGAAAATTCGTACAAGTCCGTCAACATTTCAAGATTACGCATGATAGCCTCCGTGTCTTGTCATATATTGACTTCCATAATAGCACAACGCCGATACCTTTTTCGCCAGGCAAAGGCTAAACTACTAATAGGAGGCACACCATGCAAGCAACCATTGACCAAATAATCGCGGCGCTGAAAGCCGCGGACACCATCATCATCCACCGGCACCAAAACCCGGACCCGGACGCGTTCGGCTCTCAGGGCGGCTTGGCGGCGGCGCTGACTGCCGCGTATCCGGAGAAAACGGTCCTCAAGGCCGGTGAACCCGATGCCGGCCTGGCCTGGATCACCACGCCGGACCTCGTGCCGGCCGAGGCCTACGCGAATGCCGTCGTGGTCGTGATTGACACGTCCAACCTGCCGCGCATTGCCGGCGCCCACTGGCAGGACGGCAAGCAGCTGATCAAAATTGACCACCACCCGGACCGCGAGCCTTTCGGCGACCTGAGCTTCGTCAACCCCAAGGCTTCCAGCTGCTCGGAAATCGTCGCGGACATGATTGCGGCGAGCCCCGACCTGCAGCTCACCAAGTCCGTCGCGGCGATGCTGTACGCCGGTATCATCGGCGACACCGGCCGCTTTTTGTACGACCTGACCACGCCGCACACGCACGAGGTCGCGGCTGACCTCATGCGCACCGGCATCGACGCGCCGGCGATCGGCCGCGCCGAGTCCGATTACTCGCCGGCCATTGCCCACCTTGAGGCCTACGCCCTAGGCAACATGCAGGTCTCCCCGCACGGCGCCGGCAGCCTGTTCGTCACGCAGAAGGTGATTGAGGAGCTGCAGCTGCAGCACGGCGAGGCCCAGGCCGCGGTTGCGACCGTCGGCAAGCTCACCACGGTCCAGTCCTGGGTCATGTTCACCGAGCGCGCCGACGGGCAGTGGCGCGTCGAGCTGCGGTCCAAGAACTGGCCAATCAACCAGCTCGCCGTCAAGCACGGTGGGGGCGGTCATCCCCTGGCCTCCGGCGCCGTGGCCAAAAACCTCGAGGAGTGCCAGCAGATCATCCAGGAGCTCGACGCACTCAACGCGCAGCACCAAGGCTGATTGACAAGTTTAGGGAAAAATTTTAACGAACGGAAGGATCAACGATGAAAACTCTCTATCTCATGCGCCACGGCGAAACGCTGTTTAACGTCTATCACCGCGTGCAAGGCGCCTCAGACTCCCCACTGACGGCGCGCGGCATCGCCCAAGCCAAGGAAGCCAAGGCGTTTTTCAAAAAAACGTGGCATTCACTTCACCGACGCAGTGTCCTCCACCCAGGAGCGCGCGTCAGACACCTTGGAGCTGATCACTGACCTGCCCTACCAGCGGCTGAAGGGCATCAAGGAGTGGAACTTCGGCGTGTTTGAGGGCCAAAGCGAAACGCTCAACCCCAAGCACCCCGGCGAGGCCAGCTACGGCACCTTTTTTTTGCCGATCACGGCTACGGCGGCGAGGCGATGCTGGACGTGCAAAAGCGCATGGTGGCCACGCTCACTGACGTCATGCAGCACGCCAAGGGCGACACCGTCCTGGCGGTCAGCCACGGCGGCGCGATGCACGCGTTCCTGCTGCACTACCTGACCTGGCCGCTGACCGGCTACCAGATCTACACCGGTAACTGCGCGATCCTGAAAATGAGTTTTGACGGTAGCGAATTCCATTTCATCGCCAGTTACGACCCGCTGCAGCAAAACTGAATTAATGACGAAAATAGCGCCACGTACCGCAGCAGATTGCGGCGCGTGGCGCTTTGATTGACCCTAGAAAGCTCAATTGTGATTCATGTCAGGGCCCACTGTTAGCGTATCACCGTCAAGATTGGCGGCTTCTGCCCCAGCGAGGCCACCGGCATAGTTGACGGTAATATAGTCATTGCTCGTGGCCATGCCAACTGAATACGTATTGTGGCTCTTGGGTAATAAGTAAGCAGCAACGTTGGTGGCTTTTTGCTTGTCCAACTTGTCAAAGACGGTGAAGACCTGCTCGGGAAACTGCGAATTGGTCGTCTTCGTGGAGCACTTTGTATACACGATGACGCTGCCATTGGTGACCTGAACCATCTTGGTTGACGACAGGAACACGTACAAGTTGCCCCATAAGTCCCCGGAAGCCAAGGTGTGCCGGCCGATTTTCACCGCCAGCTTGGCCGCTTGGGCCTGCCGCAGGACGAAACTCGTGTTTTGATAGAGTGTAGTGGCCTTTTGCTTGCTGAGATCTTCGAGCTGCCCGCGGACAAACGCCCCGTTTTGAATCGTGACCACTTGCTGATCACGCACCATCGCCAGCTGGCCGGTGGTGCTTTGCCATAAACCACTCACTGCTTCAGGCTTCAGGCGCTTGCTGGCCGCATATTGATAGTGGTTAGAATACACGGTGCCCCGAATGACCGGCGCGGCGGTCGTGCCGCTCGTGTAGTCGATGTTGACGACGTACAAATGGGCGCCTTCGATCAAGAAGCCCGACTTGATCTGCGTTGTCGTGGTGCCACCGCTGGGTTGCAGATAGACCAGATCGCGATAATGCTTGATGGTCGTCTTCGCCCCCATGGCCGAAAGCGTCGCATTGATCTGCTTGATCGAAGCGACATGATAGTTTCTAGGCACCACAACGTCTTTTTTGGCGCGTTGCTTGATGTCTGCATAACTGGCGGTTGGCTTATAAGTGCCGACTTGGTACAAAACGCCGCGATCACTGATCCAAGGGGTCAAGGTCGCGTCCTTTTTCGCCTTTTCAGCAGACAGTTGCCCCTTTGGCGAGACCGTCGCCGTGACGGTGGCGACTTCCGCCCATGCATTATCCTTTTGCTTCAAAACCGCTTTGGTGTGGGCGGCGTGCTGGCTCACCGCCGCGTCTGGGGATGGCAGGCGGCGAGGAATAAGACTCCGAATGCAACAAGTGCAAGCGACCATTTGCGCATAGTGTTCTCCTTATGATGGTTGAGATAGGCTCAGTATACTGGATAGTGGCGTCTCTGTTCGCTACCTTAACCAAAGTTTAAGTGCGGCGTGCCGCAGACAAGGGGCTGCAACAATCGTCACAGTCCCTGACTCAGTTTCTTTATTCGTACCGTAGCGCGGAAATTGGCACCAGCCGCGACGCGCGGATTGCTGGCAGGGTGCCGGCCAAAACTGCGATCACCGTGATCAAGGCCAGGATGCCCAAGGTGTTGCTTGCGCTGAACTGGATCAGCGTGAAGCCGGTCATGCCTTTTAGAAACGAGCTGGTCGCCGCCTTATTGACAAGGCCGCTGGCCAGCAGCGCCAGGCCGCAGCCGCAGCCCGCGCCGAGCAGGCCAATCAGGGCGGCCTCAAGGCTGAATGAGGCAAAAATCTTGCCGCGGCTGAGCCCCAAGCCTTCATCAGGCCGATTTCCCGGGTGCGGTCGCGCACCGACATGTACAGCGTGTTGATGATCCCAAACGCGGCCGCGAGCAGGGCAATCGCACCAAACATGGTCAGGCCGCCGGTCACAGCGTTGATGGTTTGGTGAATGGACCCCACTTCATCCGTAAAGGTCGAGCTCGCCATTCCCTTTTTTTTGTCAGCGCCGCTTGGATCCGCGAAAGGTTCCGCTTGGTCGGGTGGCTCACCGTGGCCAGCACGTTGTAGTACTGGTTTTTGACACTGCTCGGCAGGCCGGCGTTGTTGACGCGGTTGATGGCATCAATGAGGCCTGGGCTGAAAACGACCTGGCCGCCATCGACAATGCTGGCGTTGCGGACACCGACGATTTTGGCCCGAAGCACCTGCCGGCGGTTCGTCGCCTGGTTAGCAGCGACGATGTGGACGGTGTGGCCAAGCGCCGCCTTGGCGTTCGAGTAGCCCAGCGCCTTGACATAGGCCTTATTCAAATCGACGGTGTACGCCTGGCCACTCGCCTGCAATCCTTGCGCCATGTCCACGTGCGTTCCCTGGCCATCGGTGGCAGTAATGGCGTACTTCTGCTTGCTGGCGCCTTGAATGTACTCGGCGGTAAAACTCTTCATCGGCGTGACCTTGGCAACGCCTTTCACCTTAGCAATCGTATTTAGCTGCTTAGTCGTCAGCATCTGGGTGCTGGCGGTGCTGCTGACGGCGGGATCGTATTTCTGTGGCTTATCGCTGGCACTGCCGGACGGCGTGTCGGCGTAGACCATCAGCTGGTCCTTTTCGCCTACGTTGTCCACCTGCTTGCTGATGTACGAGTTGACGCCGACCCGAATGCCAAGCGTCAGCGCGATGGTGAACGCACCGATCAGCGTGGCCAGCACCGTCAAAAGTGTCCGGCCTTTATTGCGCCACAGGCTTGCCGCCGCGGTGCCGATCAAATCACGCAATTTCATCGCACTCGCCTCCCACCAGTTGGCCGTCGCGGATCTGAAGCTGCCGGTCGCACTTGGCGGCCAGGTCCGGATCGTGGGTCACGAGGATCAGCGTGATCCCGTGCTCACGATTCAGCTTGAACAGCAAGTCTTCGATCATTTGCCCGGTCACCGAGTCCAAGTTGCCGGTCGGCTCATCGGCAAAAATGATCTTTGGCCGGTTGACCAGCGCCCGCGCGATGCAGACACGCTGCTTTTGGCCGCCAGACAAAGCGGTCGCCTTGTTCTTGGCCTTGTCGAGCAGGCCGACCTCGCGCAACGCTGCAAGTCCGCGCTCGCGCCGAGCCTTGCCGGTCACCCCGGCGATTTTCAGCGGCAGCACCACGTTGTCGTACACCGTGTCCTTGCTGTTGAGAAAAAAAACTGCTGGAACACGAAGCCAAACGTTGCCGAGCGCAGCGCGTTGAGCTGGCGCGTTTTGAGCTGGTGGGTGTCGCGGCCGTTCAACACCACGGTTCCTTTCGTCGGCTGGTCCAGCAGCGCCAGCAAATGCAGCAGCGTTGACTTGCCCGAGCCGCTTTTGCCCACGATCGCCAGCGCCTCACCGGCTTCGATCTGCATGTTCACGTCATGCAAAGCCGTGAACTGCGCCGCGCCCTTCCCATAAGTGCGCGTCAAATGCCGTGTTGCAATCATTGCCATGTTGCGTCCTCCAATCCCCTGCGGCCCCACGCCGCAATGTTCCCCATAAGCCGGCCCCACGCCGGCTGCTTACTTGAAACGACTCGGCTTTCTAAGCGTCGCTGCGTCCTTTTTGGTGATGCGCCAGGGACCTGCGCCCACCACTGGGAGGTGCTTCGTTTTGACCGCATCGGTGCCGCGGTACACAGTGAGCGTGATGCGGCGCTTTGTCTTCGCCACATGCAGCACATAGCGGTACGCGACCTTGGCTTGGGCCGGCAGCTTGGCCTTTTTGGCTGAGCCGAGGCGGCCGGTGATGGCCGAAAGCTTTTTCACCCCTGCCGTATCTTTGATTGTCGCCACGCGCTGGCCCGCATCGTTGTAGACCGTCGCATAATCAGCTTGGGGCTTGCGACAAGCCGCCAAACCCAGCAGGCAAGCCATCGCAGCGATAACAACTAACTTTTTCATCTTTTACCCTCCTACCTGCGGCCTGGACCTGCTTGGTTTCGACCCAGTGGCTCAGCAAGTACATGTTGACCAGGCTGAGGATCAGCACGCCAACCGCAAACGTCGCAATGGCCAGCCACAGATCGCCGGTCACGGCCCCGTGGAACGTGCCGCCAACCGTGCCGGAATAGCTAAACGCGGCTGAAGGGATCCCGGTCAATTTAAACAGCCACGTCAACCCGGCGAAGAACCAGTCGACCAGCTTGATTGCCACCAGAATAATGACGAAGGTCAGCAGGCGCTTCAGCCATTTTTCCTGCATACCAGGCAGAAAATCAGTGATCATCAGACTGAGCATGTGGGCAAGACTGATGATCGCCCAAACCAGAAGCGCCAGCATGAGGATCAACACTGCGAGTGGCAACACGTAAGGGCCCGGCAACCCCCAGTGAATGTCCTGAGCCGGATCCACCAGCGCCAATCCGAAGCTAACAATGCTCAAAACCGCCCACAGCCCCAGTGACGTTGCCGCGTTGGCCAGCACACTGGCGCCGGATAGTTTCCACTCCGCGACCGGCACCAGCCGCCAGCGGTTGGTGACCCAGACCTGTTCCTGCCCCTGTGCCTCGGCAATGAACGCGACCAGCGCCGTCAACATGCCAAACATAATCGAAAAGCCCAGCAGATCTGCCGCGGTCAGGCGACCCAGCAGCCGCATCACAACTAGGACCGCCACTACGCCAAGGTCCACCCACAGCAGCTGGATGGCCTGTCGCCCGCGTTCTTTGGTCAGCTGCCACCACACCTTAAACCCACTTGTCATTGCCTTCACCTCCGCTTTTCTCTAGACAACCTGCTGCGGCTGCTTGGTTTCCACCCAGCGGCGCAGCATGATGCAGCAGCCAATGCTGAAAATCATTGCGCCAACGGCAATCAGCCCAATGGCGACCCACAAGTAAACGTACGCGATTGACGGCACGTGTGCACCGATTTCAATTGATGCATTCATGTCGATGCCGAGCAGGCCGACGAGCACATCATGCCCCGGAACAGCCAACCGCCGAGTCTTAAGGCAATCAGGACAATGCCGACCGTCAGCAGCCCGCGCAGCCATTTTGCCCGCAGATCCGGCAGAAAGTCGGTGATCACCAGGCTCAGCATGTGCGCCAGGCTGATGAAGCTCCAGCTCAGGACCAGCAGCATGAACACGAGGAAAAACATGGTCGCGCCTAACTGGTCGATCTGCGGCTGAAAGCCAAAGTCGCGCCGGCCGTCGATCAGCCACAGGCCGATATCAAACAGCCAGATGACCAGCCACGCGCCCGCCATCGTCAAGGCGTTCGCAAGTGTGCTCACCCCGTATAGCTTCCAGTCGGCCAGTGGGACCAAGCGCCAGCGGTTTTCGACCCAGACCTTTTCCTGTGCCCGGGCTAGTATGACGAAGCTCGCGATGCCGGCGAAAATTCCAAACAGCCCGGCACCCATCAAATCACTGCTAGCCACTCGATGCAGCGCCCACATCACGGTGTAAATCGCCAAAATGATCAGCTCCACGGCAAGGACCGCCGCCACCCGGCGAACTCGTTCACGCAGCATCTGGCCCAGTACTTTCCCTGTTTTCGCCATCGCGCTCACCCCTCGTAAAAGCTTTCAAAGTAAGCTTCGATGCTCTGCCCCTTGGCGCGGATCGTGTCCGCTGCCTCTTGGGCGACCACCGTCTGGTCCTTGATCACAACGACCTGATCAAGAAGCTGGTCGATGTCCTGCACGTGGTGGTCGGAAATCACCAGCGTGGCCTGCTCTGGCGTCCACTTCAGGATGCTGCTCAGCATCGCCTTGCGCGTCATCACGTCGATCCCGTCAAACGGCTCGTCCAGCAGGTACAGCGCCGCGCGCCGCGACAGCGTCACCGCCAGCTGCAACTTGCGCTGATTGCCTTTCGAAAGCCGCTTGATGCGCTGCTTTTGGTCCAGGTCTAACAGCTGGGCCAGCTGGAGAAAATCGGCGAGGCGAAAGTCCGGAAACAGCGCCGTCATCACGTCGGCCACTTGGCCTACGCGCCAGTTCGGATCAAACCCGTCCATCTGGGCGGAAAAGCTGACCTGCCCCTTGCGCTGCACCGTCTGACCTTCCCCGGCCACTTCGATCGTGCCGCGGAAGTTGACCGCACTGCCGGCAATCAGCCGCATCAGCGTCGTTTTCCCTGCGCCGTTGGCTCCCAGCAGGCCGACAATTTGGCCCGTCGGCAGCGTCAGGTTGACGTCTTTTAAGATCTGCTTCTGGTTCCGTCGATAACTCAATCCTTGAATCACCAATGCCTCAGTCATGCGATTCACCACCCTTTCGCTCCTTGATGTACTCCTCCAGTGCCGCGACCATTTCCGCCGGTTGCATCCCCAAAGCGGCCAGATGATCGTAGGTGCCGGCCAGCTCGCCTTGGATCACCCGCTTTTTCATCTGGGCCAGCACCGCCGTGTCCGTCGTGACAAAGTTGCCCTTGCCGCGCTCGGACACCAGAATGCCTTCGCGGATCAGCTCCGTCAGCGCCCGCTGAATCGTGTTGACGTTGACCGTCAGCGTGAGTGCCAACTGCCGCACCGCCGGGACCTGCGCACCAGGCGCCAGGTTGCCGACGATGATCTCGCGGTCGATGTACTGCTCGATTTGAAAGTAAATCGGGACTTTATCGTCGAACTCCATGCCGCGCCTCCTTACTAGTGTTCTAGTTAGCTATTACACTGGTACTATACGTCGTCACTCAGAAAAGTGCAAGGCAAAACTGAATTATTTATTCAACCCTGTGTGGTCGCTCTTTTTGCACGTGATAAGCGGCTTGCTGCTGCCAAAACCAGGTTATACGGCGACTCTCGTTTCGCATTTTTCCGGCCGAAAGCCTACAATAAAGAGGCAAACTTTTGAGAAAGAGATGATCCTTTTGACGAAACGCTACAAAGGCTCCTGCACGACCATTCTGGTCGGCAAGAAAGCCAGCATTGACGGCTCGACCATGATTGCCCGCAACGAGGACGGCGCCGAGGCGCTGAACCCCGAGAAGTTCGTTTACGTGAAGCCGGAAGACCAGCCGCGCCACTACCAGGCTGTGCTCTCCAAGTTCCACGTGGAGCTGCCGGACAACCCGCTCGGCTACACCTCCACCCCAGACGCCGTGGACGGCCACGGCATCTGGCCGCCGCCGGCATCAACAGCGATAACGTGGCCATGACCGCCACCGAAACCATCACGACCAACTCCCGCGCTTTGGGCGTTGACCCGATGAATCCGGACGGCCTGGGCGAAGAGGACATCACCGCCATCGTGCTGCCTTACATCCACAGCGCCCGCGAAGGTGTACAGCGCCTGGGCAAGCTGCTTGAGCAGTACGGAACCTACGAAACCAACGGCATCTGCTTCTCCGACAAGGACGAGTGCTGGTACTTCGACAGTATCGCCGGCCACCACTGGGCGGCGGTTCGCATCCCCGACGACGCGTACGTCATCGCGCCCAACCGGTTCAACATCGACCACTTTGACTTCGATTCCGATGACACCCTGTGCGCGCCGGACCTGAAACAGCTCGTCGACGAGAACCACCTGAACCCGGACCCTGAAGGCTACAACCTGCGCCACATCTTCGGCTCCTCGACCGTCAAGGACACCCGTTACAACAACCCGCGTGCTTGGTATGGCCAAAAGTACTTCAACCCGGAAATCGAGCAGAGCCCGATCGACCAAGACCTGCCGTTCATCTGCCGCACGGAGAAGAAAATCTCCGTCGAGGACATCAAGTTCGTGCTGAGTTCCCACTACGAAAACACCGACTTTGACCCTTATGGCACCACCAACACTGAAGGCCAGAAGAAGCTGTACCGCCCGATCGGCATCAACCGCAACCAGGAGCTGCACATTTTGCAGATCCGCAACGACGTGCCGAAGGAAATCGCCGGCATTCACTGGCTGGCTTACGGCCCGAACACGTTCAACGCGGTCGTGCCATTCTACGCCAACGTTGATGACACCCCGGCGCAGTACAAGAACACCGGCGCGCACTACACCCAAGGCAGTCAGTACTGGCTGTCCTACCTGCTCGGGACATTCGGTGATTTTGACTTCCACCTGTTTGAAGACTTCGAGAACATTTTCGAGCAAAACACGGTGGGCGAATGCCGCAACATCCAGCTGGAAACCGACAAGGTCGCGCTGGATAAGCCGGACACCACCGCTTACCTCACCGAGGTCAACGCCAAGCTCGCCGACGTCTCGTTCAACAACTCCAACAAGCTGCTGGGCCAGATGATCGAGCTCGCCGCCCCGCGGATGAAGCTGCAGTTCACGCTGCACGACTAACCAGAAGCACAAGTAAGGCCCAGACTCGCCGGAGTCTGGGCCTTTTTTGCGTCAATTTTTGTTAGAACGTCTGCTTCCCATCAGGCGTATCCACGCTCACGCGGCTGTGGCGCCAGCGCCGCAGCACCATCCACAGCCACAGGGCCACGCCGACGCCCAGGTACACCGCAAACGAGAGCACGAGTTCACGCCTTGGCCCAGCGCAGTGAAAAAGGCGATGCACACCGCGACAATCAGCGCGAGTACGCGCGTCACCTGCCCGCCTGGCAGCCGGTACGTCGCCCAGGTCGGGTGCGCGTGGTGGATCCGCATCGCGGAGATCATCGTCAGCGCGTACGCACACGCGCAGCCGAACGCCATCAGGTTGAAGAAGCTTTCCATGAAGGTGCTCGCGTTTTGCAGGAAGATGAACACCGTGCTGATCACCAGTAGGAAAATGTTCGGCAAAAGCGGCTGCTGATGACGGTTGACCTTCGTGAACGCCTTGGGCAGGAAGTTCTGCTCGCCCATCGCGTATAGCAGCCGCACCGTCGCCATCCAAAAGCCGAGCAGCGACGCCCCCATGCCCAGCAACACCGAGCACAGGCCGAACAGCAGCGGCCACACCCGCCAGCCGAGCAACTCCTTCATCGCGACAATGGTCAGAAAGCCGTTGCGGGCATGCGGCGTCAGCAGCTGACTGCTGGTCCCCAGCCCCGCGACGCAGAAGAAGTAGAACACGTAAATCGCCGCGCAGGTCAGCACCGAGCCGCGGATCGCCTTGCTGGTATTTTTAATGGGAAAATCGCCTTCCTCGACCATTTCCGGCACCGTTTCAAAACCGAAAAACGGGGTGATCAGCAGTGCCATGCCGATGATCCAAGCGGGGATGCCGGCGGTGCTGGTCAGGCCGGAGTGAAACAGCGGCGTGAAGTTGCTCAGCGACCAGTGGCCGGAAAACAGCAGCAGCACCGAGGTGATCAGGGTCGCACCAATGTTGGCAAACAGCATGAACCCTGCGCCTTGATCAGCACCTTGACGTCCTGCAGGCTCAGGAAAAAATACAGCAGCAAGAGCACCAGCCCGCAGCCGATGATGCCGGAAAAACTGAGGTGAATGTGAAACTGGTAGTTCGCCCAGCTGATAATGCCCATGACCACGGCCGGCGGCACCGAGATCCACGCGGCCATGATCAGCCACGACGACAGGAACCCAAGGTGCTTGTTCAGCCCGACCGTGTTGTAGATCAGCTCGCCGCCATTTTGCTTAAACATCGAAGAGAGTTCCCCGTACACGAAGCCGATGGGCAGGATGCACACTGCCATCAGCGCAAACGCGATGAACGTGCCGGCCCCGGTGTACTTGTAAAACACCGAGTCCCAGTAGGCGACGAAGGTGAAAATGGCACCGGTCGCCGCAACGTACACGTACACCAGGTTGAGGCTCTTCTTTAACCCCGAGGCCGCCATACTCAGGCCCCGACCGACACGGTCTCCGGCAGGGTGCTGCCGCCGTCAATGACCACCGGGGTCGCCGTGATGTAGCTGGCCCGGTCGCTCAGCAGAAACGACGCCAGCTCGCCGATTTCGTCAATCGTCGCCAGACGCTTTTGCAGCGGCACCGCATCGGCGATCCCGTGCGTGGTGGCGGCCGGGTCATCCGGCGTCGACTCCCGCGCGATCTGGTCGGCCATCGGCGTTGCACGTAGCCCGGCAAAATGGCGTTGGCCGTGATGCCGTACTCGGCCACCTCGCGGGCCACCGCCCGGGTGAAGCCCATGATGGCGGCCTTGGTGGTCGCGTAGGCGCACTCGCCGGGATCGGCGACCTTCACGCCGGTCACGCTGGACATGTTGCAGATGTGACCGGCCTGCTTTGCGATCAGCGTCGGCAGTACCGCCTTGGTCACGTTCCAGACGCCTTTGATGTTGATGTCGAACTGCAGATCGCGCTGCTCATCCGTCGTCTCAAGCAGCGAGCCCAGCTTGATCACGCCCGCGTTGTTCATCAGCGTCGATGGTGCCGAAGTCGGTCAATCACCGCCTTGACCGCGGCCGTGACGCTCGCCGTGTCGGCCACGTCCATTTTGACGCCGAACACGTCGAACCCGTCCAGCTTGAGCGCCGCCACCGTGTCCGGCAGCTTCGGTGAGATGTCCGCCAGCGCCACCTTCGCGCCGTGCTGCGCCACCACGCGCGCGATGCCTAACCCGTTGCCCATGGCCGCGCCGGTGACCAGCACGACCTTACCCGTTAACTCGTCTGTCGCCATGAAAATGCCCCCTAATATTTTTTTATGAATCCTTGAACAGCTTTAAGTTAGCACGGTGAGTAAGCGCTTTCAATTAAGACGTTCGTCCTTTTGCCGGGGTTAAATAGGGCATGTTGTGAAACCTGCCGGCACGCAAAAAAGGACCCGCCGCCACTGCTGGCAACCGGGTCCTCAGGCCGGGATTCGTTCAGTCAGGCACAGCCCTCACTGAATGATCACCGGCACCTTGATCACAATTTTTTTCGACTTCCTCGGGGTCCCCCAGCGCCACGCCCGGCTGATGGGCGTCGCACGGGCCGACAATGGCAAAGTCGCCGGCGTGCAGGACCACCGCCCCGGTCGCCACGGCCGGTTGCTGGTACGTCACCAGGTCGCGGTCCGGATCGTAGTCACCGGCAGGCTCAAGGGTGTCGGTGTGCGCGATGCCGAGCAGCTCATCGCCGCGCACCATGAACTGCACATCATAGAACTTGAGGTGTGATTCAAACGTCGCCTCTGCGCTGGCCTTGGTCAGGTAGCACTGGTAGTGCGCGACGCATTCATCATTGACCGCGGCCGTTGTGCCGTCGGTCACAGGCGCCGTCAGCGCGTTTTTCATAAAGGTCAGGCAGTCGGCGAAATTGGCCGGCAGGAGCGCCGAGTGATTCTGATTTTGAACATTTCCGTAGTACATGTTGTTCTCCTCCCTACCTTTAGCATTCAGGCGGTTTCCTGCACCGTCAGCTGCTGCAGCTGGGCCAGGGCCGGCTCGGCGCCGGTTTTGGCGTACTGCGACAGCAGCAAAATATTGAGGACCAGCGGTGAGTACGTCAACTTGTTCAGCCGCCAGGAAAAGGCCATCGCGGCGATTTCCGACACCGCGCGGACCGTGGACTGGTGGTGGTAGCCGAACAGCTGCCACAAGTCGACCTTGGCGGTTTTGGTGTACAGATCATCGTACTTGCCTTCCGCGTAATGGAACAGCTCGTGGCCGGTCACGATGTTTAAGATCACGTCGCGGGTGAAGCCGGGCACCTGCAGGTCGGCCAGCTTGGTGATCGGCGTGTCGAACAGCTTGAGCTGATTGGGCTCGGTGAAGGTCGCCAGGAACACCTGGTGCAGGATCGCGTCGGCGTCGGTGTGCGTGATGACGCACAGCTTCTCCGCCAGCGCGGTCGCGTCTTTTGTGCCGTTTTCCTCTTTCAGCTGCTTGGCGATCTTTTCCCCGCAGGCCACACCGCCGGCGATCAGCTCCGCGCGCCGCTCAGGGCTCACCTTGTCCTTCAAGGGGTCCTGGTCGAACAGGTACTCGCACCACACGGATTCCGGGATCGGCACCAGCTGCTTGAACAACTCGGCCGGCGTCATAGCTGATCCACATTGGCCGCCACGATGATCATGTCGTCGTCCGGCTCCAGCGAGTCCACTTCCAGGTCCGTCAAGAGTTGCAGCTGCTCAAAGTCCGTGGAGGAAAAGTCCATGACCCGCGCGCCCAAGCACAGGTAGAAGTCCGGCCGGGCGATGTTTTCCGGCTGGTACACGGCCATGTCCTCCCACAGCTGCTTCATGGCGGTCACGTAGTTCTTGGCCTTGGTCTTGAGCGCCATGGCCCGGCCGCGCTGCACCTTGATGAAGCCCTTCTTGTCGACAATGCGGACCGGTTCCGCCGGATCGTCGCCCTTGTGCGGGCCGCCGAAGACGTAGAAGTACGCGTCGCTCATCTCCAGCTTGGTCTGCTCCGGCTTCAAGCGCATGTCCGTCGCGGCAATCTCCAGCGCCTCTTCCTCGGTCGCGTTCTTCGACAGGTCCGCCGTTTTGACTTCGGTCGACCCTGTCGCGATCGCCGTGATCTTGTTGGTCTGCTGATCGATTTCCACGTGGACGTCGACGGATTCAGGCGTGGCGCCGGATTCGACGGCCTTGTTGCTGGCCTCGGCTTGATCGAGCGAATGTCTTCGGCCGTCGGGTTCGGGACGATCCGCTCGACCACGTCCCGGACCATGGATAGCGCGACCCCGATGGAGGAAATGACCTCCGCGTCCTCGGGGATGCTGTACTTGACGCCGGTCTTGTTGGAGAAGTACGGCACCAGGGCAGCGGCCCCACCGCCGACCCCGACCAGCGTGGTCTGATCCTTTTCCAGCTGGTACTTCTCGACCAGCTCGTTGTAAATGGCTTCGACCTTGCCGAACGCCTTCTCCATGATCTGCGTGGCGATGTCTTCGACCGTCGTGTTGCAGTAATCCGCAAGCACCTGGATGCCCTTCCTGCAGGATTCCTGGTTGCCATAGGAGAAGTACTTCGGCTCGACCAGCCCGAGGGCGTTGGCCGCGCAGGTGTTGGTGATGGTGAAGGCAGAGCCGTCCTCATTCACCAGCTTGACGTAATCGTCCGGGTCGCCTTCCTTCGGGGAAAAGAACTCGATGTGCGGGTTCTTAATGGTGCTCGGGTCGGTGAACGCGGCATAGTCCAGGCCGGCAATGTGCGCCGAGCGCGGACCAACATCGATGACGCCGTTCTTGTTCGCCCGGATCATGGAACCGCCGGCATCGCCGACAACCCGCACGTCCAGACTGGAAATGTATGTCTTGTGCCCGCCCACGATCGAGTAGTCGATCGCCGGCCGGCCGTTTTTGATGACCCCAATGTTCGAGGTCGTGCCACCCACTTCAAAGTAGATCCCGTTCGAGGCGCGCAGGTAGATCAAAGAGCCCATGACGGACGCGGCCGGGCCTGACAGCATTGTCAGCACCGGGCGCTTTTTCATTTCGGAGATCTCCATGACCCCACCGTCGCCGCGCATGATCATCAGCGGGACCTTGACGCCGGCCTCGCGCACGGACGCTTCCGTCGAGTTCGCGGTGTCCAGCATCTTCGGCAGGATCGAGGCGTTGATGGCCGCGGTCCGGGTGCGCCGGGTCAGGCCGTACAGCTTGGTGATCTCAGACGCCGCCGTGATCGGAATGTTCTCCTCCTTGGCGACCTTGGCCACGGCCGCCTCCGGCCCACCTTCGTCAACCCCGAACGCCATGGAGGCGACCAGCACTTTCGCGCCTTTGGCCTTCAGGTGTTCGATGACCTGCTTGATGTTTGCCTCGCTGCACTGCTTGAGCGGCAGGAACTCGTTGTAGATCTTGATCGACTTTTTCTCGTCCAACTGAATGTCATCGAGTCTGGTCTGGCGCTTGGCCAAGAAGCTTCGACGCCGCCTTTGGCCATCCCGATGACGCCCACCGGCGCGACGTCCCCTTCAATGAGGGCGTTCGTCGCCTGCGTCGTGGAGTGGGCAACGAATACGACCTCATCTGGGGTGATATTGTTCTGTTTTAAACAGGTCTCAAACGATTGCACCACCCCGGCGGCGACCCCGCGCGGGTCATCGTGCGTGGTCTTGACCACGGAAGGTTCGCCAATCATTTTGTGAGTCTCATTGTCGATGGCGACGGCCTTGGTGTGAGTCCCGCCGACATCGATCCCCATACGTACAGAGCGTTTCATTGCGCATACCACCTTAATTAAGAATTTTGATTACATTGCACCGTACATGACATAGATCACCAGGCACATGATGGCCGCGCAGATCCAGCCAGTTGGAATCGAGCGTTTCATGTAATCGCTCGAGGACACTTTCGCGTAACTCATGCCCCAAGCGACCCAGGACTGCGTCAGGTCCAAGTGCTGAGGGAAAATGGTGACCGCGGCGGTCAACGGATACATGAACTGAACCGCGATCCCCGGGTTGGACGCCAGCACGACGGAGAAAATCGCCGCACCTGAGCCGACCCAGTTCATTGGGCCACGGAAGAAGGCCAGTGGGGCGAGGATTGCAAAGACAATGGCCAGGACCAAGTGGTTCGTCGGCACGATGCCGCCGATGATGGCGGTGAAGTACGGTGACGCGTAGGTCGCGGCGTTGTTGAACATCGCCAAGGCCAGCAAGAAGCCGATCATTGGCGCAACGTCGACGGTGCCGTCAGAGAAGTACTTGGCAAAGCGGCGGCAGACTTCCTTGTAGGAACCCCGCAGTTTGCCCGTGGTCGCCATCGCGTAAACCGCGGAGATGATGAACCCGGCAATGACAGGCACCTTCCAAGCAACCAGCAAGATCACTGGCAGAATGACGGCAAACCAGGACCACCAAGGCGCGTTGGTCGGCCCAGCAGTGCCGCTAGGCTGCGCGTCCACGACCCAGTTGTGGGTGGTTTTTTTCATGGTCAGGTTCGAGATGGTCAGGACCACGATCAGGCCGACGATCATCCCGATGATGCCGATAGTGAAGTAATCATTATAGCTGTAACTTGCGGCGGCTTTGACGAACCCGGCATACATCGTGCGGTACTGATAGAAGTTGACCGTGTTCGCGAAAATGCCCGCCATGATGGAACCCATAAAAGCGAATAATGCCACTGGTGCTTCGATCCCCAGTGAGAACAAAATCGGCAAAACAATAACGGCGATTGAAATAACCGGCCCGATCCCGGTCAGTGACATGAAAATGACCGAGGTGATGATGCACAGCAGCGCCATCGTGATGCGTGGCCGGTCGCCCCCCAATTCAACGACCTTGCGGATCAGCGTCGCAGCGATCCCGGTGTCGATCAGCACGCGGCCGAAGAAGGCCCCGAAGAAGATGTTGACCAGGATGGATGACGCGTAGGCCGCGGGCCCGTCCGCATAAACGAACGTTAGGACATCGACGATCGACTTCCCCTTGAGCGCGACCGTTGGTTCGATGGCATTACCAATGAGTACCAGTGCTGTCCAGACCGTGGCCATGATGAAGAACCCAACCATCAGGTTATAGCCCTTCATGCAGTACCAGACCATGAACAGGAATGATAAGATCAGCAAGATGCCGATCACTACATTTACCATGTTGTTACCCTCCTTTTTTTCGCACCAGTTGTCCCTCAACTGATGTTTCAGTTGCATCATACGTGCTCGTCAAATAAAATGCAACCGCTTCCAGCAAAAATATTTTGGCGGCCTTCCGCAAGCGTTGACGGGCCGGCTTTTCTTGTGAAATAAATATCAATATTATATTTAAAGCCCAGAGTTATTGGCCTTGATTCCCACGATTATAGTATTATGAAGCCAATATCTTAATGCTCTTTAAATCACTAAATTGAGCAAGCGTTCTGACACTCAATGTAAGCCGGTCGTGAAACCAGCCGATTTTTTTTGTGGTGGCTGTGCTATACTGCCAAGTAGAGTGAAACATCAGTCCGGGCTGTACTAGTCCCTCAAAATGGCACCGGATTCCCGAACATTTCGGGCTTAAAACTGAAACATCAGTTTTGCAGGCCACTGATAACTGCATTTCCGCAGCACGCGGCCACCGCCACCCCATCAATAAGCCAAATCATGCTAGGATAGGTCCTATGACTCAGACAACCGATTTGCAAACAGAAGTCTACTTACGAATAAAACAGCTGATTCTGCATTTCGACCTCACGCCGGGCAAACGCGTCAATAAGGCCGCTTTGATGACTCTGCTCAACGTCTCCTCGACCCCGGTGCGCCAGGCGATGCTGCGGCTCGAACAGGAAGGCCTGCTGACAGTGCGGCCTCAAAGCGGCTCGTACGTCAGCCTGATCGATCCTGCCATTGTGAAACAATCCGGGTTCATTCGCGGCAACCTCAGCGGCGCCGTGATGGGCAAAGCCATCCCCCTGTTTGATGCCACCAGCCTGGCGACGCTGCGAAACCTGACCGCCCAGCAGGAGGCCTCCCTGTACCTGCCGGACTACGACGAGTATTTTCGCCTTGAGGACCAGATCCAGGCGTTGTTCTTCCAGGTCGCCGACATGCAGACAACGTGGGACTGGCTGCAGGTCGTTCAGCTGCAGTTCACGCGCCTGCGATTTTTGCGGCTGCAGCTGGTGGAACTCAACTGGCACCAGATGTTCGTCACCAACGAGGACTTGGTCACCGCGGTTGAGGACGGCGATATCGACGCGGCAGTGGTCCTGAGCAAGCAGAAAATCACGCTGATGGAAGACGACCTGGGTCTCATCCAGCAGATGCATCCGGAGTACTTTGACAAAGGCTGATTACACCAAAAAGACGTACCTGCTTTTCGCGGGTACGTCTTTTGAGTCAGATTGTCTTCCGCAAAGCCCACTTAACTCAGCGAAGAACCTTCACTGATCCACGGCAAAGCCAGCGTCTGCTCCAGTTTACCATCTGGTAATTCGTCAAAGCATTTGATTCCATACGGCTGCCACCGGTCAACCAACCGTATCAACGCCGGTACATCGACCACTCCTTGGCCTGGTACAACAGTTTCAATCCGGTGGGCCGCCTCACTCACCCACCGGAAGTCTTTCAGATGAATCGCAACAATCCGCTCGCCGAAACGTTGCAATGCTTCTTGCAAGATTTGCTCAGGTTGGTCGGTCCCTGAAAGAACAAGATTCGCAGGGTCAATGATCAATTTTAGATTGGGGTCCTCCCCCACAGCTTGAATTAAGTCTGCCACTCTATCCAAGGACCAGAGCGGGTGGTTAATACCAGGTTCCAATGCTAGGTAAGTTCCAGAGTCATGCGCCACAGGGAGCAAAGTTTGCACATTTTTGATCAAAGTTTTAAATGGCGCAGAGCCGAAATTGTTCTTCGTGAAGACAAATGTTGGGTCCAAGCTCCCCGTTTCCGTGGCCACAATACGGGTACCAAACATCGGGGCAAGCTGAAGATAGTGGGCCAACTGGGCAATAAGTTTCGTTTGCTCCGGCTTGTTTGGATGGATCATATTCACGTAACAACTTAATGTAACTATCTCGGCATCATATTGTGCCAATCGACGCCGGACATAATTCGCAAGTCCAACGTTAACTGTTGTTCCGTTTCTAGTGGTAACTGGCAGTGATTTTCCTGGGGAATAGGCCAAACTGTGCACTTTAAGGTGCTGAAGTTCACGACCAAACTGGTCTAAATCATCAAATTTTAAAACGTCATGCCCACGGACGGCAAAATCGCGTCTCATTGGCCATCGTCCTTTCCTTTGTAACTCAGATACTCGGCACATGCGCATAGTGCGAGTGCTTGACCATAGGCCATCGGTAACTGTTTGATTGCCTTATATGCAGATCGATCATCCGTGAGTGAGGTTCCAGCAGAAACATGATGGAGAATACCTTGTTCATCCACGTTGCCGAGCAACGCTCTGAGTCCTGCTTGTGCTTGATCCAGATAGTAATCTGATAGAATGCCTAGCCGAAGTGCTAGAAACGTCCCAGCGAGGATCCCTGCCGAACCGGAAGCTTCGATGTAAGAACTAGAGTCGTCAAGAAGTGTGTGCCACAGATGCTCTGGTGATTGTAACGCAAATAATGCCCGCAGCTGGTTGCTAATGACTACTTCCAGATAACGGGATTCAGCTGGTGCTAGCGTAGGCCCAACCATCTCAAGATAAAGTGGCAGACCATATGCCAGCCAGCAGTTGCCGCGACCCCAAAAGGTCTTACCTAAATTATTCCGCTGATTAAAATCCCACCCGTGGCTGAACAAACCCGTGGCTGGATCCAGCAGGTACTTGATATGAAGCAGGGTTTGATAGTTAGCTTCCTCCAGCCACTGTTCATTGCCTGTCGATTGACCCATCTTGGCAAGAAAAAGCACTGTCATAAAGATTGTATCTGCCCAAAGCTGCCCTGGATTACGCGAAATACTGTTCTTATCCGCTCCCGTCGTAAAATGTTCTAATCCTCCCTCGGCGGTCCGGGGAAATTTAGTGTAAATATCAGTGGCCCAGTCAAGTGCCATTTTTTCATACTCCGGGTAAGCACTAAGGGTGAGCATCGGCACCGTGGTGTTAATATTACGCATTGGCAGACCCTGACTAATCCGTTTTTTTCGCCCAGTTACGAATAAAATGATCATACGGATTTCCTTGCAAACGGGCCAGTCCAAATAGACCAACCCCCTGTGGCCAGTCCCAAAAGGCCATTCCAAAATCCCGTGGGAAGAATCCCTGCTTCTTCAGCTGGTCGGAAGATCCGTCTCCTTCCCAATGCACATCTTCACTGGTTAAAGTTGTCATTCGAGCGGCCAACAAATTGGCTTTTTCCTGCACCAAATCGTCAAAAGTTGCCATCTTTCCCCTTCTTTTTTTTCCATGTCATCCTGAAAACAGAAGCAGCCCTCGAGCGTGACGCCCGAAGAGCTGCTCAACAGATCAATCTGGCTGATCCTCATTGGACCGATACATGACCGAAAGCCCTGCCTGCTGATTCTGTTTGACTCGACCAACCAACCCACTTACCGGCATTATGAGAGACTGACGCTTTTCACTAGGACGTAGGTCATAATGCCGCATCTTGCCCACCTCTGTCGTGATCCACAATTGAGTCTGCACAAAACGAATATTCTTAATCCGTCCAGCCACATCACTGTATATTAGCGCACCAGTTGGACTGTTAGCATTGATATTTGAGAACTGAACATTCTCGATCCCATCATCAGGCTTAATAACAGTTTCGTGGTCACGCGCTACAAAAGTTATATAGATTGGTTCAGCATTTCCCCACCACTCTTCTGAAAAGTCTCGCGTAGAAATCTTAACGTCAGAAAACTGAAAGTTACGGGCAAGACCGCCGTCTCTCAGTTGAAACGCAAGGCCACGATTAGAGTTAACGATCAGTAATCGCACCACCTTAACGCTGAGAAAATTACCGAAGCTACTACTCCCAACCTTAAACGCTGCGCTTTGAGAATGAATCTGACAATCAGTAACTTCAATATCAGTGCAGTCGCCAAAACGCTTGGTCTCCTCAGTGCATTTTAAGCAAATACCGTCATCCCCTGTACTGATCTTGCAGCCTTGAACTACGACATACTGACACCGATCTAAATCAATACCATCAGTGTTGGGCATCCGGACCTCATTGTTGATGGTCAAATTAGCCAATTTCACTTGCTGGCAGCCAGCGAGATGAATAGTCCAAAATGGCGAATCGATAATTGTCAGCCCTTCTACTGTGACATTTCGCGAATCCTGAAGATAGATCATCTCCGGCCGCGGATAGTGGTGGGACTCAATATGAGCAGCCTGTTCCTGATTTGCCTTGATAAAGCACCGATAATTACCGCTGATTGTCCCCTTGCCGGAAATCACGCAATTATCACATTGATTTCCAAAGATCAGTGCGCATATCGGGGTCTGGTTACGAAGTAGCTCAAACGGCCCAGGGCGATGATGATATTTATCTTCATTACCACTACCCATCAGCGTAACGCCCGCCTGCACGTCAAGCGTCACCCCAGATTTCATCAACAGCCCGTCAATTACGTATACCCCTTTCCCAGCGAGGGAAACAACCCCAGCTGTGTGGGCAGCGCGATTAATTGCGCCCTGAATTAATTTCGTCCTACTTTCTACTGACTGCTCTAAAGTTAATTGAACAGTCTGAAATTTTTTTTCGCTCATCCGTTCGCCTCACACTTGCTTCGCATCGGCGATAGGAAAGATACCATATGTCCTGATTTCACCAGGCTTGAAGGGTGCTAGCTTTAGACTGGTGACAGAGTCTGCAATAGAACGCTGGCTCTTCCCAGCAAGGTCATCATCAGTGACATCAACAGGTCTGGTAAAGACTAACTCGCCGGGCACATCGACTCGAAAAGTGTTTGGGTTGTACAGGCGAATCTCACAACCAGCACCATCGGGTGCCGGTGCAAAAGCACTGAGAGTGACGCGAGAATTCTTGAGCGTCATCAACGGGGCATGCGTCACTGACCGCGAAAGCACATTGATCCTGAAAAACTGGATTGGCGTCGTGTACTGATTTAATGTCTGATTTTGATAGTACAATCCCTCCTGAGCCAGCCGCAGATATTCAGACTGGATCTGTTGAGGATCATAATTTGGGGAAAGCAGGATTCCCCCTGCAAACTTCATCTTCCCAAGAAGCTGGCTATCAGGCGTTGGCATTGCCTTGTTGATCATTCCGGAGGCTTTACCTGGGCGACGCAACATATCTGGCCGGCCAAGGTAGCCTACGCCCCGAAAAAGGGTAAGGGCTAACTCGTTAAACTGCTTACCAATGATTTGGAAGTCCTTCTCACCCAAGCCCAAAAAGGTCAGGCTTTCACTCTCGTTGTGCATATTAGCAAAATGAATCATCGGTCGCAGACTCGTTGGCTCTTCGTGATAACCGATTGCCCGCCAGTCTTTGAGATGTGGGTCCTCTAAGGGACGCTCAATGGTGCCAAACTGGGTGTCGGCAAATGACGACTTAACTGGTTTTGCACCTTTCAGGACCAACCGCATGCGGTGATCGCAAGCTTGATTGTTCAGATGCAACGAGAACTGAATGATTGGCGTTCCCGATTTAAGTCTTAGCTCGAGCTGGTAGTCTACGGTGCCACTTGTGACTTCTGTTCCTCGCTCTGCAAGGTCTTTTGGCACTTGCCAAGAACCACTCAGCTGCATTCTTTGTTCCAGTTTGCCATGCTGAGTCGTAACTTGGGCGTCATCAAATTTGAGCAATTTCACGGCATCGCGATAAGGCTGTGAGTAATCATAAGTATCCCCTTCGTCACCACCATCCTCAAGCATCAGCTGATACGTCTTGCCGAGCCCTTGTTTAGGGTGAATAAACAACTGGCCTTGATCGAATTCCACTAAATTGTTGTCATCTTCAATGGCCTGCTTTGTAACAGGAGAGATTAACACTGGCTTACCGTCGCTGAGCTCAACGCCATACCGACACCAGTCCATTGCAGGGATTTCAACCTTAACCGCGATAGTACTCATGAAGTACCAATGATTCTCCCGAGTCGCCGGGTCACGTGTCAGAAGACCGGCATTCATCCTCTTCTGACTGATCAGGTCATATTGGACAGGATTGCCTTTCTCGTCCGTCAGTGAAAATGATGGTTTGGTCGTCGCAATCGTCACCTCATGAACAGTATCATCCGCCAGTGGTAATGGATTCCACACAACCAGCGACCCGTCATCAGGACGCCCATCCCTCAATGAAATACTCAATTTCCGGAGCAGGTAATTGCGCAACGAGGTCGCCGTTTCCAAGGCGGCAGTACCGCGTGCGTATATGTCTCGGTTGGTGGCATCACTGTTGCTGCCGCCAGCGCTATCATGCGCTTGGCCCATAGCAATTGAACGCCAGACAGAATCAATCAGCCCCTGCTTGATACGTACTCCAAATTGACTGGCAAGTACCGAGAGCGCTCAACAACCGTCGTCATCAAACGCTCAAGGTGGTCATAGAGCTGTTTCAAATCGGCACGCGAAGAATAGATGCCACGATGGATTTTCGAGGTCGACGGATCGATGAATTCACCTTCAAGAGTGGGTAGTGTGGTGCGACCGATGGCCGAGAAGACTGCTGGATAATTTGTCTCCATCACTTCTAGTTTCCCGACATTTTCCGTGTTGACCCGCTTGATCACCTGCTTTAGATTCAAGGTTACAGGCAGCTGATCTGATCCCACCGGTAAAATTGAAACAGCATCAGGATCGGCTAGGACATCGCGGACAACTTGGCCTGATTTGCCCGTAACAAATGGCACCCCAGTGCTGTAACCATTAGTTAAGTTTGCGGTGAGGACATCAGAACCGTCCTGACTGCGCCAGTGAAAAAAACTTGTGATTTTTTTCCAACGGTAACCCGCGCCAGAAAACTGCGTTGTGAATACCAAACCCACCATAAAGCTTCGGAATATCTTGACTTTGGCCAAACGAATCTGGCAGATAACCAACCGGCATCGCCCCACCTAACTTATTGGCAGCACGCAATCCCAAGCGAAGATTATGAACTGCTGATTCACCAGCGGTCGTCATTTCATCAATTTGGGTGTACCACGGGCCAATGAACAAACGGCCGGCCATCACAAATTTTTTTTGACTTCCGTCGCGCGATCTGGGTTGTCCGCGAGATAATCCATCAGAATCGACATCTGACCATCTAGCAGGTAGTAATCCAGCTGGTTGTGCGCCAAGGCACTTAACACCTCATCCATATGGTAAGCAAACTGGACCCTAGCTTCCTGACGCGTAAAGTACCATTCAAAATCCCAATGCGTATGTGCAATTGCGTATACTTTCTTCATGAATCTGACTGTCCTCTCCCAGCATCTTTAATCAGCTGCAGCGACCCCTGCATCCTCTGCCGTCTTCTGCTCACGAGCCATGCGTTCTTCGTTGTTCATATGCATCTTCATAAATGGCGCATAAAGAACAGCATCCAGTATGATCAGCAGTACGCATAGAATAGCCGGGCTGACGTGGAAATCAGCCATCACCCAGTAATTAAATACAATGGGGACAGAGCTACCCGGGTTCATTTCAACTAATGGGAAGACCCAGCCCAGCGAAGTTGCAAAGTATGCAATTACCGCATTGATCACCGGCACAAGCATCCAAGGTATGAACAGAAACGGATTCAAGACAATTGGCAACCCAAAAGTGATAGGTTCATTAATGAAGAAAATCCCGGGAATCAAACCAAGCTTGGCGACTTCTCGCTCCTTCGTGCCCTTATGGCAGATAAAGAGCGCAGCAATAATCAATCCGAAAGTAGATCCTGAACCACCAATCATCGCGTACATGTTGGTAAACATATACGGAATAATCTTAACTGTAGAAGGATCCTGCGTCTTCGCAAAAATGGCGATGTTAGCAAAATGCTGTGAAAGCCATAGACTGGCAATAACTCCCCAAACAATGTTGAACCCATGCATACCCAAGAACCAAAGGAATTGTTCAATCAGAATTACGATGATGATTGCTGGAAGTCCATTAGTCACAACAATCAGTGGCTTAACCAGCAACTGTGTGACCATGTCGTTCAACGAGGCAAAATTCATCGCTTCAATAATCAATCGAACTGCCGCAAAGATGATAGTGGTTTCCATCAAAGGAATTAGTGAGAAGAACGACTCAAAAATATTCTGAGGGACACTTGATGGCATCTTAATGTTGAACTTACCACGAGAAAACATTGCAAACAGTCCAACCCCGATCATCGAGATAATGACCCCTGTGAACATGCCATTGTAATTGAAGAAATCGAGACTGAACCCAGGTGTCTTGCTTTTCGTTGCAAAGTCGACAGCCGTTGGGACGATGACGAAGTATGAAGCGACTCCCGCCGCCGTCGAAATAATTGGGTTGAGCGCCTTGTTTTTTTTCCTCTGTCTTCAATGCCAATGAGTATTCATAGGCAACAAAGACCACTACGAGTAAGGCGATGATCCCAATTGTCGCGGAATTAACATAACCAAACCCCTTGGTTATCTCATCAAGAATCGCGTTCTTTATATTCAGGTACTTCTCCACTGAACCAATCACAGAAACAATGATGTTGGCAAATGAAGCGACCAAAGTAAATGGAATGACCCGAATAAAGGCATTCTTGATCGCCATCAAAATCTTGACCTGGCTAACCACGCCAGCCACTTTAATGAGCGGCTCCGAGATTTTATCAAATTTGAAAGCCATGATTTTTCCTTCCTTCAAGCGCCAATAAAAGCGCATACAATATTAAAAAAAAGGCAATTGTGCACAAAGAAATAAGGAACCGCATTTCTGATGCGTCCATGTTTAAAAACTAGTGTCCACTATTTCCGATTTGTTGCGAGATAGCGCTTAGGCGATACTCCTTGAAGCGCCTTAAATTTCTTGATAAAGCTTGAATCGTCTTTGTAACCGACTCGGAAGGCAACTTCATGAACCGGCAACCCCTGAAGAACTAACGCCCGCGATTCCATAATACGGGCATAGGTAATAAACTTGTAAGGTGTCAGCCCCATGTGCCGTTTAAACGTACGAATCAGCGTCGACTTACTAGTAAAAAAAGTGTTCTGCGACGCCATCCAGTGTAAGATCCTCACCCAAGTTCTGTTTGATGTACTTAGTTACGTTCGTCAACAACTCATTTTGGGGACTTTTTTTTGATACGGCGTCACACTATCACGGTCAGAAAACTGTTCGTTCAAAAAAACCAGTAACTCAATGAATTTCTGCCGGACCTTGATCCCATGTAGAGAGGAATCAGGCTCTGAATAAATTTCGATTAGTTCATCAAACAGTTTGGACAATCGGCTCTGGTCCACCAGTCGCAAAGATAGGACATTAACGAAATGGCGTGGTCGACGATAGAAAATCATCAGCAAATCTGGATATTCACTGAGCGCAAGCTCGATGAATTCAGGCTTGAAGAGCAGGTAATAACGCTCATAACTCACCCCACGTTCCACAAAGACACGATGCATTTCTTGCGAATTAAAGACCATCACGGTTCCGGAATTCACGTGATAGTGCTTGTCATCGACGTAAACATCGGTATTGTCATGCAAACAAAAATTTATCTCGCAGCCATCATGATAATGTGGCCGCCGCTGGTAGTGCGTCGTGGTGATTTTATGTTCCACTTCAAAACCATTGGGAATTAAGACTTGGTGGACCTCACTTGCATAATCCACTGCGTTCTGCCACCTCTCAGCTGAGATACTTACTTGAGCTCATGTTCAGTATAAGCGCCATTGTAGCAAAATAATGGGCCAAAATTTCAATTCTATGCCGTAAAATCGTCATTTTCGGTAGCGCTTTCTTTTTTGGCGAGAACATGTTTTAACGTGCTTATCGCGACATTGGTATAGATGAGCACAAAAAAAAGGCGGTGCAGAAAAAACTGTACCGCCGGCGGATTGCGTATGAAATGTTTTCAGCTTAAGCGTGGTCCTTTTCCAGTGATTCCCACAGCCCGTTGAGATAGGTGATGCCCAGCGCGCGATCGTACAGGCCGTAGCCCGGCACCCCGTCTTCGCCCCAGATGTTGCGACCGTGGTCCGGCCGGATGTAGCCGTCAAAGCCGGTGTCGTACAAGGCCTTCATGATCTCGTACATGTCCAAACTGCCCTCGGAGGACAGGTGCGCCGATTCGTGGAAGTCGCCCTGCGCGTTCATGAACTTGATGTTGCGGGCGTGGATGAACGGCGCGCGGTCCTTTTTGACGAACTCGCGGATGATCGCCGGCACGTCGTTCTTAGGGTTCTCCCCTAAAGAGCCGGTGCAAATGCAAAAGCCGTTGTACGGCGACTCGTGCATGGCCTCGATGATCCGCATGTCCTCGGCGTTCTTGTACACGCGCGGCAGGCCGAACAGTGGGCGCGGCGGATCGTCCGGGTGCATCGCCATCCGGATGCCGACCTCCTCGCACGTCGGGATGATGGCGTCGAGGAAGTACTTCATGTTTTCGCGCAGCTTCGCCTCATCGACGCCTGGTAATCCTTGAACAGTTTTTCGATGGTTGCCAGGCGCTCCGGCTCCCAGCCGGGCAGCACGTAACCGCGCGAGCCGTCGCGGGTCGAATCGATGATCTCCTGCGGATCGTCGGCCAGCTTGGCCTGTTCGAAGGCCATGTCGTTTGACCCATCGGCCAGCTGGTAGTGCAGGTCGGTACGCAGCCAGTCAAAAATTGGCATGAAGTTGTAGCAGATCACCTTGATGCCAAACTCGGCCAGGTTGCGAATGGTTTGCTTGTAGTTGTCGATGTACTGGTCGCGCGTCGGCAGCCCGATCTTGATGTCATCGTGGATGTTGACGGACTCGATGACTTCCAGCTTCAGCCCCGCGGCCTCGACCTCGTCCTTCAGGTGCTTGATCTTCTCCTTCGGCCAGACCTCCCCGACCGGCACGTCGAACAGCGCGCCGACGACCTGCGTGGTGCCGGGGATCTGGCGGATGTTTTGCAGCGTAATGGGATCATTGTCCCCATACCAGCGAAACCCCATATTTTTCATGCTAATTGCCTCCTACAATTTCGTGGATCGTCGCCGCGACCGCGCCCGGCCCCTGGACCATCTTGGCAAAATCCGCCTCGATGGTCGGGATCAGCCCGGTCTTGGCCAGGTCGACGCCAAAAATCTGCTGGTTGGCCAAAATCGGTGCGAGCACGCTGTGCGCATCAACGGGCTGCCCCAGCTTGACGTTGGCCACGAACGGCTGCACATCGCCCAGCAGTGGGTCGGGGCTCGGCGTGAAGGCCGTGCCGTCGTCCTTGACCGCCATCAGGTAGCGGCACCAGCCGGCCAGGATCAGCGGGATCGCCTTCAGCTGCGTCAGGTCTTTGCCCTCGTCCAGGTAATGGGTCAGTGTCACGCCGTAGCGGATCGGGATCTTCTGCGAGGTATCACTGGCAATGCGCTGCGGCGTGTCCGGAATGTTCTTGTTCGGCAGGCGCTTTTCGATCAGCTGATCAATGAACTGCTTCGGGTCAATGATTTTCGGATCCTTGACCACCGGCAGGTCCTCGTTGTAGCCCAGCTGCTTGATCAGCGCGACCAGGTCGGGATTCTCCATTTCCGCGGCGATCGACGAATCGCCCAGCAGCGAGCCAAAAATCGCGAGGCTGGTGTGCAGCGGGTTCAAGCACGCGGTGACCTTCATCTGGTCGGCGTCGTTGACCGTCGCGCGGTCCGTCATGATCACGCCGGCGTCCTCGAGCTTCGGCCGCCCGTTCGGGAAGCTGTCCTCGATCACCAGGTAGTGCGTGACCTCGGTGTTGCCAAACGGCGCGATGTTCGTGTGCTTTTCGGTGTGGATGATGGTGGTATCTTCAAAGCCGCTTTGCTTCAGGATGGTCGCCACACTTTCCGCCGGGTTCGGGGTGATGCGGTCGATCATCGACCACGGGAAGCTGACCTGCTTGGGGTCGCTGAGGTAATCGACAAAGTCTTGCGAGACGGTCCCGTTTTGCGCCCAGCCGCGGGCGATGGTCAAAATGCCGTCCTCAAAGCGCTGCCCATTCTGCGAAAAATTATCCGTCGAGACCATGGCGATGGGGTACTTGCCGGCCTGGTAACGCGCCAGCAGCAGGCGCGCGATGGCGCCCATGTTGGTGGTCGCG
>NZ_BBAJ01000026.1 GCF_001311195.1 Lacticaseibacillus camelliae DSM 22697 = JCM 13995
CCGCAGCGTTCAACGGCATTGTCGGCCTGAAGCCGACTTACGGCCGGGTATCGCGCTGGGGCGTCATCGCCTTTGCCTCCAGCCTGGACGTTGTGGGGTCACTGACGCGCACCGTGCGTGACGCGGCGCTGACCTTGAACGTCATCGCCGGCCATGATGACAAGGATGCCACCACGGCGGACCTTGACGTGCCGGATTACACGGCCAAGCTGGGCCAGTCGATTCGGGGCATGAAGATCGCCTTGCCCGAGGAATACCTGGGTGAAGGGGTCGATGCCGCCGTGGCCGACCAGGTCAAGAAGGCCGCCGAGCAGTTCCGCGCGCTGGGTGCGACTGTCGACACGGTTTCATTGCCGCACACCAAGTACGCGGTGCCGGCATACTACATCATCGCCAGCTCTGAGGCCTCCTCGAACCTGCAGCGCTTTGATGGGATTCGTTACGGCTTCCGCGCCAAGGACGTCAAAAACCTGGACGATGTTTACGTGCGCTCGCGCTCCGAAGGGTTTGGGCGCGAGGTCAAGCGCCGCATTATGCTGGGGACTTTCAGTCTGTCCGCCGGTTTTTATGACGCCTACTTCAAAAAGGCAGCGCAGGTGCGCACGCTGATCTCGCGTGATTTCGACAAGGTCTTTGAAGACTATGACTTCATCATTGGGCCGACCACGCCAACCACTGCGTTCAAGATCGGCTCCAAGGTCACCGACCCGTTGACCATGTACATGAACGACATTCTGACGATTCCGGTCAACTTGGCCGGCCTGCCGGCGCTGTCGATCCCGGCCGGCTTTGTCGACGGCATGCCCGTTGGCCTGCAGCTGATCGGCAAGCAGTTTGACGAGCAGACGCTGCTGCAGGCAGCCGATGCCTTTGAAAGCAAGAATGACTACCTCGACGCGATTCCGGGAGGTGCGAACTAAGATGAATTTTGAAACCACGATTGGACTCGAAGTCCATGTTGAGCTGAAAACAAAGTCGAAGATGTATTCGCCGACCCCGGTGTCTTACGGCGCTGAGCCAAACGTCAACACCAACGTGATCGACTGGGGCTTCCCGGGCACGCTGCCGACCATCAACCGCGGGGCATACTCCTACGGCATCATGGTGGCCCTTGCGCTGCACGCCGATATCACGCGCCACACGCACTTTGACCGCAAGAACTACTTTTACCCGGATAATCCGAAGGCCTACCAGATCACGCAAAGCGAGACGCCGCTGGGCACCAATGGTTACGTCGAGATCGAGGTCGGCGGCAAGAAGAAGAAAATCGGCGTCCACGAGCTGCATGTCGAGGAAGACGCCGGGAAAAACACCCATGAAGACGACGGGTACTCCTATGTCGATTTGAACCGGCAGGGCACGCCGTTGGTCGAAATCGTTTCCGAGCCTGACATTGCCTCGCCGGAAGAGGCCTACCAGTACCTTGAACAGCTGCGGCAAATCGTGCAGTTCACCGGCGCTTCCGACGTGAAAATGGAAGAAGGCTCGATGCGGGTGGACACTAACTTGTCTGTGCGCCCGATCGGCCAGGATGGCTTCGGCACCAAGACCGAAATCAAGAACCTGAACTCCTTCAACCACGTGCGTGACGGTTTGGCCTACGAGCAAAAGCGTCAGATCCAGCTGCTGATGGCAGGCGGTGAAGTGCGCCAGGAAACGCGGCGCTGGGATCCGGCCAAGAAGGAAACCATCCTGATGCGGGTCAAGGAAGGCGCGGATGATTACCGCTACTTCCCGGAACCAGACCTGCCACCGGTGTTTGTGTCGCAGCAATGGATCGATGAGGTCCAGGCCAAATTGCCGGAGGCACCGGCCAAGCGGCGTGCACGCTACGTCCAGGACTGGGGCATTCCGGAATACGACGCCGGGGTCTTGACTCTGACCATGGAAATGGCCAACTTCTTTGAGGCCACCGTGGCCGCTGGTGCCGACCCGAAGCAGGCGTCCAACTGGCTGATGGGTGAGGTCTCTGGCTACCTGAACGCCGAGCATCTGGAGCTGAAGGACGTTGCGCTGACGCCTGAGCACCTGGCCGCGATGATCAACCTGATCGCCGACGGCACGATTTCCAGCAAGATTGCCAAGAAGGTCTTCCAGGAAATCATCCAGCACGATACCGATCCGAAGGCGTGGGTCGAGGAAAAGGGCATGGTCCAGCTGTCCGACCCGGCCAAGCTGACGCCGATCGTCAACGATATTTTGGATAATAACGCGCAAAGTATCGACGACTTCAAGAACGGCAAGTCACGCGCCATTGGCTTTTTGATTGGGCAACTGATGAAGCAGACCCACGGCAAAGCCAATCCAAAAGTCGCCAACAAGATCTTAATGACTGAAATCAAAAAGCGGTAACAGGAGGTGATCGCGATGCGCCCACGCGCACGTTTGATCTATAACCCAACTTCGGGTAATGAAGGCATGCGGCGGTACGTCGCGGACATCCTTGACGTGTTGGAGCAGGCGGGCTACGAAGCCTCGGCGTTTCAGACGACCGCCGAACCTTTTCCGCGAAAAAAGAGGCCAGCCGGGCAACTGAGGCCGGGTTTGCGCTGATTGTGGGCGCTGGGGGCGACGGCACCATCAACGAGGTCGTGAACGGCATCGCACCGCACAAGCACCGACCGAAGATGGCGCTGATTCCCGCCGGCACGACCAACGACTACGCCCGGGCACTGCGCATTCCGCGCGATGACCCGGTCGCCGCGGCCAAGGTCATCCTGAAGGGGCAGACCCTGCGGATGGACATCGGCCAGGCCAACAGTCACTACTTCATGAACATCGCGGCCGGCGGGCTGCTCACAGAGCTGACGTACCAAGTACCGTCGGAGTTTAAGTCGATTTTTGGCTACTTCGCATACGTGGTGAAGGCGGCGGAAATGCTACCGGCGATCCAGTCCGTGCCGATGCACCTGGAGTACGACGATGGGGTGTACGACGGTCCCGCCTCGATGTTTCTGCTGGCGATGACGAACAGCGTCGGCGGCTTCGAGCAAATCGTGCCGGATTCCAGCATGGGTGACGGCAAGTTCTCGCTGATTGTTGTCAAAACCGGCAATTTCGGGGACATGCTGGTGCTGATCGCCAAGGTCCTGAACGGCGGCCGCCACGTGGATGACTCGAACATCATCTACACGAAAACTTCCAAGCTGGTCGCGACGCGCAAGGACGGCGGCGAGATGAAGATCAACCTCGACGGTGATTACGGTGGGAGCGCGCCGATGACGTTCGTCAACCTGAAGCAGCACATCGAGATGTTTGCCAACGTTGATGAGATCCCCAAGAAGAATCTGGACATCGACCTCGTACGCCAGCAGGGGTACCTTGAGGAAGTGGAAAACATTTCCCATCAGGACCTGAACGGCGACGGGCAGATCGCGTCTGGTGACGACAAGTAATGCCTGCAGGCGTCGGTCAGTGTCCTTGACCGGCGCCTGTTTTGCGCGGCGGCGCTTGTGAGTTGCCGGTTGGTCTGGTACAGTGAGTGGAGTCATTTTTGCGTTGCCGCTTTGCGGCGAAAGGAGGCCCATGGTGGCGAAAACCCCAGTGGTCAAGAATCAAGAACTTGAAGTCGAAATTGAAGATCTCACGTACCAAGGCATGGGCGTGGCTAAGGTCGCCGGCTACCCGCTGTTCATCGAGGACACGCTGCCAGGGGAAAAGGCGCTGGTCCATGTGTTGAAGACCGAAAAGCAGTACGGCTTCGCCAAGCTCAAGAAGCTTGAACGAACTTCGCCGGACCGCGTCGATGCGGTGGATCACACGTACACCCAAACCGGCATTGCCCCGCTGCAGCACCTGGCGTACCCGGCGCAGTTGAAGTTCAAGCAGCACCAGATCCAGGAACTGTTCAAGAAGCAGGGGCTGGACATTCCGGTGCGCCCAACGCTGGGGATGGACCACCCCACCGGTTACCGTAACAAGGCACAGATCCCGGTGCGGCAGATCAACGGCCAGGCCACGACCGGCTTTTTCAAGCGCCGCAGCCACGACATGGTGCCGCTGGAGGATTTTTACATTCAGGATCCAAAAATCGATGCGGCCGTCATCGTGGTGCGCGATTTGCTGCGCAAGTACGGGCTGACCGGGTACGATGAGGCGCACAACACCGGGTTGGTGCGCCACATCATGGTGCGACGCGGTTTTTATACGCACGAGATGATGATCGTCCTGGTGGTCACCTCTTGGGCCGTGCCGCATCAGGACGATATTGTGGCAGGGATCCAGCAGGCGCTGCCTGAGGTCACCAGCATTATGCTGAACCTCAACGACAAGCGCACCAACGTCATCATGGGGAAAAAAGACGCGGCTGCTGGCCGGGCATTCCTACCTGACCGACAAGCTGCTGGGGAACACGTTCCAGATCTCGCCGGTGTCGTTCTACCAGGTCAACCCGACGCAAACTGAGGTCCTGTACTCGCAGGCCATTGAGGCGGCGGGTCTGACTGGGCAGGAAACGGTGATTGACGCGTATTCCGGCATCGGAACGATTTCGCTTGCCATGGCCAAGCACGCCAAGCAGGTCTACGGGGTGGAAATCGTGCCGGAGGCCGTTGCTGACGCGCGCGACAATGCCAAGCTTAACGGCTTGACCAATGTGACCTTTACCGTGGGCAAGGCCGAGGATGCCATGCAGAGTTGGCGCGACCAAAAACTGCCGGTCGATGTGCTGATGGTGGACCCGCCGCGCAAGGGGCTGGCAAAGGAGTTCATCGACGCGGTCGGCGTTTTGCTGCCGCCGAAGATGGTTTACGTGTCCTGTAATCCGGCGACCCTGGCCCGCGATTTGAAGGCCCTGGCAGCGTTTGGCTACCACGCTAAGCAGACGCAGCCGGTTGACATGTTTCCGCAAACGACCAGTATCGAAAGCGTCACGGTCCTGGACCGGTAAGAAAATTGACTCAGTGTGAGGAAGGCTGCCGGCTGGCGGCCTTTTTGTATGAGAAAGTTTCACATGTTTGTCACATTACGCTTTCACTAAACTGGTAAAATGAGAGTTATCAACACATAGGAGGCAACTGATTGATGAAAGCCTACGCATTCTTAAAGAACACGCCGAAGACCACGACGCCGCGCGGCAAAACAATGATGCTGGACAAAGGCTGGGGCTGAACGAAACCGAAGACCTGCTGGCCACCGCTGGGGATTACCTCGACTACGCCAAGTTCGGCTGGGGGACGGCCGCGACCATGGACCGCGAGTTGATCGAAAAAAAGACGGCGATGTATCGGGAAGCCGGCGTGATTCCTTACCCAGGCGGCACCTTGCTTGAAGTGGCACTGCTGAATGGGCAGTTCTCCGAATTTTTAAAAGAGACGCAGGCACTTGGGTTTGGCGGTGTCGAGGTCAGCGACGGCTCGACGAACATTTCGGCCAGCAATCGCAAGCAGGTAATCCAGCAGGCCAAGGACGCGGGGCTGTTCGTCATTTCGGAAGTCGGCAAGAAAGACCCGAAGCTCGATCACAAGCTCAGCATTCACGAGCGGTTGATGCAGATTCAAACTGATCTTCGAAATGGCGCCAATTACGTCATCATCGAAGCGCGCGAGGCCGGCAAAAACATTGGGATTTACGATGCGGATGGCAATATCATTGAAAACGAGCTGCAGGAATTAGCAAAAGGGGGCACCGACCGGCTGATTTTTGAGGCGCCGCTGAAGAGCCAGCAGGTCGCGCTGATCCGCCAGTTTGGCGTCGGCATTAACCTCGGCAACATCGCCAGCAATGAAGTCACGGCGCTTGAGACCTTGCGGCGCGGGCTGCGCGGCGACACCGTGGGCCAGCTGTAATGAAGCGGCTGTTCATTGTCCGTCACGGCCGGACCCAGTGGAACGTGGAAAAACGGCTGCAGGGCGCCAGCGGTGACAGTCCCGTCTTGCAGGACGATCTGACGCCCTACCAGCGGGTGGCGGCCTACCTGGATCAGTACGACTTCGCGGCCGCGTACACGAGCCCCTTGGCGCGGGCGGTCACGTCTGGCAACCTGATCCTGGCGCGCATGCCGCGTCACCACGCCTTGCGCTTAACGCCGGTAACTGGTTTGACCGAGATTGGCTTTGGCCAGTGGGAGGGGCAAAAGCGTGCCGACCTGGTGAAAGACCACCTTGCGCTTTTAAAAGTTGTCGCGCCGAGAAAATGATCCCGGGCTGACCGCACTGGGAGTCGAGGACTTTAATGTAGCTGGCGAACGCTTTGCTGCGGCGCTTAAACAGATTGCTGAGGCTTTGCCGGCGGACGGGAACGCGCTGATCGTGACCCACGGCGGCATCGCCCAGCTCGGGTTGCGCCACCTGACCGGCAACGATCACCTGCTCGGACTGAAAAATCTGTCCACGTCAATTGTTGGTGTGGTGGCGGATCAGTACTACGTGGATGTCTATAACCAAACCGCCTACCTCCCCCATGTTGATCTGGACGAGGGTAACGTGTCGATTCTCTAGGAACGCCACGGCCGTCTGTTATCTTGCAGGCGGCTTTTTATGCGCCTAGGCGCAATTCGAAACTGCGATATAATTGAGGCATAATCGACCAAAGGGGAAAGTTATGACAATTAAACTGATTGCGACGGATATTGATGATACCTTGCTGAATTCAAAGCGGCAACTGACTGCCCACACAGTGACTGTGCTGAAGCAGGCCCATGATCAAGGCATCAAGGTGGTGCTTTGCACGGGCCGCCCGGTGCAGGCGGTGCAGCCGCTGCTGGATCAGCTGGGGCTGAGTGGACCGAACGAGTACGCCATCACGTTTAACGGGGCGGTGACGCTGTCGCTGGCTGGCGAGCAGTTCAGCAATTTTGATCTGGGCCGGGCCGACTTCGCCGCACTCGATCAGTTTGCGCACGCGCACCAGCTGAAGTACAACTTGCGGGATGCCAAAGGCGCCGTCATCTCGCCCAATGACAATATTAGCTTCTACGCGGTGCGGCAGGCCTACGACAGCCGTGTCGGGATTACGCGCCTCAGCCCCGCCCAGGCGCCGGCTGATTACCGGTACGTGAAGGGAATGCTGACGGCGCCCAAGGCCGTGCTGGATGCCATTGAGCCCAGCGCCCGGGAGGCGTTTGGCGATGCGTATTACGTCGTGCGGTCCACCCCGTTTTTCCTTGAGGTCATGAATCCAAAGCCAACAAGGGCGAAGGGCTTCAGGCGCTGGCGACCAAGCTGGGCCTGACCGCTGAAGAGGTCATGACATGCGGCGACGAAGCGAATGACCTGCCGATGCTGAAGTGGGCCGGGTGCGCAATCGGGATGGCCAACGGCATCGATGCCGTGAAGCAGGTCGCAACGCATGTCACGCTGGACAATGACCACGACGGTGTGGCGGCCGCGGTCGAAAAATATGTTCTGGGGGCCCAGCGATGAGCCTGATTTTTCAACTGGCGCGCCCTGCCGATCTGCCAGGCATTATGCGCATTGAACACGCCGGTTTCACCCCGGCTGAGGCCGCCACAGAGACCAGCATGGCGGCACGAATCGCGGCCTATCCTGAGACTTTTATCACTGGCTGGCAAGGCGGCCGGTTGGTTGGCTATGTTGTCGGTCCGGCCATCACTCAGCGCCACTTAACGGATGATTTGTTTGAGACCGCCCACCCCAACTCACCGAGTGCGCCGTACCTGGCGATTCTGAGCTTGGCCGTGGCGCCGACTGTTCGCGGGCAGGGGATCGGTTCCGCTTTGTTAGCGCAGCTGGCGGCAGTTGGTCGCCGGCAGCACCGAGTGGGCGTGACTTTGACCTGTTTGGCCGCCTTGGTGCCATTTTATCAGCGCAATGGGTTTGTCAGCGACGGCCAATCGGCTTCCGTCCATGCCGGTGAGGTGTGGTATGACATGGTGCAGCTGCTATGACGCCATCGGGAGTCCGGCAAGTGGGCCAAGCGTTGGCCTGGGGAGGCAACCATGAAGAATTCAGAGATTTCATTAGCAACGAAGCGGCGTTTTTCCGCGGCGTTAAAAACCGTATTGCGGACTAAGCCGTTTGAAGACATCACGGTTCAGGATTTGCTTGCGGTCACTGGCATGGCGCGGCCGACCTTTTATTACCACTTTGATGATCTCTTTGGCCTGCTGCAGTGGACGTTTGCCGACGAGGCGTTGAGCTACTAACAAAAGATCCGGACTACACCCACTGGGAAGAGGACCTTTACCAGCTGCTCTGCTATCTGGCTGACAACGCCGACCTGTACGCCAATTTTTACGCGAATATCACGCTGGAAGAGGTCCAGGCGATTTTTTGTACCCCCATGCGGCAGATTCTGAACGGGTACATTCAAGCCGTGATCAAGGGGCGGCGTCTGACTGTCGACGAAGCGACGCAGCAGTTTGTCGCCGAGTTCTTTGTCGGTGGGTTCGTCAGCGTTTTGGTGCGTTGGCTTCGCGCCGGGCTACCGGAAAAGCCGGAAGCGATTCGGCAGCAGCTGCATGACACGATGGATCAGATCATCGTGCAGGTGCTGGAAAAAGCAAACAAAGCGGCTGATTTGTCAGATGTCTGACAAACCGTCCTAATTGACCATTCTCTATTGCGATTGGGTTGCTTACAATAATCATGTAAGCGAATTCATGAACAGAAAGGATGAGCGTTTATGGCTTTTGTGAATAACGATTTTGGTGACGTATTGCTGCACCGTGAATCAGTCCGGGACTTTGATCCGAGTGTTAAGATCCCTCGTGAAGAGCTTCAGCAGATGATCTCAGAGGCAATTACCGCGCCATCTGCCTGCAATTTGTAGGCTTGGCACTTTGTGATCGTCGATGACGAGGCAGGCAAGGACAAGCTGCGTTCTTACTTCATGAAGTTCAACAAGCCGCAGCTGGACACCTGCAGCGCGATGATCCAGATTTTCGGTGACACATTGGCCTTCAAGTCCTACCGTGACTTGTGGAACAAGGCTTGCGAGGATGGCCGCATCACACCGGCCAAGCGCGACGAAGTCCTGAACACCTTCCTGCCGCTGTACGAAAAGGCCCCAAAGTCCATGCTCGTGAACGATTCCACGGTCGACAGTACGATTGCGGCCACTCAGCTGATGCTGATTGCGCGGGCGCACGGGTATGAATCCAACCCAATCGGCGGCTACGACACGACCAAGGCAGCTAAGGTCTTCGGGTTGGACCCGGAGCGTTATGTGCCGGTCATGGCCATTGCGCTGGGCAAGCCGGCCAAGGACGGGAAAGACGAAATGAAGTCTGCTCGTTATCCAGTCGACAAGGTCATTGAGTTCGCCTGAACTGAACGAAAGCACGCCTTCACCCGGTTATTGACTAACTGGGTGAAGGCGTTTTGCGTTCGCCAAAAAAACGCACCGTGGCGCGCGGCGAGTAGGGGTTAATTGACGATCGGCGGCAGATCCGGGATCAGCGTGCGGTACAGGCTTAGCGCCTTGGCTGGTGGCATGGCCGGCTCGACCTGGGCAGTTTGCAGCGCAAACGTGAGCAGGGCAGTGCCCAGCCATTCGCTGATGAACGTGCGGTCGGCGCTGGGGTAATCGCGGGTGATCAGCACCCGCTGCACGGCGCCGATCATGAGTGACCGGGCGCGGTCCTCTGCGTGGGCCCAGACAATCAGCTGCCACAGCCGCCGCGCGTCCAGCAGCGCAGAGACAATCAGCGCGGAGCCGTTTTGAAAGTCCATGATGGTGCGCTGATCGACGCGGTGCTCAAACGCGCCGATTTGTTTCAGGAGTTCAACGGCCAGGATGTCCTGCAGGTCCTGGTGATGCCGGTAAAAGGTGGCCCGGGACACGCCGGCATACTGGCAAAATTTGCCGATCTTAAGGGACTCAAAAGCGATGCCCTCAGCGTGCAGGCGCTGCAAAGCAGTGAGCATTTTAACTTGGGAGTTGGCACTGCGGGCGTCAATGTGCATCCCGCTGGCGAGCTGAATTTTTGGCATCACGACACCTCGATAAGGCTATTGTACCAGAAGCCGGCTTGACGGCGGCACTTGCCTGTGGTTAAACCGAAGTGAGGTGAAATTATGAAAACAGTAAAAATTGGCAACACAAACTGGGAAGCATCCAACGTGGCCCTGGGCATCATGCGCATGAACGCCTTATCCACAGACGAGGCGGCGGCCAGCCTGAACGCCGCGGTGGCAGCCGGCATTAACTTCATTGACTCGGCAGACATTTACGGCCAAGGCGACTCGGAGAAAGTCTTTGGCGCTGCGCTGAAACAGTCCGGCATTCGCCGCGACCAGCTGTTCATTCAGTCGAAGGGCGGCATCGTCGTCGACCCGGCGCGCTCGCATGGCAGTCTAGTGTTCGGCAAGCGCTACGACTTTTCCAAGCAGCACCTGATCGACGCCGTGGACGGCGAGCTTTCACGCATGGGGGTGGACTACCTGGATTCCTTCCTGCTGCACCGCCCGGATCCCTTGATGGAGCCAGAAGAGGTCGCTGCCGCGTTTGACGAGCTGCAGCAGGCCGGCAAGGTGCGCCACTTTGGCGTGTCCAACTTTGATCCGCAGCAGTTTGAATTCCTGCAGGAAAATGTGCGCCAGCCGCTGCTCATTAATCAGGTCCAGTTCTCTGTGATGCACACAGGCATGGTCAACGTCGGCATGCACGTGAACATGGAAGATACGCGGTCGGTCGATCACGACGGCGGCGTCCTGGCCTTTTCGCGGCGCAAGCACGTCACGCTGCAGGCGTGGTCGCCGTTCCAGTACGGGACGTTTGCCGGTGTCTACATTGACAATGATCAGTTCCCCAAGCTGAACGCCAAGCTCGCTGAGCTGGCCGAGAAGTATCACGTCTCGAAAAATGGCATCGCGGTGGCGTGGATCTTGCGTATGCCGGTGCCGTTCCAGGTCATCCTTGGCACGATGAATCCGGCGCACATCAAGGATTCCGCAGCCGGCTCCGACGTGCAGCTGACGCGCCAGGAGTGGTACGATGTCTACTTTGCAGCAGGCAATGATTTGCCTTAATGAGACGCCGTTAAGAGGACGCTGGCCGTGGCTGGCGCCTTTTTTTAATGCAGCTGGCAAGCGAGTTGGCGGATCCGGTCAAACACTTGGTCCTCGGTCTGTCGCGCTTCCCAGTTGGCGGTGTGGATCGTGCTGTTGGGGCGGTTTTGCTTCGTGTACAAAATGGCGGGCCGATAGACGTAAGGGCCCGGCGTGGCCGCGACAAAGCTCGCGGTAAAGAGGTAGTCCTCCGCGATGGGGAGGCGTTCGTCAAAGCGTAGATCAGCGCGGCGAATCGCGGCGGTGCGAAAGGCTTTGTTCCAGACATAGCCGCCAATTTCAGTGCCGTGATGAGCGACCTGGTCAAACATGGCCCGCTGGTCCAGGCGAAGTTCGCGCTCGCGTCTTTGCGGTGCAGCCCGAAACCAGCGGTAGCCGATTGTGACTGCGGCGACGTCAGTGCTCATGCCTTGCTGCAACGTGGCGGCAAACGTGGGGGCGATGCGGTCGTCGCCGTCTACGAAGGCCACCGCGCCGGTCGTCACCCGCGCCAGGCCAAAATTGCGGGCCGCGGAGACGCCGCGGTGGTGGGCAAACGCCTCGTGGTGAAAGTTGGGGATGCCGCGAACAAAGGCGCTGCCGCGGACGGCGGTGCCGTCGGTGGAGCCGTCGTCAACGAGCCACAGGATAAAGTCGGCGGTTTGGTTCGTCAGGTCTGCCAGCAGCGGCTCAAAATAGGCGCCGAGCTGGTATGTCGGGATCACGATCGTCAATGATTCAGCCATGTTACTCACCTCCACAGGTAATTATCCGCGGGGCAGGGCTGAAAACAAATAATTGGCTTGGGTATCAAAAACCGCCGGCATCTGAGGATACCGGCGGTTTGCGGGACGGTCAGTTAGTTTTCGACGTGCTTGGCGCTGGCCAGGACCTTGCCAACGGCTGGAATCTGGCCCAGTGAATCGATGGCGGTACTTGGCATGACCACGGTGTTGGACGAGCCGTTGGCCAGGGCTTCCAAGGCCTCAACGTTCTTGTAGGTCAGGTACAGGTCGCCGTTGTTTTTGAGTCCCTCGTTGATCGAGTTGATCTGGTCGCGGACGGCTTCGGCAATCAGGCGCTGTGACTCAGCCTTACCTTGAGCTTCCAGGATCTGCGTCTGCTTGTTGGCTTCCGCTTGCAGAATGTCAGACTGCTTTTCCCCTTCGGCTTTGGCGATGGCGGCCTGCTTCAGGCCTTCCGCTCCATGATGTTGGCTTCCTTTTCACGCGAAGCCCGAAGCAGCTTGTTCATGGATTCCTGAATGGTCTTGTCCACTTGGATCGAGTCGATGTTAACGCGGTCCACGTTCAGGCCGTAGCCGGCAGTGGTGGTGGCGATCTGCTGGAACAGGGTCTGGTTGATGGTTTCGGTGCCGTTCAGGACGTCGTTCAGGTCCATGTTGCCGATGATGCCACGCAGGTTAGCGCGGGTATCTTGGACCATGGACAGCACGGAGTCCTTGTTTTGGTAAACGTAGGCGTTGACGTCGGTGATGTGGTACTTCAGCGTTTCGGAAATGCGGACCACAACGTTATCCTTCGTGATGACTTCCTGCTCGTCGACCTTCAGCGGGATCTGCTTCATGTTGACGATCTCGGTGATGCGGTAGATAAACGGTGGGACCACATGGAAGCCGGGCTGCAGGGTCTGGACATACTTCCCCAGCCGTTCCACGATGCCGACTTCCCCGGTATGAATAATGGCCATACTGGAGAACAAGATAATCAGTAGAAAAATGGCAACGATGATCACGATTGCCCAAATGATAATTCCGAACATGTTAACTCCTCCTTTGATTGTCGCAAGCGCGGCGCTCAGCTGTGCTAATACTGTAGTTGCCGCTTGGCCAGCCGGACCCCCAATCCGAGTGCTGAAGCCTCAGCCACGACCACAAGATCGCCAGTGGTCGCGCTGTCGAGCAGCCGGTAATGATAATGAATGCCAAACAGGATCACTTCGCCATTGCCCGGGTGGGTCAAGGTGAATGTCGTGCCGATCAAGCGTTCATCTAGCATGTGCTGCCTCCTTGCAACTGACCACATCATAGACCGTTTGCCGGTGACAAAATCGGTCTTGGGGCTGATTTTGTTGGCGGCGAACGCGATGTCACAACGATCAACTACCTTCATTCTACAGTAATTCTGACGGCGTGCCAGCAAATCGGTATAATAGTGGTAATTTGCTGAAAGGGGCGACAGGGATGGCGCGGCGCAGACGCAAGCGGCCCATTTACTCGAATACTTACATCAAGCGGCGCCGCATCTGGATGGTCGTTGGGGTGCTGCTGGCCGTCACCTTGGTAGCGCTTGGTGGCTGGCTGTGGACTCAGCGCAAAACCGGGGTGGCCAAGTACCCCGTGCGCGGTGTGGTGCTGTCGCAAAGCGATGGAAGCGCCGATTTTCAGGCGCTGCAAAGCTCCGGGGTGGCCTTTGTCTACCTGAAAAGCACGCAAGGCGCAAGCTTCTTTGACGACAGTTTCGCCACGAACTATCAGCAGGCCAGCGGCAGCGGCCTTGAGGTCGGGGTGTATCACTACTTCTCGTTTGACAGCGACCCGGGCGCGCAGGCGGATTATTTTGCCGAGAAAGTGGGCAAAAATATTGGCACACTGCCCATTGGGCTGCGCGTGGTTTTTTACGGTGCTACGCCGATCACCCGCCCAAGCCTGCGGTGCTGAAGGCCAAGGTGCAGGCGTTCATTGTTGAGCTGCGCCGCTACACCACGCGGCCGCTGGTTCTGATGGGCAGCCCGACCGCGCTGGGCGAGTTGAAAGGCCTCGACCGGTCGGCCAAACGCTGGGTGATCAGTGGCGGCAGGCCGCGGTTTGACGGCGCAGCTTTCTGGCAAGACGGCACGCTGACCGCTGCCGGTACGGCCTACACCGCCGTCGCCTTTATGGGCAGTAAGCAGGCGCTGAAGGCGGCCGGCGAATAACAAAATTGTCACCCAACTGTTAGGTCAATCGATGGCGGAAAGACTGACTGGCGCCGATACTAACAGGTGAGGTGATGATGATGAAAAAAGTATTGGTCGGGCTGGTCCTGCTGCTGGCGCTGGCGTTTGGCGGCTACCAATTAGTGGCCGTGCTTTCGTACGGCGGCACGACTTACTATACCAAGGTCACGACCGGCGGCGAGCGGATTTCCCCGCAAGACGACAAAGGCCGCCACTACACCGATTATCGCTACCACCTGACTGGGTACGATGAAAAGGGGCATAGCCGAATGCTTGACTTCAACGCCAACAAGGCTCGGCCGCTGAAGCAAGGCGCCTACCTGAAGCTGGTGTACAACACTAAAAAAAAGGCGTTACGCGCTGGGAAGCCGTGGACAGCGTCGACGTCCCGCAGCGCGCCTTAAGCCGGATTAATTAGAAGATGAGAAAAAGCCGACCACTTCGCAATTGAAGTGATCGGCTTTTGCGTGCGCCCGCAGAATGGTCACGACTCATCAGTGGGGGTCGTCGGGGCGATAATGTTGTAAGTGGTGTCTTCAGCCTCATCGTAAACCTTAGTTGGGCCGCTTTCGCCGTTGGTGATGATGAGCTGGTAGCCGTAGTGGTCAAGGAACGTGAGGCGGTCGGTCGAAATGCCGGTCACTGTGCCCGGCAGGACCCGACCGTCAATTTTGATGGCCAGATCCTTTGACACCACGATTTGGTGGGTTTTATTGGTCAGCTCGTCTAAAAAGGCATAACGGCCCGTGTACTGCTGGGCCAGTGTTTCCATCGGCGTTGGCGCCGGGTTGCCGTGGCGGTGATGCCGGTGCGGCACACTGTTTTTTTAAGCCTTTAATGAGATTGTGCACGAATGATGGCATCCCTTGACCCCCTATTTATGATACCCTCATCATAGCATGCAGTTGTTACGCTGAGGTATCAGAATCAAATCGGTCTGTTACAATATCTTTAAAAGCATCTTTGAAAAATGAGAAAGGTGGGACCACTTTGAAATTAGGAATTATCGGCACGAATGGCATTACGGTCCAGTTTGTGGAGGCGGCAGAAGGAACCGGGCATTTTCAGCTCACGGCGGTGTACTCGCGCCACGAGGAGACGGCGCGTCAGTTTATCGTCGAGACCCACGATGCGGCCATCTACACCGATTTGGCGGCGTTTTTCGCCAGCCCAATCGACGTGGTGTACATTGCCAGTCCCAACGGCTTGCACGCGGGCCAGGCCATCCAGGCGCTGAACGCGGGCAAGCACGTCATCGTGGAAAAACCGATGGTGACCGACCGCAGTCAGCTGGCGGCGCTTGAAGAGGCGCAGGCCGCCCATCCGGACCAGCTAGTCTTTGAGGCGGCGCGCCACGTTTATGACCCGAATTACCAAGTGATCGCCGATTACGTGAAGAATCACAAGGGTGCGCTGTGCGGTGCAACGCTGGTGAATGCCAAGTACTCCTCGCGTTATGATGCGTATCTGGCCGGGGATGATCCCAACATCTTTTCGCCACGCTTTGGCGGCGGCGCCCTGATGGACCTTGGCGTTTACTCCGTGTACACAGCCATCGGCTGGTTTGGCCTGCCCAGCGAGGTGGTTTACCTGCCCAACGTGCTGTCCAGCGGGGTCGACGGCAGCGGGGTGGCCAGCCTGTCTTACGACTTTGGCAACGTGACTTTGCTGATCGGGAAAAATTACATCACGCAGGCCCCAAGCGAAATCTACTTTGGCAAAACGACGCTGAGTTTCGGCGCGACCGGCGTGCTTGATCATGCGCACACCTTTGGCGTCGATGCGCAAGACTTGGCCAAGCCGCAAGTCGAAAATCCCCTGGCTTACGAGGCCGACTACTTTGGCCGCGCCATCGAGACCGGCGACCACGCGGCGTTTGCCAAAGCGTTTAACTTGGCCAAGCAGGTGCACACGGTGATGGGCCAGCTGCGCGCGACCACGGACATTCACTTCGGGACAGACCCGGAATAGGAGACAACATGCCAATTGCATCAATGTTTAAACCCCTGTGGGACGCGGCCGGCTTCAAGGCCGAAACGCCCATTCAGGAAAAAGTTTATCAGCCGCTGAAGGATGGCCAATCACTGGTCGGCCTGGCCCCTACTGGGTCGGGCAAGACCCTGGCCTTTGCGCTGCCGCTGCTGGAGCAAACGGCGGTTGGCGCGGGCTTGCAGCTGTTGGTCGTCAGCCCGTCGCAGGAGCTGGCGATTCAGACCCGTGACGTGCTGCGGCCTTATGCCAAAGCCGCCGGGCTGCACCTGGTTGGCGTGACCGGTTCCGCCAACGTGAAGCGCCAGCTGGAGCAGCTCAAGGAAAAACCCGAGGTGATCATCGCCACGGCCGGCCGGCTGCTGGAGCTGGTGCAATCGCGCCGCCTGAAGCTGGCCAGTTTGCGGACTTTGGTGATCGATGAGGCAGATGAGATGCTGCGCGACCCAGGGCTGGGTCAGGTCCGCGAACTGGCGGAAGCGGCGCCGGCCGAAGTGCAGTTGGCCTTTTTCAGCGCGACTGACAGTCCGATGTTCAAGGAGCTGGCCGCGCAGTTTGGCCAGGACGTAGAAATCATTGACGTGCGCGCCTTCGACCACACGCAAGGGGCGGTCGTGCACTACTTTGTCCAAACCGATAATGCGCACCGCGAGGTCTGGTTGCGGCACCTGGCTCACCTGGATAAGTTCCAGGCCTTGGTGTTCTTTAACCAAAACGCCGTGATGATGAAGGTTGCGCGGACCCTCAGCCACCAGAGCGTGAAGTTTGCAGTGCTGAATCGCACCGATCGTTCGACAACGCGCGCCAACGCGTTGAACGCCTTTCGCAAGCACAAGGTGACACTGCTTTTGGTCACCGACTTGGCTGGGCGCGGGCTGGACATTCCGCACCTGCCGGCGGTCATCAACTACCAGACGCCAACGCGGGCCGAGGCTTACATCCACCGGGCCGGGCGCACCGGGCGAATGGGCGCCAAGGGCATGGTCCTGACGCTGGGCGACGACCACGACCTGCGGGACTTGCGCAAGCTGGTGCCGCAGTACCAGATCGTGCGCGGCTATTTGACCGATGGCAAAATGACCACCGAAGCGTCAAAGGAGGCGCCGGTTGCGCCACTTAAGCCCGCCCAAGCTGAGCAGTCGGCAGCAGCCAAGCAACCGGCAGTGCCGCAAGCGAGTGTGCTGAAACCGGCGGCCAAGGCGGTGCCGCCGCTCAGGAAGAAACACCACAAGAAGCGGTTGCGGGACCAGAAGAACAAGGGCAAGCGGCGGCCAAAATAGCCCCCCCTTGCGTCAGCCTGCGCATTAGCTGATAATGGGTGGTATAGACTACGCCAAGCGCGCAGATATTCGGAGGCCTTTTTAGATGAAAGTAACAAGTACGGTCGATGCACCAGTCGACTTTTTCTATCAAAAACTGATCGATTCGGTTCTTTACGACATTAAGCATGAAACCGGCCAAGATCTGACTTTTACGCAGTTGTCTGGGTTTGAATACAAGAAGTCCATGGGCGCCCGCGGCACGATTCGCATTAAGATTGCGCAGCTGGTGCAAAACCAGACCTACGCGTTCGATACCATTGCCGGTGGTGACACTTACCACACGCGTTACGATTTGACCGGCACGGAGGACAATAAGACCGACGTGGTTTACCACGAAAACGCGGATTACGCCGACGATATCAAGAAAACCAATAACATGATCATGATGGTCCTGATCGGCTGGAGTAAGAAGCGCCGCATGAAAAAAATGTGGGACAGCGTGGCTGCCTCTTACCAAGACGGCGAGTAGCGTCGGCGACTGAGACATCACCCGGTTTTAGCCAAAAACATCAGCGCCTCTGCATTGCGGTTCGGTTTTAGGATCGCGGTGCAGAGGCGTTTGTGTGCTCAGGCGGCGCTGATGGCACGCGCCTGGATGATTTTGGCTGTTTGGCCATGAAAAAAAGCCCGGTAGTCGCCATGGACTGCCGGACGGATAGTAGTTGATCACTGCGCTCTATCGGAATCGAACCGATGATCTTCTGCTTAGGAGGCAGTTGCTCTATCCTGCTGAGCTAAGAGCGCGAATAATTTAATTCTGCGCTAAACCCGAATTGCTGTCAACTCACTGACAGCCAAAAAGCCGAAATGCCGGCATTTAAGCCATGACCGGGCCCGGCCGGCAGGCGCTTCATGGTAAAATGGCCACGTGTGTACTAGAAGGGGGCAAAGAGTCAGTGATCTATCTTCAAACGGTCGGCGGCACGCTGGGGAATTTGCTCGCGATGGCCATTATTCTATCCTGGATCAACGGCCGAACGATTCAGCACATCGTGAACGTCACCGGTAAGTCAAACGCACAGCTGCCTCTGATGAAGCCCGGCCTGTGGGTCCACGAAACGGCGCATGCGCTGGTCGGGCGCTTGTTTGGGCTGCGCATCCAGGAGTTCTCGGTTTCCCAAAGCGCCGATCGCCGCTCGGCAGGGCACGTGACGTTCAGGTTTAAGAAGCATTCGCTGTGGCAGCGGCTGGGCCTGTTTTTTGCCGGCGGGGCTCCTGTTTGGGTGTTCGGCGCGGTGGTCTTGATGATCGGCAAGCGGGCGTTTTGGCCTGGCCAGCCGCTGGCGCTAGTCGGCTGGGGGACCATTTTACCGGCTTGGCCGTGGGCCTTGGCGTGGTTGGTGATCACGCTGACGCTGAGCTTTGGGGCCAGTCTGTCTGCCGCCGATCTGCACACGACGCTGCGCGGCATGCCAGCGTTTGCCGTCATGCTGCTGGCAGTTTCAGGCGTGCTGACGCTGGTCGCGCCGAGCGCTTTGACCAGCTGGTCGGCGCTGAATGTCCTGATGGCCTGGATTGGTGGGCTGCTCATCGTGATCGCACTGGCGATGAATTTGATCAGCCATTTGCTTTGGCGCTGACGGCTGCTTCGGACAGTCGTTTTTTTATTATTATTAGTTAATCATTTCAATAAGCATTTTAATTGCTAATCATCGCAATATTTAGTTACGATGATATTAGGCAGGAGAGTCCTGCCACAGTATCCCCGAGGCGCTGGAAGCGCACGCTGCCAGCTTATGCGGCACCGAGTATCCTAGGTCACTCGGCGCTGCGCTCGATTGTTGACAACGGATGGCCCCGGTATGGCAGTGCCAAGCCGGCGCCGTCTCGACAATCCACTGAAGGGAGTGGGAACTATGTTACATCTGATCTGGGTCCTCATTATTGGGGCCGTGATTGGCGCGATCGGTTCGCTGATCGTTGGCCGCGACATGCCTGGTGGCTGGATCGGCAATATCGTTGGTGGTCTGGTTGGCGCCTGGGTGGGCGGTAGTCTGCTCGGCAACTGGGGCCCGAACGTTGCCGGTATGGCGATCATTCCGGCCATTATCGGCGCGATGGTCGTGGTGTTCGTCGTTTCACTGCTGATTGGAATGACCGGGAAAAAGCGTGACCGCGCCTAACCGCCATTTCCTAAAGGAGGGAAAACGATGCGCCCACTGACCAAAGCACTACTCGGGCTGGTCGCCGTGATCGGCATCGTCCAAGCCTTAGCGGTCATGGCGCTGACCTGGCCGCTGGCCGGCGTTCGCGCCTGGCTGCTGGTGTACTGGCAGCCTGCGCACTGGTCCTGTTCGGCCTGGCGGCGTTTGTCGGCATCACGTTCCTGATCATGCTGCTGGTGGCGGTGCTTCGGCCAGCTACCACCACGAAGTTGACGCTGGCAAGCGACCAAGGCGACCTGTCCGTGTCCAAGCGGGCGGTTGAAAACACCGTTGCCAAGGCGGTTGCAGCTGAACATCCGGTCAAAGGGGTGGCGGTTGCGGCCACGATGCACAAGAGCCACGTGAAGCAGGCCACCATCGATGCCTACAGTCTTGATCCGACTGACTTGAAAGCCCAGGCAGCGGGTATCGAGAAAACGGCCCAAACCAAGCTTGAGCACTTGCTTGGCGTTCCGGTGAAGAAGATCAAGGTCAACCTTCACCCTGGCGCGAAGGCGCCGGGCAATGCCGCCCGGGTGCTGTAGCGAGAAAGGAGGCGTCATGCCCAACAACATGATCGGCGCATTGATCGGCGCAGGGTTAGCCCTGGCCTGGATGCGCTTCGGCTTTCTCGGCATGCTGTTTGTGATTCTGGCGGCGGCCGGAGGTTACGCGATCGAGCGCTACTTATGGCCGCGCCGTGCTGCCCTGATGGCCTTTTTCCAAAACGGCGCTGAAAATCGCCGGCGGGAGGTGAGGTAATTTGCCGATGCAAACCATGACTGATCCCGGTGTTGCCACTCTGAAAACCAACTCTAAATTGACGTTTGACCCGTATGTCCTGGAAAAAATTGCGGGCGTTTGCGCCCAGAAGATCCCAGGCATCCTGGCAATGGACGGCAACGTGGTCGACAAGATGGCCGAAAGTCTGGGCCGCGACGAAAAAATCACCAAGGGCATCAAGGCCGAGGTCGGCGAGCACCAAGTCGCGATCGACATGACGGCGCTGCTGGCGTTCGATGCCGATGCCCGCGAGATCCACGACGCTTGATCCAGGACGTTGATACAGCGGTGATGCGCATGACCGGCCTGCAGCTGGTCGAGCTGAACCTGCACGTGTCGGATGTGCTGACCAGAAGCGAGTGGCAGAAGCGCCAGAGCTAAGCCACCGGAAGTACTCTCAGTGACGCTGGCCGACTGGTTCGGCCGCTGCCTAAGGAGGCCACGATGACTAACGAAGAAATGAAGCACAACTTGAACCGGTTAGACAAAGACACCACCGAACTGTATGCTAATGATCATCCGTACGAGCACGCTGCGTCTGCAGAACCGAAAGACGCAACCGCGCCTCACGATCTGAAAAAGGAACTGCGCTTTGACGACGCGGTGATCGAAAAAATCGCCGGCATCACCGCCAGCGACGTGGATGGGCTGCTGCGGCTTGAAGGTGGCATGTTCCACGACATGACCGACTTCCTGCGCAAGGATGACGATCCGAAGGCGGGTGTTTCGGTGAACGTGGACGACAACCAGAAGGTCAAGATCGAACTGGACGCGACAATGCGCTACGGCGAAGAAGCGCCCAAAGTGTTCGCACAGGCGACCGACGAAATCGTGAAGAACGTAAAGCAGATGACCGGCATGGACGTGACCGAAGTGAAAATGACGGTCAAGGACATGCTGACCGACGATGAGATCGAAGCGGAAAAAGCTAAGCAGAACAAAGACGCAATGACGAAGGACGACGACCGCGACATGCAGCCGGCCTAAGCCTTTCTGAATCACTCCCGAAGAGTCGTGCAGCCCCCTGCGCGACTCTTTTGGCGATTAATCAGTCTTGCGGCGGAGGCATTCGGCATGACAGGCTGTCATAATAACCTTCTGGCATTCTAAGCGGTGAAAAAAAAGGTGACGACTCGCCCGGTAAACGCGTATGCTTAGAATCAACAAGAACGAGGAGGCTACATCGTGCTGGAACTCAAACACATTAAGAAGTATTACCACGTCGGTGACACCCTGACCAAGGCCCAGGATGACGTTTCCGTCGCGTTTCGCAAGCAGGAGTTCGTCGCCATTCTCGGCCCCAGCGGCTCGGGGAAAACGACCATGCTCAACATCATCGGCGGGCTCGACCGGTACGATTCAGGCGACCTTTTGATCAAGGGACGCTCGACCAAGGACTTCAAGGACGCGGACTGGGACGCTTACCGGAACAACTCGGTCGGCTTTATTTTCCAGTCTTACAACCTGATCACTCACCTGTCCATCATGGAAAACGTCGAAATGGGGATGACCCTGTCCGGGGTGCCCGCGGCGGAGAAGAAGAAGCGGGCCGAAGACGCCTTGATCCGCGTCGGTCTCAAGGACCACATGCACAAGCAGCCGAGCCAGCTGTCCGGCGGCCAGATGCAGCGCGTCGCGATTGCCCGCGCCATCGCCAATGACCCCGAGATCCTGCTGGCCGATGAGCCGACTGGGGCGCTGGATTCCGAGACCTCCGAGGAAATCATGCAGCTGATCCAGGACCTGTCGCGCGAGCGCCTCGTCATCATGGTCACGCACAATCCGGATCTGGCCAAGAAGTACGCGGACCGCGTGATTAACTTCGCTGACGGCAAAATCATGCACGACTCGCACCCGCATGTTGAGGCGGCAAAGGCCGAGGCCTTTGAGCTGAAGCGCACCAAGATGAGCTACCTGACTGCGCTGAAGCTGTCCTGGACCAACATCCGCACCAAAAAAAGGGCGCACGTTCCTCACGGTTTTCGCCTCCAGTATCGGGATTATCGGCATCGCGGTGGTCCTGGCGCTGTCCAACGGCTTCCAGAAGCAGATCGACAAGACGCAAAGTGAGGCGATGGCCTCCATGCCGGTGACGATTTCGCAAACCGGCACGGATACCAACTCGCTGATGACCGGGACGGACACCAAGACGTTTTCGAAGGCTGATCACGTGACCGCGGAAAAAAGTGCCGCGGACAAGGCGCAGCACACAAACAAGCTGAGCCGGGCTTACCTGGATTACCTGGACAAAATGCCGACCGGGGATGCGCGCAACATCGCGGTTTCTTACGGCACGGGCATGAACCTGATCCGCCAGGTCAATGGCAAGTACAAGGCCGTCAGCTTTTCCACGGCCAATCCGGACAGCGGCAGCGCCGATTATGGCTCGATGATGGCCGCGTCCACCGGCGTTGGCGGCGCGGTTTACCCCGTGCGCCGCACCAGCTCGGGCAAGACCTTCTTGCAGACCTACTACAAGGTTTTGGCTGGCCGCTACCCGCAAAAGAGTACCGACATTGTGCTGGTAGTCGACAAGAAGAACACCGTCAACATCAACGCGCTGAAGAACCTCGGCATCACGGTCAAGGAAGGCCAGAAGTTTAACTACAACGACCTGATCGGCACGACGGTGAAGCTGGTCACCAACGACAACTATTACATGAAGCTGCCGACAGGGACCTATCTCCCCAACCAGGACCTGAGCAGCGCCGCCGCGGCGCCTTCGACTAAGACCCTCACCGTTGCCGGCATCGTCCGCGTGAAGTCGAAGAACTCTGATGGCTTACTGGCGTCTGGGATCGCGTACAGTTCGGCGCTGACCAAGCAGGTGTTGAATGACAACAAGGACTCCGCAATCGTGGCCGCGCAAAAGGCCAGTCAAACCAACGTTATGACCGGTCAGCCGATGGACCAGGCGACGCGGTCGGCCATGCTGACCACGCTGGGCGGCACCAGCACGCCGATTTCCATCCAGATCTACCCGACCACGTTCAAGCTTAAGGACAAGGTCCTCAGCTACCTCGACAAGTGGAACAAGGACCACAAGCAGGCCGACAAGGTGATTTACACCGACTTGGCCGGCACTGTGTCCGACATGACCGGCGGCCTGATGGATGCGATCACCTACGTGCTGGTTGCCTTTGCCGCGATCTCGCTGGTTACCTCGATGATCATGATTGCGATTTTGACCTACACCTCGGTCATTGAACGCACCAAGGAAATTGGGGTGCTCAAGGCGCTGGGGGCCCGGAAGAAGGACATTACCCGCGTGTTTGACGCGGAGACCTTCATCCTGGGAATCGGGGCCGGCCTGTTCGGCATCGTGGTCGCCTGGGCGCTGACCTTCCCAATCAACGTCGTGCTGGAGAATGTGACCGGCTTGGCCGGTGTGGCCGTCCTCAATCCGGTCCACGCGGTCATCCTGGTGATCATCTCGACGGTGCTCACGCTGCTGGGTGGTCATGTGCCAGCCCGGATGGCGGCGAAGAAGGATGCGGCGATCGCGCTGCGGTCCGAGTAAAGTCATCGCTTCAGCAATCGAAACCGTCCGCAACTTGCGGGCGGTTTTTGTGTTGCCCAAACTTTTTTTTCAATTTTTTTGCTGAAAGCGCTTGACCTGAAACCCGTCCCACAAATTACAGTGACCTTGTTGATAGGAACAGCGATTCGATCCGCGGCGAAGCGCATGGCAATTACAGGAGGTCATCATCATGTTTGACACATTATTTCACAAGACAGCGCTTTTGAATCTGGACCTGGCGGATCACTCGGAGCTCGGCGCGCTTGACGAGGCTGCCAAGGAGGCGGCCAAGCTTTCAAGCTGAATGAAACCGCACTGCACGCCAGCATGCTGGCCAGCGAGGCCCAGGGTGCGCAATTTGCCGGTGACCACGCGGCAATCGTCTACGCCTCCAGCATGAGCTGACCGCCCCGAAGGCCTTGCTGCTCACGCTGGCCGACCCGGTGGCCTGGGGGTCTGGGGTCAGCGGCCGGCAGGTGAGCCAGCTGGTCGTGCTGGCGATGCCCGGCGACCACAGCGATGAGGAAAAGCAGGCCGTCATCGCGACCATCCGGCGCAAACTCAGCGGTGGTGTGCCCAGTCAGGCGCGGGACGCCGAGAAGTTTGCCCGCACCTTGTTGACTGACTGAGCCGGCGCTTGGCCACCGCTTCTGGTAGACTAAGGGGTGGAGGGGTCATCATGACAAATATTCACGATATTGCGCGCATCAGCGGTTACTCGGTTTCAACCGTGTCTCGGGTGTTGAACCACCGGAAGTACGTTTCCGACGACGTGCGCCGGCGCGTCCAGGCCGTGATCGACGACCTGGACTACGCGCCCAGCGAAGTCGCGCGCGACCTGAGCCGCGGCAAGACCATGAAAATTGGGGTCGTGCTGCCGGTGTTTGTGCACCCGTACTACACGGCGCTGATGCAGAGCATCACCGAGTCCGCGTTTGCGCACGGGTATCAGGTGACCTTGCTGCCGTCGAACTACCAGCCCAAGCTGGAAAAACAGTTTCTGGAGCAGTTTCGTCGGCGCTCGTTTGACGGGCTGATTTTCACCTCGCACGAAATGCCGCTGGCGGCAGTGGCCAAGTACCAGCAGTTCGGGCCGGTGGTGGTCTGCGAAGACCCCGGCGACGTTAAAATCGCCGCTGCGTTCACCGACCGCAAGGATAGCTACCGGGCGGCCTTTGAGTGGATCAAAGCCCGCGGCTATCGGCGCATCAGCTTGATGCTGCCCCGCGAGCCCAAGCTGTCTGCAACCTCGCGGACCATGGTCGAGGCCTACACCGCCGCGTTCGGGGCGGCGCCGGACCCCAAGGCCAACTGGATCGGTCGATGACGAACGAGGACGGCAAGGCGGCCGGCGCTTTTTTCGCCAAGGTGCAGCCGGATTTCATCTTCACCAACGGCGATGACATTGCCGCCGGCGTCCTGGAGTACTACATTCAGCACGGGCTGCAGCCGCCGGCGATGATGGGCCAGGAGAATCAGACGACCGGGCGCTTGATGGGCATTTCCACCATCGACCATCACCTCGCGTCTGTCGGCCAAGCCGCGCTGGCCCTGGCGACCGGCGAAAAAGTCGGCACGATCGAAATCACGTCCCAGTTTATTGCCAGAGGTTAGGTCAACAGTGGCCCGCGCATGGTGCGGGCCATTTTTGCGCCTTGCGAAAAATCAGCCCGAAAAAGTTTCGGTATGCTAAACTGAGAACAAATAACTTTGCGGAGGCGGTTTCATGCAAGTGATCATCACAGTGATCGGAACGGATAAAGTGGGCATCATCGCGGCGGTGACGACTAAGTTGGCGGCGCTGGACGTGAATATTTTGGACGTGTCCCAAACCATCATGCGCGGCGCCTTTACCATGATGCTGCTGGCCCAGCTGCCCGAAACCGCTGATTTCACCGCGGTCAAGAACCAGATGCAGGCGCTAGGGGCCGACGTCGGTGTTGACGTCAAAATCGCACGGCAGGAGATTTTCGACGCGATGCACAAGCTTTAACGGTCAAGGAGGACCACGATGGAAACCAATCAGATCAAAGAAACCATCGAGATGATCAGCGAGGAAAATCTCGATATCCGCACCATCACTATGGGCATCTCGCTGTTGGACTGCATTGCCGGCGACACGCGCGAAACGGCCAAGCGCATTTATGGCAAAATCACCAAGAAGGCGGCCGACCTGGTCGCGGTGGCCGATGCAATCGAGAACGAGTTCGGCATTCCCATTGTCAACAAGCGCATCAGCGTGACGCCCGTTGCGCTGCTTGCCGGCAGCGATCCGCAGCCCGCTTTTCCGGTCATCGCGCAGGCCATGGACCGGGCGGCGAAGGCGGTGAACATCGATCTGATCGGGGGCTATTCTGCCACCGTGCAGGCAGGGTGCACGCCAGCCGACCTGGCGCTGATGAAGAGTATTCCCGAGGCGCTGGCCGCGACCGACCGGGTTTGCGCCTCGGTCAACGTGGGGGCGACCCGCAGTGGCTGAACATGGACGCCGTCAAGCTGATGGGCCAGGTGGTTAAGGACGTGGCCGCAATCGACCGGTGAACGCGATGAAGCTGGTGATTTTCGCCAACGCGGTGGAGGACAATCCCTTCATGGCCGGTGCGTTCTGGGGCGTGTCGGAAGGCGACGTGGCCATCAACACCGGCGTTTCCGGCCCCGGGGTGGTGCAGCGCGCGATTGCGGATGCGCCGAACGCGTCGTTCGAACAAGTCTGTGAAAAAAATCAAGCAGACCGCGTTCAAGGTTTCGCGCATGGGTCAGTTCGTGGGCAAAGTCGCGGCCGAGCGGCTGGGGGTACCGTTCAACATTGTCGACCTGTCGCTGGCGCCGACGCGGCCCGCAACGATTCGGTGGCCCAGATTCTGGAAACGCTGGGGCTAAGCCATGTTGGTACGCCGGGGACCACGGCGGCGTTGGCACTGCTGAACGATGCGGTCAAAAAAAGGCGGCATCATGGCGGCGGAAAAAGTGGGCGGTCTTTCCGGTGCGTTCATTCCCGTCTCGGAGGACGCCAACATGATCGCGGCGGCCGAAGCCGGGCAGATCAGCATCGAAAAGCTCGAGGCGATGACCGCCGTCTGCTCCGTGGGCCTGGACATGATTGCCATCCCGGGCAAAACCACCGCTGCCACCATCAGCGGCATGATTGCGGACGAGGCAGCCATCGGCATTGTCAACAACAAGACCACAGCGGTCCGGGTGATCCCGGTGCCCGGCAAGGACGTCGGGGAGTCAATCGAGTTCGGCGGGCTGTTCGGCCGCGCGCCGATCATGGCAGTGAACGATGGTGATCCTAGCGTGTTCATCAACCGCGGCGGCCAGATCCCGGCGCCGATTCACAGCTTCAAGAACTGAGGCCAAAAAAACCAGCGCAGCCCTCGTTTTCGAGGACCGCGCTGGTTTTGGCTTGGACGGCTGCAGGTCAGGCCCAGTCACCACCGCGGAAAATCGGGATGATGGTGCCGTCTTGTTTGATGCCATCGATGTCCATCTGGGCCGAGCCCATCATGAAGTCGACGTGCGTGTCGGCCACGTTGAGGCCGCGGGCGGTCAGGCCCTCAGGCGTCAGCTTGGTGCCGCCTTCAATGGAGAACGGGTAGGCCATGCCAAGGGCCATGTGATCGGAGGCGTTCTCGTCGTACAGGGTGCTGAAGAAAATCAGGCCGGACTGGCTGATGGGCGAAGGGTCCGGCACCAGTGACACCTCACCCAAAGAGCGCGCCCCAGGAATGGCCAGCAGGTGCTGCAGGACCTCGTTGCCCTGGCCGGCGTGCGCTTCAACGACGCGGCCGTTTTTAAAGGTGAAATGCATGTCCTGCAAAATGCTGCCGGAGTAGGAAAGCGGCTTGGTCGAGGCCACCATGCCGTCGATGCGGCGGTTGTCCGGCGCCGTGAAGACCTCCTCGGTCGGCATGTTGGCGGTGAAGGTTTCACCCTGGGCGTTTTCACCGCTGCCGCCGTTCCAGATGTGATCTTCCGGCAGGCCCACGGTGAGGTCGGTGCCAGGCGCGCGGTAATGCAGCGCATCGAACTGCTCGCTGTTCAGCCAGGCCGCTTTATCCCGCAGCTTAGCCTCGTGCTTGGCCCAGGCGGCTTCGGGGTCCGCTTCATAGATGCGCACCGTCTTGAAAATGGCGTCCCAGAGCTTGTCGGTGGCCGCTTCAGGCGTGTCGCCTGGAAAGACCTTGGCCGCCCATTTCGGCGATGCGGCGCCGATGATCGTCCAGGCGATCTGGTTGCTGGAAATGGCCGTGCTCAGGTCGGCGTAGCTGCGCTGGAAGGCCGTTTGATAGGCGGCAACGCGGGCCTGATCGACGCCAGCCAGGTTGTCGGGGTCGCTGGAAGTCACGGTGATGCGCTTGGCCTGATGCGCCAGCCAGTAGTCAAACATGGCTTTCATTTGCGGCGCCTGGTGATTCAGGCGGTCTGGGGCCAGGTGCAGCATGTCCTGGCGCTTGGCAAAGTCGTCCTGCCACCAGACTTGGACCTCGGCCGCACCGCGCGCGTAGGCAGTGGCAATGATCTTGTGGGCCAGGGGGAGCTGATCAGTCGCGATTTGCAGATACACCGTGCGCCAGGCCCGACCCCCACCCAGTGTCGACCGCCAAAGCGGCGTATTTATCGAGCAATTGATCAAAATTCGGTAGAGTCAATGGCGTTAGCCTCCTTAGGTTTGGTTTCATTGTAGCCGCTTGCAAGGCGCTGCTCAATGAGTTTTTGTTCCTCAATTTT
>NZ_BBAJ01000027.1 GCF_001311195.1 Lacticaseibacillus camelliae DSM 22697 = JCM 13995
CAAAATTTTCCATATAGTGAATGCTGTGCTTAATTGCTTGATCCACTGCCTGATCATTAGCTTCGAAGGACTTGTCCTCGATTTCAATTATGGTATTTCCTTGATAGCCAACATCAGTCAAGGCTGAAACAAACTTTCCCCAATCAATATCTCCGTATCCAGGAATCTTCGGCACCATATACTGAAGTGGAGTTGCCATAGTACCCACATCAGCAAGCTTCTCTGGTAAAAGTTTAATGTCCTTGAAATGGACTAAAAACAGCTTCTCACTAAATTCGTAAATGGGCTTAATGTAATCAAGCATCTGCCAGACAAAGTGTGAAGGATCAAAGTTGAGCCCAAAGTTGTCGTAATCGAGAATTTTGAAAACCTTCCGCCAGTTGTCAGGTGAAGTCATGACATTCTGCCCGCCAGGCCATTCGTCGTTGGTAAAAAGCATTGGGCAGTTTTCGATCCCAATCTTAATGCCCAGATCTCGAGCATAATCAAGGATCGGCGGCCAGACTTTACCAACTAACACCAGATTATCATTGATATTCTTGGTCTGGTCTCGGCCAATAAACGTTGTCACCAGTGGTACTCTCATCATCTTTGCGGCATCGATCACCTTGTACAAATGATCGATAGCAGCGTGTGCTATCTCCTCATTTGCATCCAATGGATTTGGGTAATAGCCCAAAGAAGCAATCTCAATTTCCCTTTCATCAGCATATTGTCTAAGTCGATCTGCTTCTTGCTGATTCAGTGAATCGGCGTCAACGTGTGAAGTTCCTGCATAACGGCGTACACCATTGCCTTTTGGCCAAGATGCGAGCTCAACACTTTGAATGCCACTGGCTGCAGCGTAATCGATTACTTCTTCAAACGTTTTATTCGCCCAAATAGCACTTAACAATCCTAACTTCATCGACTCACCTCCTAGCCTTCATTTTTAGAAACGGACCGTTGAACTAATACTGCCCCGATAATGATCAGGCCTTTGATTGCCCCTACTAAGAAAGATGGTACACCCATCAGGTTCATCAAGTTGTTGATGATGCCAAGGGTCAACGTTCCAAATACGGTACCAAGAATCGTTCCTCGCCCACCTGCCATCGCTGTACCACCAATCACTACAGCAGCAATCGCATCCATTTCGTAGCCACTACTCGATGACGCGGAGTTCATACTGCCAAGACGGGAAGCTTCAATGACAGAGGCAACGGCAACTAACACCCCAGACAAGGCGTAAACCATGATCAGCACGCGATTTACGTTAATGGATGATAGGAAACTTGCGCGCTCGTTACTACCAACTGCGTACACGTGACGCCCAAAGGCTGTGCGTTTTGCCACCAAACTGATAATCAGACAAAGGATAAACCAGTAAATGACAGGCATCGGGAGAATTCCAAATACCTTGGTATTTGAAATTGCCGTAAAAGCATCACTGGAGTTACCTTTTACCAACACCCCTCCGCCGTTGAAATAATATTCAGCGACTGAGCGGTAAATCTGCATGGTGCCAAGGGTGACGATAAACGCCGGTACTCCAAATCGGGAAACCAATCCCCCGGTCACTGCGCCAAACAAGAGCCCGGCCGCCAGAGCAGCCACGATCCCTAAGAATATGTTCTGTGTGGAATTCAAAATTGTCATCGAAATCAAGCCTGTTGCCGCCAATTGAGAGCCAACGGACAGATCAATACCAGCAGTAATGATGATCAGCGTCATGCCTAGTGCAATGATTCCGATGATAGAGTTATTCATCAGAATATTCATGATGTTATTCATGCTTAGGAAGACACGTCCCCTGAGCATTACCGCAACAACAAACAGGATGAGGAAAGCGAAAATCGCACTGTGATTTGCAATCAGTTTTCTCACGTTGACATGTTTTCTTTCGTTTTTACCAGTCACACTCGTCTCCTGAACTTGATTCATTTACTCGCCTCCCAACTTCCCACCAGTTGCTACTAGCATCACATCTTGTTCGTTGATTGCCGCATGCGGCAGCTCTGCTCTGACTTCCCCGTGGAACATAATGTAGACTCGGTCACAGAGTTGTTGAATTTCCGGAATCTCGCTGGAGAGGATCACGAAACTGATCCCCTGCTCAGCTAAGTCCATGATTTGGTTGTAAATTTCAGCCTTGGCGCCAACATCCACCCCTTGAGTCGGATTATCTAAAATCATCACTCTTGGATTCATGTTTAATGCCTTGGCCAGTAATACTTTTTGCTGGTTTCCACCCGATAGTGAACCAATCGCGTCTTTCGGATCTGCCACCTTGATATTGATCTGCTTGATGTAGTGATTGACCGTCTTGCTCATCAACTTATTGTCAATCAAGCCCATCTTGCTAATCTTGTCGAGCATCGGCAAGGTCATGTTCTCAGCGATATCCAAGTCCTTGATGATGCCATTTTCCTTCCGATTTTTGGGAAGATAGGCAATCCCATACCGACGCGTCTCTGAAGTGGTTCTGATCCGCACGGGTTTCCCATCAATCAGCAGCTGACCGGAATCAGGCTTGTCAGCGCCTACTACTGTGCTAAACAACTCACTGCGGCCATCGCCGAGCAACCCAGTGACGCCTACCACTTCGCCTTTTCTGACGCTCATGGTAACGTCATTAAACTCACGATCTTTGGTGTAATGTGCCAACTCAAGAACCTTATCGCCGATTTGACGTGGTCGGTAGATTTCTGAGCTAGACAGTTCCTTTCCGACCATGTGCCGACTGATCTCAGCTTCGGTTAAAGTAGGTGTCACCTCACCCGCTGCCACCACGACGCCGTCTCGCATAATGGTGTAACTATCACATATCTCAAGGACCTCATTCAGCTTATGGGAGATAAAGATAATGCTGACCCCATGCGAACGTAACGTACGCATGATTTCAAAAATCTCGCCGATCTCCACGTCGGTTAGGGAAGTTGTTGGCTCGTCCATAATAATCACTTTCGCATCGCGCATGAGGGAACGTACGATCTCAGTGATTTGCTTGTAAGATGCATTCAAGTCACGGACCATGTCAGTCGGGTTTAACTTGATCCCAACTTGATCAACGAAGCTCTGCGTTTCCCTGATCATTTTTTTCCGATCTAACAAGCCATGAGTCTTTAGCTCTCGACCAAGGTAGAGGTTTTCATACACACAAAGGTCGTTTACTAACGAGAGCTCTTGATGGATAAACGCAATCTGCTTCATCGAGTCAATGGTCGCAGGTGCGCCATTGATCTCAATTTCACCCGAGTCCCTAGTATATAAGCCCGTCAATATATTCATCAACGTTGTCTTACCTGTCCCGTTTTCACCCAACAAGGCATGAATTGAGCCAGGAGCAAGAGAAAAGTTGACGTCTTTGAGGACTCGGTTATGTGCAAACGATTTCTCGATGTGTCTCATTTCGACGACATTGGTCATAGGCTACCACCTAACTTAGTATGGTGACTTCGAGTCAAAGTGCTTGGACACGTTGTCCTTGGTGACGATAGTCGGCGCAATGATGTTGTTCCTCTTAATTTTCTTACCATTCATTGCATCGTTGGCCAGTTTAATACTGTCACCAATCATTGAAGGGCTGTAGGTTGCAGTAAAGCATGTAATATCGGTGCTTTCGTCAATCTTCTTGAAGTATGATTGATCGCCACCGGCGCCGGAGATAATCTTAATATCCTTGCGTCCCGCGTCCTTGATGGCTTGCAGGATACCAATTGACGATTCATCATCGATTGAGAAGATCCCATCAACCTGCTTGTTGGACTGGAGCATATCCGTAGCTGCCTTCAAGCCCTTTTCTTGCGTGAAGTCATCTGCAGTCATTTCAACCAGTTTAATGTTTGGATATTTATCCTTCATGACTTTTTTTTAAAGCCATCGGTCCGCTCTGCGCTAACCGAACCAGAGCTAGGAACGTTAAGGATGGCTACTGTACCCTTACCATCCAACTCATCACCTATCTTTTCAGCTGACTTCTCGCCAATTTGTGGGTTAGACCCAGCCACGTAAGCAGTGTAATCTGCGTCAACCTTGCGATCGAAGACTACCAACGGAATTTTTTTCGTTAACAATCTTCTTGGCCGCGACTGACACTTCGTCTGTCTGCGGCTGTAGCACGATGGCGCCGACGCCTGAGAAATCATGTCATCGATTTGTGAAGCTTGTTCGTTAACACTGGATGAGGTCACAATCTTATAATTCTTCAAGCCAAGTTTTTTTCACTTCTTGATTGGCGTAGTAGTTAACGCCGGCCTGCCAGCCATGATCAGAACTTGGAATAATTACCGCGAGCGTTTTATCTGCCCCTCCGGTAGTCTTGTCTGAGTCTGAGGACGAGTTACTACTGCACCCTGCTAATCCTAATGTTGCGGCAAACAAGGTGGCGCCGACAATCTTGAGCAGTGTTCCTTTTTTTCATCAAAATCACTCCTAATCTATATTGACCTTACGGCGTTCCTGATCGCTTACAAGTGACGCATCAACCAATTTCATGAGGTGGTCTGCATCTGCAAAATTAACGTAATTGTGATTTTCGCTACCCGCCACATCGTCATAAAATTCTTTGATTCCTGCAGTAAAGGCGTCCTTCCAACCTACTGCATGACCATTGGGCAACTCTGCCAGTTCGGCAGCGTGCCCATGAAGATACTGCTTTGCCGCGTAGATGTCTTCATTACCACAATCTCGATTACCAATCCAGAGGTGATCTGGACGTTCTTGAAACCATTCCAAGGCTTGCTTGGTTCCTTCAACTAAGACATGGAGATCGTTCTTCTTCCCCGCTGTAACTTGCGAAATGCGAATCAGGCCCTTCAGTCCACCTTCGAATTCAGCCAAGATAATTGCTGCATCTTCGTTGGAAACTGGCACTAACGACCCATCCTTGATTCTCTGCGGATACTCAATCAACCGCAGAACCTCTAATGAAGTGATCTTCCGCCCAAGGACAAACTCAATCGTATCGAAACAATGGGAGCCAATATCTGCGATTGCTCGTGTTGGCCCACCAATCTTAGAATCAACACGCCAGTCATAATCGGTTTGTTTCAACAGCCAGTCCTGAAGGTACTCAACGTTAACAAACCAAACTTTACCTATAGTCTGTTGCTTCACTCGTTCCTTCATTTCCTCAACCATCAGATTATGTCGATAGTTGAAGTTGACACCACCCTTAAGTCCAGCCTTCGCCAGCAGGTCTTTCAACTCTGATGATTCTTGCGCATTTGACGTAAAGGGCTTTTCACAATAAACATTTATTCCCGCCTTGATCAGTTGCTTGTTGATTTCGAAGTGAAAGCCACTAGGTGTACAGTTGTGCACAATTTCGAGTGTTGGTTCTTGTTTAATCATCTGTTCAACTTCTGTGTAGTAGTGAGGAATGTTAAGCGACCTGCTAACCTGTTTTGCCAGTTCTGCATTCGGCTCACACACCGCCACTAAATTTGCGCCCGGAATTCGTCGTATCGCTTCAATGTGCTGTTTACCAATAAATCCAGTCCCAACGACAGCTACATCCACATATCATTCCCCCTTATAATCAGGATAAACGTCAGCTACTGTAATCGTTTACATTTTTAATCATATTTCATTGGCTCAGTTTTCGTCAATGAAACCTTTACATTATTTTGTGTAAAATTTACAACGCTGGGTGTACGATTACTCATAGCAACTATAGGAGGGTGTGGTTCGATGCCAAAGAAAAAGAAACAAGTCACAATCACCGACTTAGCGGCGCGCACTGGCTATTCAATCGCAACAGTATCGAGGGCACTTAATCATAAAGGCAGCGTTGGCGAAATAGCTCGGGAAAGGATTGATCAAGCCGTACATGAACTCGGTTATCGGCTCAATCACGATACCCGGCCCTCAGTGAGCACCACCATCGGGGTCTTAATTCCAAATCTCGCGAATCCATTCAATTCCACAGTTCTAGATGGCATTAGTAAATCCGCAGAAGCGCACAAGCTAAGCGTTGTGCTCATCATCGCCTCGGAGAATCAGACCAGTGCTGATTATTATTTTGATTTGCTCAAAGACATGAATCTACGCGGCCTCATTGCCCTTTCAGCGTTTCCAGATAACATTACCGCTCGAAAGGTGAACCAGGAGCTACCAGTTGTCATGTGTTCTGAATATCTTGAGCAAACCGACATCTCTTACGTCGGCATTGATGACCGGAGAGCAGCCTACCAAGCCACTAAATATCTCCTTAGTATTGGCAGAACCAAACTAGCGATGGTGAACTCGACTCCGAATCACAAGTACGCCCGTGAACGTGAGGCTGGATACAAGCAAGCTATTAGAGATGCTAATCTCCAGTGCGATGAGCACAGCATACTCCATGTTCACGACATCAACTTTTCTCTAGCACTTTCGAAAATCACAAACCTACTTGAAGTGAAGAAAGATATAGATGGCGTTTTCAACTGTTCCGATGTCTTTGCCTTTGCAACATTAGAAGCCGCGAAAAGAGTCGGCAAAAAAAAGTTCCTAAAGACCTGTCGGTTATTGGTTTCGACAACATCTTCTTATCGACTGTGGTCTCCCCATCCCTAACCACCGTTAAGCAACCCTCCTACGAGATCGGTTACGAAGCCTGCGAAATTCTAGTGGAAAAAATGACACGAAAGAACGCACCAGATCGTCATGAGGTACTGGATACCTCACTGCTACTTCGAGACAGTACCTGATAGCCGAATTCTGATCAAATTCGCACGCTGCTTATCTTTACCCCAACACAAAAAGGACACCATCACTGGTGTCCATACTTTTCTTGCTCCGTCTAAATCTATTTAGCCCCGACCAACTGCTCCTTGGCATGCACCAGCTGCGTCAAAAGCGTGCAGTAAGGGGTAGCGATGCCATACTTCTTGCCCTTGCGCGCGACAGCGCCATCGATGAAGTCGACTTCGGTCACGCGATGATGCTGGACAAGGTCCTGGTGCATGGATGGGTAATGGTCCGCGATGTCGGCGGTGAAGGTCGCCGCGACGTGATCGTAAACCTCGGCCGTATCAAGGTCGACGCCTTCGTGCTTGGCCACCGCCGCAAACTCGTCAATGATCGTGTGCAGCAACTCAGGCGCCTCGCGCGTCTTGCCAAGCTCGCCAATGTTGCAATCCAGTAGTGCGCACAGCACGTTCAGTGTGCCGTTGACGCAGGCCTTGCGCCAAATCGAGTACTTGACGTTGTCGCTGTACTTCGGGTTCAGGCCAGCGCCTTTGAACACGTCAACCACCTGGAGCGCGAAGTCCTTGCCAGCAGGCTCGAAGTTCTGGAGCTCAACTTCGCCGTCGCCGACCAGCTCCACGTGGCCCGGACCGGTCATGCCGGCGGTCCACATCGTGATGCCAAGAATCAGATGATCCTTGGCAACGAACTTTTCCAGCACGTCCTCGTGACCGATACCGTTCAGCAGGCACAGCACGTAGGTGTCCGGGTGGATCAGCGCCTGGACCTGCTCAAACATGCTTTCAAGTTGATTCGACTTCAGGAAGACGACGATCAGGTCAGCCTTAATGCCACTTTTATCGATTTCTGCCGGCGTGTAAACCGGCATTTTTTCAGCAATTTGCTTACCGTTAAAATTGGCCTGAATGCCGTCCTTGCGAATCGCGTCGACATTGGCCTGCCAGCCGTCCACCAGCGTGATGTCATTTCCCGCCTGGTGCAACATGATGGCGAAGCGGCTACCCATGCCGCCAACGCCGAGTACTGTGATCTTCATATCAACATCTTCTTTCGTTGCCAATTCTACACCGATAAGGGGGCCAGCTTCAAAACTCAGAGCCTTCCCAACAAAAAAGAGGTACCCCCCAAAAAGCGAGTTCCCCCCTCCGAAAGGACTAGTCCGCAACCAATTCAACTTCCACCAATGCGTTGGCCGGTAAGGCTTTTACTGCATAAGTGGAGCGGACAGGCCTACTAACAGCATACTGCTCATAAATCTCGTTAAAGGTGGCAAAAGCACTCATGTCGGTCAACAAACAGGTGGTTTTGACCACATCATCAAACGACTTCCCAGCCGCCGTCAAAATTGCGTCCAGATTGCTCATGACTTGCTCAGTTTGTGCCTTAATATCATCCCCTGCTAACCGACCAGTGACAGGGTCCAAACCAATCTGTCCAGAGATGTACAGCGTACCGTCAACCAACTTAGCCTGTGAATACGGGCCGATTGGTTCCGGGGCTTTTGCCGTGTATATAGTTGTAACCGCCATTGACTTCCCTCCCGCGTTATCTTTGAACAATCAGTCAACAACTTTGACCTTATTGCTCCAAGGAGTCGCCGTTTCAGCAAGGACTTTATTGAGTCGTTCAATATTAGCCTTGCCTTCTGTTTGAAGCCATTGTCTGCCAGCCTCTTCACCTTCCGCAGCAAATGGCTTCACACCTAGTTTCCACGTCGCCCGACCGCACAATACACCGTTAAAATTAGAGCCTGAATCCTTCGCAAAGTGAAGCTCCTTAAGGAACATCTCGTTTGTCACGCCCGCGCTTAAGAAGATAAACGGCAGGTTGGTTGCTTCAGCCTGTTCCTTGTAGTAATTAGCTGCCTCTTGTGCTGTATAAACTGGTTCATCGCCATCTGTGAAGCCTTCCACAAATTTCTGATTGACTGGGACTTCTAGCTTAAGTACTGAAACGTTATAACGTGGTTTGCTGAACTCACGAGTCAGTTCGATCACCTTGTGAGGTTTGACCTTCGCATAAGCTGCATCAGTTACTGAGTCCATATTGGCATCATAAGACACAAGTTCCAAGAAAAATGGTAAGTTGTTAGCTTTGCTTTCGGCACCTACGCGCTCTACAAACGCCTTCTTACGATCGTTGATTTTATCTCCTTCATCAGCATCGTAATATAAGAGGAACTTAACCGCATCTGCACCCTCCTCGCCAATTCGCAGTGCGCTCTGATTATCAATCAAATCTGGGAAACGGCCCGGTTCTGTGGCATCATACCCAGTTTTTTTCATATGAGAGCAAAAGACCAGATTTACTATCACGTTTCTTTGCTGCGGGCAGACCGTACTCAGGGTCAAGCAGAATAGAGCTCGCGTACTTCGTTAGTTCTTCAGAGATAGCCTTCTTAAAATCAATGATGACTTCTTCGCTTTCACCTTCACCTGAAGCGGAGGCAATCATTTTTTTCAGTGATCCGCGCTGATCGAGTGCGAGTGCAGAGATAACATTGTCATCATTCGAGAGTTGTTTCAAGTGGTTGAACTGGGTAGTAGTTAATTCAGCAGGCATTGTTGTTTCCTCCTAATGACGTTCCTAGGTTGCGATATTGTTGTCAAAAGCTCATAGTCCGATGTTAATAGTTACTTGCTTTCATCTTGGGTACCAGCTCGATAGGCCAGCTGACCATCTAAATACGTAGCGTGCAAACCCAATTTGGCGTCTAACACAAGATAGTCCGCGGGCCGGCCTGGCAAAATACTTCCGCATTGCTGTTCAATATGGCAAGATGTTGCAGGTGTAACCGTTGCCATTTTCACGGCCTCTTCAGGCGTAGCTGCGCCCCAAGCCAGCAGATTGATCAGTGCATCTTTAAGCTGCAGCACTGATCCCGCCAAACTATTTCCTTCTTTCAGCCGGGCCATTCCGTCTTTGACATAGACCGGCAGTTCGCCAAGCTTATAGTCGCCGTCTGGCATCATCCCTGCTCGCATACAATCCGTGATAAGCGCAACGTGTTCCGGTCCGACTAACCGAACCAAGGTTGTTGCCACCTCTGGACGGACATGATGACCGTCACAAATTAGTTCATCAGTGACACCCTGCAGATACATAGCCGCTCCGACCATGCCAGGCGCACGATGACTAAGGGGACTCATCCCATTGAAGGTGTGCGTAAACATACTGGCTCCCGCATTAACACACGCCTTCGCCTGTTCAAAGGTGGCATCGCTATGCCCTAGCGCCACAACGGTCCCTTTAGAGACTACCTGACGAGTAAAAGCCACTGAGTCTTCGCGCTCGGGAGCGATGGCAATTTTTTTGATCAAACCATTAGCAGCAGACTGCCATTCCGAGAATTCTGCCAAGCTCGGATTCTTAAAGTACTTGGGGTTCTGCGCCCCTTTGTGCTTAGTCGTAAAGTAAGGCCCTTCAAAGTAAATACCCTGGATTTTTGCGCCGCTTTCTTCACCTGCATGTTGTGCGATTGTGGCACAGACTTCTTTGAGTTGAGAAAATGACCCCGTCAAAGTCGTTGGCAGCCAGCTCGTCACCCCAGCTTTAACCAAGTTGCGGCTCATAGCGTCAATACCCGCCCAATCATTATCCATGACGTCGTGGCCTAACAGCCCGTGGATATGCGTATCCACCAGTCCAGGGGTCACCCACATATCCGGGTATTCAATAATATCGCCGTCCGGGCGTATGGTTTCGGGAAAATACTCACCAAATTTGCCGTCAGATGTGATTTGTAGATAGCCGCCAGACTCTGTCACGTGGGGCATAAAGAACTTTGCAGCATGAATATATTTAGTCATGTCCTCCACCCATCTCCTAGATCTCTTTCGTATCTGGATAGTCGTGAAGGGTGACACCTTTCACCACGCGATTAACAGTCCCAGTGGGAGAAGGTGTGTCAGGGCGATTACCCACTTTGACAGAAGCAAGCAAGGCCAGCGTCTGCGCGAACATGATGTCCGGAAGTGCCTGATACGCATCGGGGAGCGCAGAAATACTCTCACCAAAATTGAATTCAGAACCTGAGAAGTTATTGGTCTGGCGAGCCCCAATCGCCATGATCGTAGGCGCTATCTTGTCGTTCTTAACCTCTTCCAACAGATCAATGTCGTATCGACGAGAGTAGCTATCGTTACTTACAAAATCAAACACGAGGGTCTTATCATTCACAAAGCTCTTAGGGCCATGGCGAAAACCCATCGAAGTATCAAACATTGTCGAGAATCGACCAGCAGTTAACTCAAGAACTTTGAGTTGCGCTTCGCGAGCCAACCGACCCAGAGCTCCAGTACCGAGATACACGATTCGTTCGAAGTCTTGATTAACAATGGATTGTACTTCTTGTTCTCGCTCAATCACCTCTTTCCCCATAGAGGCCATTTCACCAACCCATGCGCGCTTCGACTCAATGCTTGACGTATCAAAGACCAGCAGCGCTGTCAGTAACATGCATGTAAAACTACCGGTCATTGCGAAACCTTTATCGTTGGAACGACCGGGCTGCAACAATAGCAAGGTCCCCGAAGTGTTCGCAGAGTTTAAAGCTAGCTTACCTTCAGGTGCACAAGTGATACTGATTTGATGAAGATTCGTGATGATTTGCTCAGCCAGACTCACCGTCTTAAGACTCTCAGGCGAATTCCCGCTTCGAGCAAACGAAACAAGTAATGTTGGCGTATCAGCCTTTAAGAACTCGGCGGGATCGGACACAATATCGGTAGAACCCACTGATTCAAAATCGAAGCGATCTCGGTCCCCGTGCGCCTGTAAATAAGGTGTCACAGTATCGCCAACATACTGAGAGCTGCCAGCACCCGTGAAAACGACACGCACCTTTTGGCCGGCCGCCTGATGAGTAACCTTGGCCAGGAAATCAGTAATCACGGCCTGACGCGTCTCATAGTTATCAAAAGCTTCCTGCCAAAGATCGGGCTGTTGCTTTATCTCACGGGTGGTGATTTCCGCCCCCAAATTTGTCAGTGCTTCAGTCGATTGTTCAAACACTTTTTCCATCCTCCTTTGTGATACTGCACGTTAGTGATTTGCGTGATGAACTTGATAAATAAAACGATCCGCACGAGCCACGCTCTTTGTGTATTCAATAATTCTGTCAGAATCTGTGAACGTTGTCCGCCGAATCTTCAGGCAGGCCGATCCCGTTGCAACGTTTAGTGCTTTAGCGTATTCATCGCCCATTAAATCTGCAAAGAACGTTTCATCGACAGTGGCGATATGAATGCCATAATGTTTGTCCAGCAAATCGTAAAGAGGCGTGGTGCCCAATAACTTCTTGCTAAAGCCTGGCAACAGGTCCGCCGGCAAATAAGTCCGCTCAAACATCATGGGTTCATCATTGGCGATTCTCAACCGAACCAGGACAAACACTGGTGCCCCCGGATCAAGACGCAAGTGTTTCGCGATTTTTTCGGGGACCGCAATCTGCTTTAGCTCCTCAATCCTGCTCTTAGGATTTAGATTCATCGCACCCATCTGCTTAGTGAAGCTAATCGAGCTGGCTACATCGGTTCTGCCGCTCATCCGATCGGCTACAAAGGTGCCTTTACCCGGGCTACGATAAATATCCCCACGTAAGAAAAGCTGATTTAACGCAATACGGACCGTATTTCTGCTAACTTGATACTGCTTGCTCAACGCCCGCTCCGAAGGAATTTTATCGTTTGGCCTCAATTCTTTCGTAATGTATTCTTCAAGCTTTTTCACTAAATCCGCTGATAATGAAATGAGTCTCATCCCCTCTTACACAATGTCCTGGTGGCTAGACTGACGTGGTACCAACCACCGTGGTACCAACCACAGTAATACACTAGAAAGGCGCGTTTGTCAAAGGGATACTTAGTAAAAATCGCCAAGAGAATCAGATCTGTAGATGCCTCGGGCAAGGTGACCTAATGTCGCAAGATTTATATGGAAAGCGCAAATAACATATCCATCGAAAGGAAAAGTAGCACAGTGTTTCAACAGCAGCTTGAACTTCAAAGGAACCAGGGAATATCAGCTTTGCCACTAGGGTTAGTCTCTTCGATTGCATAATATCGTTTCTTGTAAGATAAGCTAGGGTTAACGTTATAACTAACGACGAACACGCAATGCTCCCAAAAAACGAGAAATAACCCAGCCTATTCATTTAGTAAATCTATTGATGTGTCACTACATAAAAGAGTTTAAGGTTAACTCAATTGCACTTAACCTCCCGCCTAAATTTGTATAAATAAAAGCGTTTACAACACTTATCAATCGTAGTATCCTTTGCCCTGGAATTAGACAACACGTTAACCCTATGTTCCAGGGTTAATAAAGGAGATGATACCCCCCCGCCCATTACCACATCTTCAAAGCCCCAGCAAACATTTGAAGCAGTTATTGCTAACCAGAAGTAGGATTCGATGCTGTTTGCATGATATTCGTCAAACTAAGGAGGAATGAAAAATGAACGGTGTGTCAAAAACTCACTTTAAACTTTTTAAGGCTGGAAAGCTCTGGCTCGTAGCTGGTATCACCACTGCGGGTGCTGCAATCACCCTGGGTACTGGCCCATATTCAATTGTCCACGCCGATGCCTCTGCAGAGACTATCACAGGAGTAGTAGAAACGTCTGGTCAATCTACCGCCAGCGGATTAACCAACTCGACTAATCCTACTGTTGAGACTGCAACATCAACCAACGTCTTATCAGATCAAGGCCCTGAGGACGAGAGTACGAAAGCTAGCTCAGCCGATCCGTCGTCGAGCAGTGCCGATAAACCGATTATTCAATCACAAAATGCTAAGACCAACAACGATGCCACACAAACCACAGCAACTGAAGCAACCGTTCCTTCCAGTCTTGATGAAACTGACACGCAAACGCCAGCTGCCAAAACAGAAGAATCTCCCAACGCATTATCAACCACTTCAGTGGCTGCGGAGCCAAAACCAACTGTGTCATCGACAGAAGAATCAGCAATCAGCTCAGAAGAAATGAGCAAGATTAAGCACAATCAAATTGAATATCTGATTGGCAACGAGACAATCAACAATGATCCCGTAAACAAAGCCAAAATGGAAAGTATCGCCAAGAAAGGGAAAGCAAATATCCCTGATTTTGATCATGCTGGTAATGCTGTATACGAAAAACTTGTCCTAGATAACAGCAAAGGAACGGATAAAACCGTTGCAGACCTTTCGGCCAATCTTGGAAGTACGTACACCAACTTGTATAGTGTCGCATTAGCGTATGCAACACCAAGTAAATACAATACTATGTACAAAAACCAAGAAGCCAAAAATGCATTGATTGATGCGTTAAAGTGGCTGCAGGACAAATATCTAAAAGATACGGATAAAGGCTACTATGGCAACTGGTACCAGTGGGAGATTGGCGTGCCAAAGAGCTTGTCTCCAATGTTGCTACTACTACACGATGACCTAGGCGACGACTTTGTTAATGAATCCATTAAAACTATGGATGCCTATTTAAGGGGTGACGAAAAACCTGGTTCACCTAAGATTGGGGACGTGAACTTAGATGCTCGGCAGCATACCGGTGCCAACTTGGCAGACATCACCTTAGACAGAATCTGTCAGGGTGTGGCCAGTAATGATGCGCCAAGGGTTAAAAAGGCAATCTCTGACTTTATGACTTGCTTAGCTGTTATTAATCCCGACAACATCCAACACGGGGTCACAGACGGTTTCTATGAAGACGGATCATTTATTCAGCATTCCACTGTCCCTTATACGGGGAGCTACGGCATCGTGCTTTTGGGCCGAACTGCTCAGCTGACTACATTACTGCACGGGACTTCTCTAGAGAGCGGTGAATTGTTGGCAACCGTTAACAATTGGATATATAACAGTTTCTCTCCCCTGATGTACGAAGGCTATATGATGGAAATCGTCAAGGGTCGAGGGGTCTCACGCACTGGTTCTGGATATACTGACAGTGCAGGCATCATTGAGGCACTTGTCCAACTTTCGACTTCTATGAGCGGTCAAACTCAGCAGAAGCTTCAAAGCTACATCAAATATCTTGGTAGCATTAAACAATTAAAAGTTGACAGTAGCAAATTTGCTTCGGCAAACAACACCGTCGTTTATAACCAGATACTGAATGACAACACCATTTCGAGCGAGAACCCGGTAACGGACAACCAGTATTTTGCTTTTAACCTGATGGATAAATCGGTGCTTATTCGCCCGGGATATGCCTTCGCTATCTCCAGAAGCTCCGACCGCATTTCTAAATATGAATACATGTCGGGTGAAAACCTCAAGCCTTGGTATCAAGGTGATGGCGCCTATTATTTGTATCAGGATGGCGTGGACCAAACAAAAGCCTTTGGTATCGATTACCAGGCAACGGTTGATCCAAACAAACTACCCGGGGTCACCACGGTGAATGAAGAACGAAAGACCATTCCTGAGCTTTATGGCGGAAACTTCTATTCGCATGAGCCGGAATTTGAGTCTGGATCCGTCGCACAAAATACGTATGTTTATTTCCCACTGGGCACCAATGATTTTTCTGGCAGTGCCGCATTAAAAAAATTATGGTGTTGCGGGTATGCAGCTTGGAGACGAGCAGTCCTATGCTGATAAAGATAAACTGCCATCGGATTTTGTAGTATTCAAAAACGCAGAAGCGAATAAAGCGTGGTTCATGTTTGACGGCGAAATTGTCGTCCTCGGTTCAAACATCCATGATATCAATGGGCGAGATATGACCACCACAATTGACAATAAAATGTTTGATTCCACTGAAAGCGTCTCTGTAAAATCGAACCTTGAAAACAAGGATAACAATTCAGCGTTGAGATGGCTAACAATCGAGGACAACGACAACGCCAAACGAAACGTGGGCTATGTGTTCTTTGACAACAATAAAGTGAATATTTTACAAGAAAGTCGCACTGGTAAGTACTCAGACGTCCGGAACGTGACGACAGGTGCCGCTGATAAGACTGTCACTAAAGATTACGTCACCTTAACTTACCAACATGCAGGCAACGCAAATAGTAGTTATGCATATAGTATCGTTCCAAATAAAGATGCTACTCAGTTAGCTCAATATATGTCTGAGGACGCTGTGACTATTTTGAAGAATACCAGCGATGTTGCTGCTGTTCGACAAAACAAACTTGGCATAGAAGGTTATGTATTTTTCACTGACAAAGGCAAAGTCAATGACATCAAGACAAGCAGTCAAATGATCATGATGAGAAGCGGCAATAGCTTCTCTATTCAGGACCCAACGAACAAGCAAGACACTGTCTCCTTCGTAATTAATGGTAGATTCAGCATTGCAGAAGGAGATGCAACGGCCACAATTCAAGGAAGTAAGACTATTGTGACCGTGAATACCAAGGGCAAGCATGGCGTTTCACAGTATGTTACCCTGAAGGCTGCTCCTAAACAGAGCAACTACATCTCTGGTAGTACCGTTTCAACTGCTAATTTAAAGGCGCCAAAGAATAACAAAACAAACACTGGCAGAACAGGAGGCATCAATAACACTACAGATAATGTCAGTCCCGTTCCGCTTGCAAACAGCACTGCAGATCATGCGTCCAAAGACAAGCAAACATTACCTAAAACTGGTGACGACATCGACCAGTCAGGTACAATTCTTGGCTTGGCACTGACATCAATAATCGTTTTACTCGGTTTTGGTAAGCGTAAGGAGGACTGACATTTCAAATAGTAAGCCATAGCCTATATCCTAAATATGTCTCTAGAGAATCTCCTTGAATGACAAAAGCCCAGATCCGAAGAAGTGGGCTTTCGTCAAGAGCCAGAAAAACCTAATGATGTTATCCGAGAGTACCCAGGTCACAACCGGCCTGGGTACCCTTTTGTTAACTGATGCACCCTTGACCCTCTTACCAAACAAAACAACTTCATTCCGCAGTTACTGGTCAGTGTGTGAGCCTAGCCTATACCATCTTTCCAGTAAAGTTATGACAAACATTCAACAGCCTAGGCCTAGCGGCATAAATCAGTTCTGGTGCGCCGGTGTGACCTCAAAAGTTAAAGACTCATTGGCATTGCTGGCTAATTCAAAATAGAGGACACACAGTTCAAATCCTGGAGCCAGAGCGAATCCTGGTTTGACACACTTGAGGCTTGCACTTGATGAAATAACGAGTTGTGTTTCACCCTTTGTTATCCGTACACCATTATCTTTTTGTATAAACTGCCAGTTCTCACGTTTACAGATTGGCAGAATCAATGTAATAGGCTTTGCAACCGAAGTCCGCAGCCTCCAGGTGATTCGATTGTCTAATAACTCGTATCTAATCTGCCCCCGGGCCCCGGGCAATCGCTCAAAGTGTTTATTAGCAAAGTTAAAGTAAACCGCTGCTCCAGTCTTATCCGTCACCATCTGAGCCATCAAGTCATAAACATTAGAGTAATCCTGACCCTTCTCATGATAGCTCCAGCGCCAAGCGCTCGAAACTAGCGATTCCTTTCGGCGACTAAGCTGTGTATTTAACGGCTCACGACTAGTAGTATCTGTTATCCCGCTAGCAAGTATCGGGCCGTACGCGCGGTGCCAGAGCATCCCCATTACGCCACCAACACTGTGTCCCCCTTCAAAATGCGCATAGTCCGTTGCCGTGATGCTGGCGTATACCAGTGGTGTCCGCCAAACAGACGTGTTCACCGCATCAAAATGCCAATGCCCGAGTAATTGAGTTGCTTTACCCAATCGTCTTTTAGCAGTGGGTTCGTCAATGCATGCCGCAAGAACCTTCGCGTGCGTAAAGAGATGGTGAAGGCACGGCTCCTCACCATGAGCAGCGTAATCTGGACCGCCGTACAAATAGCCATCATGCGTACACCGTTCGAGAAGCGTTAACTGCGCATCAACCGCCGACCCAAAAGCCGCATCACGCTGACTCAGCCGAGTGAACGCGGCTAGAGCACCATCACTTGTACGACTGCCCCAATAGGTCCACTTGAAATTACGCGTGCCAAAACTGTTGTCCATGCCACCATCTGGCAGGAGAAAATGCAGATAAGTTTGACCAACATGCACCAACCTTGCGTACAGCTTCTCATCAGCCATCGTCACAGCATATTCAAGTAAGTTGGGCAGTGTTTCCTCTAAGCTATATCCCACATCAACTGAGTAGCACCCTTTCGCTGTAATGAAATCTCGTGGGTTCCCTTCCCCAAATAGAAAGTTGTCCTTCGTGATATGCTCTTGGCAAAACTCTGCCAGTTCTCGGGCCCGTTCTAGATAACGCGGTTCGTTAAGGAATTGGCCACACATCGCCATCGCGGCAGCACATGCCGCATGGTAATTCGTGTTGGCAGAATCTGATTTGGTGAAATTGTCAAACATCCACCTCGAAATTTCGCGTAAGCGTGTGATCCAAGTATCGTACACTTGCGGCGAGAGGATTTGCCCATGCTCTGTTAAGGCCAGTTCTAACGACTGCGCAAAAAAAATATTGTTGTCTTATTCCAGGTCTGTTGGGCGTCATTGTAATAACTGTGATCATCACAATAAAGATTATTCCCCCAAATAAAAAAAAGCGCTCGGCAGATATACGGTATCGCTCATCACCTGTCAAATCAGCCAGTGTCATCAGTGGATAAATACTATCTATAACACGGCCATGAAAGTGTAAACAGCTCGGGCACAGAGCACCACCATCAAAGCGCGGATTTGGGGATGTAATTTGGTCTGCAATTAAGCGGTCCATCCAAGTTTGTAAGAGCGTGATCTCACGTTTCCGAAGTTGTAACTGCACCTTGGCTACCTCCTACAATTTCATTAGTCCTAGAGTTCCCCGAATCCATTCAGTGAACTACTTTGGGTTAGATACGTACGCCAACCGTGAGGACTAAAAAAATTTCATTCATGGATGTTCTCAGAAAAAAATTCCCTAAAAACTAAAAAGGGTCGTTAATTCTGCCCTATTCGTCGTGCCAACATTAATGAACTGACAGTTGCTTAAATTCCTTCTCCATCTTCGGGATCTTCCTCCGACTCGCCTAAAGAAAGATCGAGTACCTGCGCAGACTGCTTTGTCACGTTGACCAACGTATCAGCATATTCTGACAGCGAATCGTAGTTGCTGAAAATAGTCTCTAATAGCGACGCTAGATTGCAACCTGCAACAACAGCAAGGTCCTGCCTCGAAAGCGACAACTTGGCAGCTTCCTTATAAGGTGTTCCACCAACAAGATCAGTAAAAATTAAAGTCGGGCTGGAAGTTAATGCGGCTTGAAGTTGGTGTCCCAGTTCTTCATCGCTCATGCCCTCAGCAAAATCAATATACTTAAACGAAGTCTGGACACCCGCTAGCAGTTCCACAGCGCCCTTCATTCCTGTTGCAAAGTGCCCGTGTCCGGTGATAATTGTTTGAAATTGTGTCATTTTAATCCCCTTTTCTATACTTTGTGGAATATACATGTTCAAAAATTAAAGACCAAAGATGGGGTAGCGCTCCCCCAATTTCTTTGAATAAGGTATTAAAGCTACCCTGCTCTTGCCACTCTCTAATCCTCCCGTTTGTAGTTTGCCAACGCTTTACCCATGACGCTCCGCATTATCTCGAACGGCCTATAAAAGTCTGCATCTCAACTGAAGCTTCAGTTTGTCTGTTCATCAGCAATGCAGAATCTGTTCATATGGTGAAAAAGGATGCTTATCCGCTTCAACTTTATGTTCGCTGCTCACCGACTATAGCCATGACGTGCAGTATAGTGGTCCCCGGCAGAGAATGTCAACGCTTCCAATTTGTGAGACCACAGAAGGCTAATAATACGCGTATATCAACGCCTTCAGCTGAATCTAATTGCTATTTGAGCCGCAAAACAATTTCTGATATAAAACTGCTCCTGTTTTGCGAATGAGTTAGACAGAAACGCGCTCCTAACCACACATCACCAATATCCGTATCGTCCAATCCTTAACCCAGTCAAATTACTGGGAAGACTGGGTATCCGGCCTTCGTCAACGGTGAAAACAGGTATTACTCAACGTCATCATAAGACAAAAGCCCTGGCGTTCTGACTGCTTAATCAGTCAATATTTCGATGTGGTAGTACGCAGGATGATTGTTTGATACAAGGTAGACCAATACCTGATGAGCCGGACCGTAGAAAGTCTTGGTCAAATGAAAGACAGCCGGCGCATCCGCATAGTTTGCTGTCTGCCCCAACGTGGCAATCTCCTCTTGCAGCATCGGTAGCTGATCAAGGGACTCTACATTAACATGAGTTTGGGTGGGATAGTCCGCTAGGTTGCGATCTAAGCGCATCTCTCGGGACAGGCTACTGCCTGCAGTCAAACGTTCAATTGCTGAGCGATCCAAGTATGTCCCTAATAAGTACCGATCCTGAAATTTCCAGGCGACATCATTAGCGTAGGCAACTTGATGAACGCAGATCAATTGCTGACTTTCTGTAGGATCGCCAAGTAATGTAGAGATATCCGCGTTAGTAATGTTTTGGTTAACCGTTGTGACTGTGTGTTCAACAATCCGCTCACGCTGTCCACTGGCATCCAGCTTGAATGGTGAAAACTCACTGAACCAAGCTTTTTGATGGTTCAAGTTCCGCCGGACGAACGTGCCATCGCCTTGGCGCCGTACCAAATAGCCTTCGCTCACCAACTCATTTAAAGCTCGGACTGCGGTAGTATTGCTTACCCCATACTTCACACGTAGCTCGCCTTCTGAATAGATGCGCATACCAGGCTTGAAAGTCCCGTTCTCAATCGCTTTAACGATTTCTTGCTTAATTAACTGATATTTTGGTTGCATGATTTCGACTCCTATTTGGAAAGTTAGGGTTAACGTTATAACTAACGTCGCACCCCCAATTTACCTCAAATCGTTAAAAAAAGGCCAGTCTTTCAAAGACTAAAAATAAATTTAGTTATTGCCAGTTCAATGCATTTGAGGTTAACTTGCGCACACCAACAATACCAACAGGAAAAAAATTAAAAAAAGCGTTTACAAACGTTAAAAACCGGAGTATCCTTTGACTTGAAATCAGATAACACGTTAACCCTTTATAAAGACGTGTTTGTTGGAGGACGCTATGACACAGATCAATTTGGAACCTTTGCGTGACCCTAAAAATTACTTGAATCAACCCCTGTTAAGTGAGAAAGAGATCGACAGCGCTATCAATGTGGTCATTGACAAAGTAAAGCACAACATTGTGAAACTGGGGGAAACTTTCCCCAGCTCATCGACTAAGAACAGCAGCTATGAGCCTTCCGAGAACGTAGAATGGACGACTGGCTTCTGGACTGGGATTCTGTGGTTAGCGTACGAGGCCACCAATGATGAGCATTTCCGCCGGCTGGCAGAGAAAAACGTTCAGAGCTTCAAATACCGCATCGATCATGAGATTGATGTCGATCATCACGACCTCGGTTTTCTGTATACTCCTTCTTGTGTGAGTGCCTATAAACTCACTGGTAACCCAATTGCGAAAGCCGCAGCGCTTAAAGCTGCAGACAAGCTGATGACCCGATACAATCCAAAAGGTCAATTCATTCAAGCCTGGGGGCCAAAAGGCAGTGCAGAGAACTATCGCCTGATTGTCGATGCTTTGCTCAACATTCCCCTGCTATTTTGGGCGAGTGAGGAAACGGGCAAGCCGGAGTATAAAGAGGTTGCAAGTAAGCATTACGCGACTACGCTGAAATACGCGATTCGGCCCGATGCTTCAGCGTTCCACACTTTCTACTTCGACCCAGCAACGGGCCAACCGCTTGGCGGCAAAACCCGCCAAGGCTACTCTGATGACTCCAGCTGGCTCGTGGTCAGAGCTGGTTGATTTACGGCATCGCTCTAAACTACACCCGCCTCCAAGATGCCGCGGACATCCACACGTTCAAGGCAGTAACTAATTACTTCTTGAACCGACTGCCGGCTGACATGGTGTCTTATTGGGATCTGATTTTTCACGATGGCGATTGGCAGGCTAAAGACTCATCCGCCACAGCCATTGCCGTCTGCGGCATCAAACAAATGGAGGGATTCTTACAGGAAGGAGATGAACTTAAGCCCCTTTACCAGCACGCTGCCTCCTCTATGCTGCGAAGTTTGATTACCAATTACACTGATGAGCAAACTACCGGTATCACAGCCTTGCTCAACCATGGGGTGTACTCATGGCACTCAGGCCGCGGTGTGGATGAAGGCAATCTATGGGGTGACTATTTCTACTTAGAAGCCCTGATTCGTTACAAGAAGCAGTGGCAAATGTACTGGTAAAACGCAATTATTCTTAGGAGGAAATACAAATGGCAGATCCGAATATTGTGATGACACGCATTGACGAACGCCTGGTCCATGGCCAAGGACAAATGTGGATCAAAGTGCTTGGCGTGAATACCTGCATCGTCGCTAATGACGAAACTGCAGAAGATAAAGTAGCACAAACCTTGATGAAAACTGTAATTCCATCATCCGTGGCCATGCGCTTTTACCCCGTTCAAAAAGTAATTGATATTATTTATAAGGCCAATCCAGCACAGAAGATTTTCCTGTTGGTGAAGGATCCTAAGGATGCGCTGCGACTTGTGGCGGGCGGAGTCCCAATCAAGAAAATCAACATTGGTAACATTCACAACGCTCCTGGCAAGCAAAAAGTTACCCGCTCGATTTTCCTAGGACCAGAAGATAAGGCTGCTTTAAAGACTTTGATTAATGACTATCACATCGAATTTGACAACCGCACCACGCCATCTGGCAATGATGGTAGTGTCGAGGTTAACATCGCCGATTACTTAGATTAATCTCAATTAGGAGGAGCAATCATGCAAATCACACTCATACAAGCCCTACTCATTGGGCTTTGGACCGCGTTTTGTTACGCGGGGATGTTATGGGGCATCTATACCAACCGCGCCTTGGTCTTGAGTTTTGGGGTTGGGGTCATCTTGAACGATATTCCAACAGCCTTGGCCTGTGGCGCCGTCGCTGAATTAGCTTCATGGGCTTTGGGGTCGGTGCTGGTGGTACCGTCCCGCCTAACCCAATTGGCCCTGGGATCATTGGGACTTTGATGGCTATTACGATGTCAGGCGTTACTCCGCAAAGCGCATTGGCTCTATCGATCCCATTTGCGGTCGCAATTCAGTTCCTGCAGACCTTCGTTTACACCCTTTGCGCCGGGCTGCCCGAAGCTGCGACAAACGCGTTAAAGGCACATAAGTTTGGTAAATTCCGCTTTATTGCTAATATCACCGTCATTTTATTCGCAATCGTTGGCTTTTTACTTGGGTTCCTTGGGGCTTATAGCATGAGTACCTTGAAGACTTTGGTCGCCATGATTCCGGATTGGCTGCTCACCGGGCTTAATGTTGCCGGTGGTATGCTACCAGCAATTGGGTTTGCCATGATTATGACTGTCATGCTGAAGAAACAACTTATTCCATTTGCCCTATTAGGGTATGCCTTAGCCGCCTACCTGCAGTTACCTGTAATCGGCATTGCCATTATTGCTTTAGTCTTCGCACTCAAGTTCTATTTTGAACAAGACGAAAACAGGCCTCTCCGGCAAATGCAGGCAAATCAAGCGAGGAGGAATCTCACGATGACTGGATCTAATCAATTAACCAACAGCGATTACCGCAAAACCACACTGCGTTCCTATTTCTTGCAGAACGGTTTTAACTACAGCAATTATCAAGGATTAGGCTACTCCTTGATCATGTACCCAGCCTTCAAGAAGCTATACGGTAAAGATCCTGATAAGCTGGCGAAGGTGCTGAGTGAGAACATCGAATTTTACAACACTAACCCGAATCTGATTCCGTTTATCACCTCGATTCATTTGGCGATGGCTGATAATGGGATGGAATACAAAGAAACTCGCGGTATCAAGATGGCCTTGATGGGCCCATTAGCTGGGATTGGGGATTCATTATCCCAGTTCTGTATCGCACCACTATTCTCAACAATCTTTGCCTCGTTGGCGATGAACAACGTTGCATTAGCCCCAGTATTCTTCGTACTGGCCGAAAACTTTACGCTGCTGTCGATCAAGTTTGCAATGGGTGCTTATGGGAAACGCCTGGGGACAAGCATGATCGAAAAGCTCAGCGCGAAGATGAGCCAAATTTCAGAGGCTGCCAGCATGATTGGTGTCACAGTTATTGCCGGCCTGGCAGCCACCTTTGTTAAAATGAAGGTAACCTTGACCTACGCCTCCAGTGCTAAGGCTGCTAAGGGTGCTGCCACTTCAACCGTGGATATCCAAGCCTTGCTGGACAAAGTAGCGCCAGCGCTACTGCCAGTGCTGTACACCTTGCTGATGTACTACCTAATCAAGAAACGCGGCTGGACAACTTACAAGCTGGTTATCCTAACCGTAGTGATTGGGATTGTCTTAAGCCTGGTCCACATTCTCGGTGTGTAAAGCATCTGAAATACTAGGATGGCGCCAACTGAACTCGCCTTGCGGGTTGGTTGGCGCTATCTTGTTTGCAGGAGGAAAAATGATAGATATCAATGCTCTCAAAACGCGACTCAATCAAATCGCAGCTGCTCGTACCTTTGACCCCGAGAAAGATTTAGACAAGAACGCAAAACAAGCCATCATCCAAAACGCGGAACGTTTGCTGAATAATATATTTTTGTTTAACAAGCCTTGGGACATGGAACGCTGCAAGACGCCATATCAGATCAATCCGTTGGATTACGAAGCTATTCGCAATGATGACCCCGAGTGGTGTTTCATGCTCAATCGCATGGATTGGCTCAGTGATCTAATTATTGCCGCTCGAATCACTGGTCGCAAGGAATTCAATCAAGCGGCCCTCCACTTTATTCAAGCATGGATCGCACAGCATCCGTCTCTCAAGCCGCAAAATTCTACCCGCACCTTGGATACCGGTATTCGCCTAGTGAATATCGTTGACGCATTGGTTTATTTAAACCAAGACGAGAACCTTTCAGACGACGCGCTGGCCTCGATTGCCACCAGTCTGATCTCGCAGACCACCTATCTCAGGACTCAATACATTCCCAAATATAAAACTAGCAACTGGGGCAGTATTCAAACGTGTGCATTACTAACAGTTCTCCCTGTACTGGAGTCCGATTTTGCCGCACAGCCATTATTCAAATGGGCGGAGACGGAGCTCAAGGAGCAACTGCAGTTACAAATCCTTGATGATGGTATGCAATGGGAGCAGTCGCTAATGTATCATGTGCAAGTGCTGAACGCCTTACTCCGCGCCATTGCGACTCAGGAATGGTGGCACCGCGACGTGACAGAATTCAAAGCAATCGCACTAAAAATGACCCAAGCGTTGAAAATGACGCTGCCGCCCACTGGCATGCTTGAACTATTCGGCGATACAGATCGCATTTTAGCCAATGATGTATTCGACTGTGCTGCGGTGATTTTGAACCAACCGCGGCTTGCAGGTTATACCGAAACTTCGCTGAGTCCAGAAACCCTTTACTGGCTCGGCTCTGCAGGAACGAAGGCGTTCCAACAGCGCCCCGAAGACGTGCCGACTGCGCTTACCTTCAATGGTGAGGACAGCGGTAATTACGCCATTCGCAGCAGCTGGGCCAAAGACGCCGACTTCCTATTCTTTAATGCCGGGCCCTTAGGAAGCGGCCACGGCCATAGTGACAACAATCATTTTTCCCTATACGTCCATGGTGAACCACTACTAGTCGATTCCGGACGTTATACTTACCGCGAAGACCAGCCGCTGCGCACAGAACTCAAAGCCATGCCAGCACACAACTCAGTTATGGTTGACCAGTTCACTCCCTGCGCACCAGATAGCAGCTGGGACTACACGCAGTATGGCACCCCCCTCAAACCCTATGTACGTCACCGCCCTCCTTACCATTACCTCGAAGGTACGCTTCTCGGGAGTGATCCGTTGAGCGTTTGGACACGCAAGATTGTCAGCATACCTGGTGCAATCTGGCTAATTACCGATGAAGTGCATGCAGCTGGCACCCATGAACTAACCCAATTTTTCCATCTTGATCCCAGTGTCAATCTAGCCCAGACCCGGAATGGTGCAGTCCTGAATAACCAGTGGCAACTGGCCAATTTTGGTGACTTGACTGTGGCCACTGCACCGTTTTCTCCCCGCTACAATGAACTGGAATCGCATCAAGTTCTTACCTACCGCACACCGTTCACTAACCAAATCAGCCAAACCACGCTCATCGCACCAAAAACTGCAACAATCAGCTCAATTCCAATTCTGCAAAATCTCGACCGGCCTTTGCCTGCCGCTGAAGGCAGTGCATGGCAGATACAAGTCACGCCTACAGAGCGCTACAGTGTTGCAATCATGCACCGTGAACTTTTCCGGGGGAAAAAAGTCTACAGTCTAGACCGTGTGCCCTTCCACGCACAATCAATAGTGGTGCACCGTATCAATGATGCCGCAACCGCTGTTCGACTAAAGGTATGATTGATTGTTTATGCCGCGCTGATAAGACGCGCACGAAAGGAGCTAACCGTGGTGGTTCGGCTATTCGTTACTGATATGGATCACACGTTTCTTGATCACACACGTCATTATGACCGACAGCGATTTAAGTCCATTCTTAGTTCTCTGCACCATAGGGGCATTCGTTTTGCAATCGCAAGTGGAAATCAGCGAGAACGAATTGACGAATACTTCACTGGTTTCTCAATCGATGGGATGATTGCCGAAAACGGACCTTACATTATAAGCAAAGAAAAAGTGCTCGAGGTCAACCTGTTCCCTGATAGCACAGCACAGGCGCTGGTTCAATATCTAAGCAACATTCCCAATCTACACCTCGTCATCTGTACACCAATAAAAGCTTTTATGCTGAACGGGGACGATCCAGGGCGAATCAAGATGATGCACGAATTCTGTCCCGCACTCGAAACGGTGGCAACGCTACTGCCCTACGCTCACCATATTATTAAAATCAGCATCTCGTGTCCCAAGTCACAGACCCAAACACTATTAGATAAAATTGAGACCACTTTTCCACTGCAAGTACACGCAACATCTAGCCGTTTTGGCAATATTGACCTAATCCGGCCCGGAAAGGACAAGTCACATGGTCTACGACTGCTCAGTAACTATTTCGGTATCTCGCTTGCTGATAGTTGCGTGTTCGGAGACGGCCGGAATGATCTAACGATGATGCGAATCGCCGGCACGAGCGTAGCCGTGGCAAATGCCGATCCGGAGGTATTAACGATAGCCAGTCAGATTACTGAAGCAGCCGACGACAATGGCGTTCTCAATTACCTTGAACAATACTTGAAACAAATTAGTCAATAAGATAAAAGTCTGTAGCCAGGCTTGGTGTGTCTCAAATAGAACGGAGTGAGAAACTGAAATAGTTATTCGGCCGACAAAACCGTTCCACAAAATGAACAGGTCTTGCAGTAGAAATGCGTGAGCGGACTCTAAAGTCTACCTACCATCGCTTTTCTCAAATTCGAGGAGTAACAATTTCAACTTTTTCCCATATAGGTATCTCAAAGCAAAACTGCCCATATCCGTTCAGATATTGATAATAGGCTAAAACAACCGTCTTCTAATCAGAACGCCAAAGAGAGGCCTCCTAAATCAGGAGACCCCTCTTTACACTTCATAGAAATAAGCCTGTCTGCACGCCAAGAATTATATGAAAGCGCAAAGTGCTGACTTTCCTCCAAAAAAATTTATCGTATGAACTTAGGATACTAAGGTTACCTCACCCAACGAATCACCGTGTTTAATACTGGCCTTTGCAACCACAGAAACGCTTGAAATCAAGTCAGTGTTAGTAAATACGACAATCAGCTCATCAGACTTTCCCGCGGCGCTAATTTTTGAACGATCCATAGTTCCCAGTGAGTCTCCTGCAGCTACAGACTGTCCCTCACTTACAGAAAGATTGAAAGGCGCACCCTTAAGCTCAACCGTATCAACGCCCATGTGAAACAGAACTTCCAGTCCTTCAGGCGTCTTAAATGAAATAGCATGTTTGGTTGGAAAAACTGACGTGATCGATCCACTGACGGGAGCGTACAAGTCATCGCTTGTCGGCTTGACCGCGTAGCCATCCCCCATGATTTTTTGCGAAAACATCTCATCAGAAACATCTGTGATCGGCATCGCTTGACCAGTTGCCGGGGCCACGAAAGAAACTTTATTAGTCTTTTTTTTCAAGAAGTTAAACATGCTATCTCACTCCAATTCGATTATTTGATCATTTTCTGCCACGTCTGCGCCATCCGGGCCATAGCTTCTTCGATGACGGCATGAGATGTCCCTAGATTCAAGCGAAGAAAGTCCCTCAATTTT